>NZ_BAAGVS010000013.1:0-99112 GCF_054780755.1 Modestobacter lapidis | reverse complement strand
GCTTCTCGGTTCCTCGACAGTCCCGATTATCGCAGGTCAGGGGCACCTTCCGTTTGATCAACTTTGCGCTATGCAGTCCCGACATGAAAGCCCCGGGCTAGGGCAGGTTGGGCAGGACGCGCAGGTGCCCGCGGCGGGTGCCCCTGCCGTCGTCGGCCGGGTCGCGCGGGGGCTCCGGACGGGCCGCCTCGCGGACCGCGTCGGCGAGGGCGAGCAGGTCGTCACCGGTCGGGCCTTCGTCGGTGTCGATCTCGTGCCGGACGACCTCCCAGCCACGCGGCACGGTCAGCCGCTCGGCGTGCAATTCGCACAGGTCGTAGCTGTGCGGCTCCGAGTAGGTCGCCAACGGGCCGACGACGGCCGTCGACTCCGCGTACACGTAGGTCAGTGTCGCCGCTGCCGGTTGCGCGCAGCCGCTGCGCGAGCAGCGACGTGACTGCCTCACCACCGGGTCCTCACAGACAGGCACACTAACCGCGACCCGGCGTCCTGGGGAGCAGGCGCACCGCAAGTCGATACGTCCACTCGCCGCCGATCTTGGGAGAGTGGGCCGGTGACGATCCCGACCGGCACGGTCCTGCTGCTCGGTGCGCGCAGCGAGATCGGCCTGGAACTGGCCGTGCGTCTGGTCCGCACCGGCGACCGGCGGGTGGTGCTGGCCGCCCGGCGCAGCGCGGAACTCGACGACGAGGAGGCCCGGCTGCGGGCGGCCGGCGCCACCGACGTCGTGCGGCTGGAGTTCGACGCCGACGATCTCGGCCGGCACGGGCACGTGCTCGGCGAGGCGCTGGCGCACGGCCCGGTGTCGGTCGCCGTCCTGGCGTTCGGCGTGCTCGGTGACCAGTCCCGCGCGGAGACCGACGCCGCGCACGCCGTGGCCGTCGTCCACACCGACTACGTGGCGCAGGTGTCGGTGCTCACCCACCTCGCCCGGCTGCTGCGCGCCCAGGGATCGGGCCGGCTCGTCGTCTTCTCCTCCGTGGCAGGGGTGCGGGTGCGCCGGGCGAACTACGTCTACGGCTCGGCGAAGGCCGGCCTCGACGGGTTCGCCGGCGGCCTGGCCGCCGCCCTGCACGGCTCCGGCGTCGGGCTGCTGCTGGTCCGGCCCGGCTTCGTCGTCGGCCGGATGACCGCCGGGATGAGCCCGGCACCGCTGTCCAGCACCCCCGCCCAGGTGGCCGACGCCACGGTGCGGGCCCTGCAGCGGGGACGGCCGGTGGTGTGGGTGCCCGGCGCGCTGCGCCCGCTGTTCGCCGTGCTGCGGCTGCTCCCCTCCTGGGCGTGGCGGCGGATGCCCCGATGACGGCCGCCGATCCGTCCGGCGACGGTCCGCGGGGACGTAGGCTGCCCCCTGCGATGGACCGTCCCCCTGCCCGCGCCCGGCGCGACCGTCACGGCCGCGGCCTGCGTGGCCGCCTGGTGCCGCCGGGCGTTCCGCTGTCCCGCAGCCGCGCCGAGCAGTTCGACGACCTCGTCCTCGACGCCGTCGAGGACCTGGAGCGGCGGTGGGAGCGCGAGCTGGCCGGGGTCGAGTTCGCCGTCGAGGACGTGCCGTGGGTCGACCACTCCAGCCCCGACGACGTGGTGCTGGACGCCGACGTCCTCGACGACGGCAGTGTCCCGCTGGCTCGGGTGCTCCCCGCGCACCGCGAGGACGGGCGCGAGCACCCGGCGCGGATCGTGGTCTACCGGCGGCCGCTGGAGATCCGGGCGACCGACCGGGACGACCTCGCCGACCTGGTCCGCGACGTGGTCGTCGACCAGGTCGCGGTGCTGCTGGGCCGCGACCCCGAGGAGATCGACCCCACCGGCTGACCGGCGCCGCCCGCCCGGCCGCCCCGGGCGGCTTTGCCATGCTGGGCCCTGAGATGACCACGCACCGCGGACCACACCGGCCGAGCCTCCCCTCCGGCGTCCTCGCAGGCACGCCGGGAGCGCGCGCGTGACCGCCGCGGCGGTCTCCAGCACCGCGCTGGTGAGCTGGGTGGCCGCCGCCCTGCTCCTGGGTGCGGTCCTGGGGGCGGCGGCCGCGACCCTGGTCGCCGGCCGGTCGGGCCGCCGGGGCGGCGCCGGGACCGGCGGCCCGGGCGGGACGACGGCGCCCGTCCCGGGCGCGCGACAGGTCCGCGAGGTGGACGACCTGCCCGGCTTCCTCGAGCACCCCCCGGGCTCGCCCGACCCTCCGCCGGCGGCGGTCGCCGGGCCGGCTCCGGCCACCGGCGCGACGGCGACGCGGCCCGCCCGCCGGTCCGGTGCCGGGCGGCACTCCCCCGACGCCCTCTCGGCCCGGCGCACGCTGCTGGCGATGGCCTCGGCCGCGGCCGTGCTCGTGCTGGTCGCCGCCGTCATCGCCCTGGTGGGCGGCGACGACCCGGCGGGCGACGGGACGCCGGCCTCCTCGCCCGTGCCGTCGCCCACCCCACCGGAGCCGACCCCGCTGGAGCCGACCCCGGCGGAGCCGGCTCCGACCGAGGTCGCCGCCGGGGCGCTCGCCGACCGGTCGGTGGCGCCCGGCGACGACGGCCTGACGGCCCGGGCGAGCTTCGGCACCGTGCTGCTGGAGCGACGGGCGGTGGGCGTGACGGTGACCCGGCCGGATTTCGACGTCAGCAGCGACGGGGAGCGGTCGCTCGCCCACGTCCGGCTGCCGACGTTCAACTGCCTGGTCCGGGAGCCGCCGGCGGACCCGGAATCGGCCGGGTGCGCGCGAGGGGCCACCGAGTACGCCGACCTCAGCAGCCCCGGCCTGCGGATGACCCGCGCCGGCGACCGGCTGGAGCTGGCCGGCCGCATCGCCACCTACACCCGCCCACCGGCGGGCCCGGCGGCCTACACCGGGCGCAGCTACCCGATCCGCGCGACCCTCACCGCCGAGGGGCCCGAACGCGACGGCCGCACTCCGGCCGGCGGCGTGCTGCGGCTCGGTCCGGACAGCGCCCCGACCACGGACCGGCCCGGCGCGAACGTCCTGCAGTTGCGCGGCTGACCGCAGCCCCGCTCAGACCCGGCGGGCGAGACCGCGGAACCCGGCGGACGCGGTGAGGGTGACGACGGGCGAGCCGAGCGCCCGGTCCAGCCCGCCGACGTCGGAGAATCCCCACCACGGCAGCCGGATGGCCGCATCGGGCCCGTCCAGCAGGGTGAGCAGCACGGCGGCCGGTCGCTCCCGACCGGGCAGCACGGCGACCTCCACCCGGCCGATCGCGGCGTGCAGCCGGGCCGCGGCCCGGGCGAAGCGCTGCTCCCGCGCCGGCAGCCGCGCCAGCAGCCCCGGCAGCCAGTGCTCGAGCTCGCCGGGGTCGCGGCTGCGCCGCACCTCGCCGACCGCGTCCAGCTCGTCGACCAGTCGGCGGCTGCGGCTGGTGGCGACCTCGGCGGTGGCCAGCACCGCGGCCAGCCGGCACACGGTGGGGTCGCCGAGCGGCAGGCCGGTCAGCCGCAGCGTCCAGGGGCCGCGGACCCGGGCGAGCTGGTCCACCACGCCGTCGGCGAGCCGGCCGGCGATGCCGTCGTCCCGGGCGTACAACCTGCTCGACGGGCTCCCGCCGGGCACGGGCCCGGCGGCGTCGCCCAGCAACGTCACCGCGGTCGAGGGTCCCCGGCGCCGGAACGACAGCAGGGCCGTCCCGTCGGGACGACCCTGCTGATGCTGCTCGACCACCACCGCCCGCGGCCGGGCGGAGGCGAGGAGGGGCGCCGACTGCTCGTTGAGAACGGCGGTCAGCCACGGCCCTCGGGCGGTGAGGGGAGCTGCGGGTTCGGACATGAGCGGCGCGGCCGCGCGGATCTCCTGGACCACTCGGGCACGTCCGACGGCGACCCGGGTCAGCACACCGACCAGTCGACCACACGGCCGGTCCGGCCGGGACGAGCGGCCCTTCGGCCTCGTCGTAGGGGCCCGCGCCGAGCTCGCGAGGTGCGGGGGGCGACGAGGTCCTCTTTCAGCCGGCGCGACGGCGCAGGCGGCGGCGCTCACGCTCGGACAGGCCGCCCCAGATGCCGAAGCGCTCGTCGTTGGACAGTGCGAACTCCAGGCACTCGGCCCGGACCTCGCAGCCGGTGCAGATCTTCTTCGCCTCGCGGGTCGAGCCGCCCTTCTCCGGGAAGAACGCCTCGGGGTCGGTCTCGGCGCACAGGGCGCTCTCCTGCCAGCCCTGCTCATCGGCGTCCAGCCCACCGAGCGGCCCACCGGTGAGGCCGATGTCGAACGCGGCCCCACCCCCGGCGCCCAGCCCCAGCACGTCACCCGGCCGCTCGACCGGCGCGGCACCGGCTGCGGCGCTCTTGTACTCGCTCAACCACGAAACCTCGGCCATCACGATGCGTCCCCTCACGTCTCGTCACGGCGAGCGTTCCCGGGCGGTTCCCGAGCGGCCAGCGCCTGATGACAACGACGGAATTACACGCGTGTCGTTGAGTCGCGGTCAAGTTGACGAGGTGTAACGCCGGACCCCATCCGTCACAGCGGTCACCGCCTGTCTCGAAGAGGTCACGAAGACCCTCGACACGCCGCCTCCCAGGGCACCTTCTGCCCACGGTCACGCACAGGTTTCGTACAGATCATCATCTCTCCGGCAGTCCCGATCCGGGTCGCCCGTGGACTTCTGCCATCGGGCAGGATGACCGGGTGCAGATCGTCGTGCTGGCCGGAGGCGTCGGCGGCGCCCGTTTCCTGCGCGGCGTGCTGGCCGCCGCCCCGGGCGCCCAGGTCACCGCCGTGGTGAACACCGGCGACGACGTGACCCTGCACGGACTCCGGATCTGCCCCGATCTCGACACCGTGATGTACACGCTCGGTGACGGGATAGCCGAGGAGCGCGGATGGGGCCGGCGCGGTGAGACCTGGACGGTGAAGGACGAACTGGCCGCCTACGGGGCCGAGCCGAGCTGGTTCGGCCTCGGCGACCGCGACCTGGCCACCCACCTCGTCCGCACCCGGATGCTGGACGCCGGCTACCCGCTCTCGGCGGTGACCGCGGCGCTGGCCGACCGCTGGCGGCCGGGGGTCCGGCTGCTGCCGATGAGCGACCAGCGGGTCGAGACCCACGTGGTCGTGACCGATCCCACCACCGGCCGCCCGCAGGCCATCCACTTCCAGGAGTGGTGGGTGCGGCACCGCGCGGCCCTGGCGGCGCACTCCTTCGTGCAGGTGGGCGTGGACGAGGCCCGGCCCGCCCCGGGCGTGGTCGAGGCGCTGGCCGCCGCCGACGCCGTGCTGCTCGCCCCCTCGAATCCGGTGGTCTCGATCGGCACCGTGCTGGGCGTGCCCGGCATCCGGGAGGCGCTGGCCGCCGCGCGGGGCCGGGTGGTCGGGATCTCGCCGATCGTCGCCGGCTCGGTCGTCCGCGGCATGGCCGACCGGTGCCTGCCGGTGATCGGGGTGGAGGTGACCGCCGAGGGGGTGGGGCGCCATTACGGCGCCCGCGCCGAGGGCGGGGTGCTGGACGCCTGGCTGGTGCACACCGGAGACGACGCCACCGTGCCGGGCGTCGACGTGCGGGCCGTGCCGCTGCTGATGAGCTCCCCGGCGGCGACCCGCGACCTGGCCCGCGCCGCGCTGGACGCCGCCCTGGAAGCAGCAGGACCCCGTTCTCCCCACCCTTCGCGAGCTCAGGGCGGTGCCCGGAACGGGGCCGAGGGGCCTGATGCCTGAGGAGCCCCCTCAGCCGCCGGCTGAGCCGCCGGCTGAGCCGCCGGCGGGCCTCTCGATCCACCCGGTGCCCGGGCTGCCCGAGTTCGTCCCTGGCGACGACCTGGCGGCCGCGATCGCCGCGGCGGCCCCCTGGCTCGCCGACGGCGACGTCGTGGTGGTCACCTCCAAGGCGGTGTCCAAGGTCGAGGGCAACCTGGTGCGCCTCGAGCCCGGCACCGACCGGGAGGAGGCCCGCCAGCGGGCGGTGGCCGCGGAGACGGTGCGCGTGGTGGCCCGCCGCGGGCCGCTGTCGATCGTCGAGACCCGGCACGGCTGGGTGGTGGCGGCCGCCGGCATCGACGCCTCGAACGTCGCCGCCGACGCGCTGGTCCTGCTGCCGGTCGACGCCGACGCCTCCGCCCGGCGGCTGCGCTCCCGCCTCGCCGGGCTGCTCGGCGTCTCGGTGGCCGTGGTGGTGAGCGACACGTTCGGCCGCACGTGGCGCGACGGCCTGACCGACGTGGCGATCGGCTCGGCCGGGTTGCCGGCCCTGCTGGACCTCCGGGGCGCGGTCGACGCGCACGGCAACCGGCTGGAGACCACCCAGATCGCGCTGGTCGACGAACTGGCCGCCGCGGCCGACCTGGTGAAGGGCAAGCTGGCCGGGGTGCCGGTCGCCGTGGTCCGCGGGCTCGCCGTCCCCGCGCCGTCGCCCGACCCCGGCACCCGGCCGCTGGTCCGGGTGGGGCCCGGCGACCTGTTCCCGCTGGGCAGCCGGGACGTGGTCGCCGGCCGCGCGCCGGCCACCCGGATCGGGTTCCGCGACGGGGACCAGGCCGCGGTGGCCGCCGCGTTCCGGGTGGCCGCCGCCGCGTTGCCCGAGTTCCCGGTGGTGCTGTCCTGGGGGCAGGACGACGACGGCGTGATCGACGTGCACCTCACCGACGCCACCGGGCTCACCACCGCCCTCAACGTCGGCGCCGTGGTCGGAGTGGCGCTGGTGCACCTGCGGGCCGAAGGCTGGGCGACCCGCTGGGAGCCGGTCAGCAGCCCGGGGGCGTCGTCACTGGTCGGCCGGCTGCGGGTGGGCGCGGAGGCCGATCCCGGACCGGCCGGTGCGGCGGGCAGCCCGGCCGGCCACGCCCGTTAGCCCGGCCACGCCCGTCAGCCCGGCCACGCCCGTTAGCGTTGCGCCGCATGCGGGGCATCATCCTGGCCGGTGGCACCGGCAGCCGGCTCTATCCGATCACCCAGGCCGTCAGCAAGCAGCTGATGCCGGTCTACGACAAGCCGATGATCTACTACCCGCTCTCGACGCTGATGATGGCCGGCGTCCGGGAGGTGCTGGTGATCACCACGGCCGGCGACCAGGCCGCCTTCCGGGCCCTGCTGGGTGATGGTTCGCGGCTGGGCATGCGGATCGAGTACGCCGTGCAGCCCCGGCCGGAGGGCCTGGCGCAGGCGTTCCTCATCGCCGCGGAGTTCCTCGCCGGGCAGGCCGCGGCCCTCGTGCTGGGCGACAACATCTTCTACGGCGCGGGGCTGGGCACGGCGCTGTCCCGGCTGCCCGATCCCGATGGCGGGCACGTGTTCGCCTACCACGTGGCCAACCCCAGCGACTACGGCGTGGTGGATTTCGACGCCGACGGGCGGGTGCTGTCGATCGAGGAGAAGCCCGCGCGGCCGAAGAGCTCCTACGCCGTCCCGGGGCTGTACTTCTACGCCCCCGACGTGGTCGAGGTGGCCAGCGGCATCACCCCCAGCGCCCGGGGTGAGCTGGAGATCACCGCGGTCAACGAGCACTACCTGCGCCAGGGCCGGCTCACCGTCACCGTGCTCGACCGGGGCACCGCCTGGCTGGACACCGGCACGTTCACCTCGCTGCGGCAGGCCACCGAGTTCGTCTCCGTGGTCGAGGAGCGGCAGGGGCTCAAGATCGGCTGCATCGAGGAGGTCGCCTGGCGCAACGGCTGGCTGGACGACGACGCCCTGCACGCCGCCGCCGTGCCGCTGGCCAGGAGCGGCTACGGCGACTACCTGCTCGGCCTGCTCCGCTAGGGCCGCTGAAGAAGAACCCTCCTGCCCCCCACCACTCGCAAGCTCGCGGCGGGCCCCTGCAGGAGGGCCTACAGGGCCCGGTGGTCGGTGGGCGCCATCCGCGGGCCCCGCTTGGGCGGCATGCTGCCGCCGACCTCCAGCAGCCGGACGACCCGCTGCCGGTGCCCGCGCCACGGCTCGAGCAGCGCCAGCATCCCGTCGTCGTCGGTCTTCCGGCCGGCCAGCGACCAGCCCACCAGGTTCTTCAGGTGGTAGTCGCCCACGCTGACCGAATCCGGGCACCCCACGGCGCGCTGCGCCACCTCGGCGGCCGTCCACACCCCGATGCCCGGCACCGACTGCAGCCGCCGGCGCAGGTCGGCGCAGTCGGTGTGGTCGGTGACCTCCAGCCGGGCGGCGACCGAGGCGACCGCCCGCAGCGCCCGCCGCCGGGCGCCGTCCAGGCCGCAGCGGTGCCACTGCCAGTCGGTCACCTCCAGCACCCGCTGCGCGGACGGGACGACGCGCATCCCGGCCGGCGCCGGACCCGGCGCCGCGTCCCCGGTCAGCCGCAGCAGCTCGCGCCACGTGCGGTGCGCCTCGAGACCGGTCACCTTCTGCTCCAGCACGGCCGGCACCAGAGCGTCCCAGGTGCGACCGGTACGGCCCAGCCGCAGCCAGGGGGTGCTGCGGTGCAGCCGGTCGACCAGGGGGTGCTCCCCCACCGGGAAACCCCCGGGCACGTCCTCGGCGCCGAGCCACCCGGGCACCGCCGTCCCTGCCCAGGCCGCGCCCGGCCCCCAGGCGGCGATCCGCAGCTCGGCAGCGGTGCCCCACAGCCGCACCGTCGACGGCCCGTCCGGGGTGGTGGTGGTCCGCCAGACCCCGGACTCGGCGTACTGCAGCGTCGGGTCGCCGACACCGCGGCGGTCGCGGGACAGCACCCGGCGCACGTCCAGCGGCCAGTCCGGCCGCCACACCGCGGTCCAGTCGGCCGTCGTGAGCGCGTCGGCCCCCGTGCAGGGTCCCGCCGCGAGCTTGCGAGTGGTGGGGGGCAAGGGAGCCTCCCTCAGCGCGGGGCCATCCGCAGCGCGGCGTCCATCCGGACGACCTCGCCGTTGAGGTACCCGTGCTCGACGATCGCCAGCGCCAGCTCGGCGAAGTCCTCCGGGCGGCCCAGCCGCCGCGGGAAGGGGATGCCGGCGGCGAGGCTGGTCCGGGCCTCCTCGGGCAGGCCGGCCAGCAGCGGGGTGTCGACCAGACCCGGTGCGATGGTGCACACCCGGACGCCCACCGAGGACAGGTCGCGGGCGGCGGGCAGGGTCAGCCCGACGATGCCGCCCTTGGAGGCGGCGTAGGCGATCTGGCCGATCTGCCCGTCGTAGGCGGCGATCGAGGCGGTGTTGACCACGACGCCGCGCTCGCCGTCCGCACCGGGCTCCGTGCGCGCCATCGCCGCGGCGGCCAGCCGGAGCACGTTGAACGTGCCGACGAGGTTGACCATCACGGTGCGGGTGAACGGGGCCAGCTCGTGCGGGGAGCCGTCGCGGCCCAGCGTGCGGGCGGCCCAGCCGATGCCGGCGCAGTTCACCGCGATCCGCAGCGGCCGGTCCTTGCCGGTGGCGTCGGCGATCCCGGCCTGCACCGACTCCTCGTCGGTGACGTCGGTGCGCACGAACGTGGTGTGCCCGCCCAGCTCGGCGGCCAGCGCCTCACCGCGGTCGGCCTGCAGATCCAGGATCGTGACCGCTGCGCCCCGTGCGGCCAGCGCCCGGGTGGTCGCCTCCCCCAGGCCCGAGGCGCCACCGGTGACCACTGCTGCGACGTCGAAGTCCTTCATGCGCGCCAAAGTATCCCGGAACGAGGTCCTTCTTCAGGCGAAGCCGTCGCCCAGGCGCCCCTGCACCTCGGCCAGCAGCGACTTGACCCGCTCGGCGTCGCCGACCGGGCAGACCATGGTCACGTCGGCGGTGTGCACCACGACGCTGTCGCGCACCCCGACCAGCGCCACGAGGTGCCCGGGATCGTCGCTGAGCACCACGTTGCCGCTGCTGTCGAGCAGCACGGTCAGCCCGCGGACGGCGTTGCCTGCCGGGTCGGTGTCCAGCGTGTGCGCCAGCGCCGGCCAGGATCCGACGTCGAGCCACTCGACGTCGAGGTCGACGACGGCGACCCGGCCCGGTTCGGCGGCAGCCGGCTCGAGGACGGCGTAGTCGACGCTGATCTTCGGCAGCGTCGGGAACACCTCGGCCAGCACCGCGTCCCGGACCGGCCCGGCCGGGGCGGCCACGATGCGGCCGAGCCCGGCGGCGGACTCCGGAAGGTGCTCGGCGAGCGCGTCGAGCACGGTCCGCGCGCGCCACACGAACATGCCGGAGTTCCACAGGTACTGGCCGCTGTCGAGGTACCGCTGCGCGGTGGCCCGGTCGGGCTTCTCCCG
Source organism: Modestobacter lapidis (assembly GCF_054780755.1). Taxonomy (NCBI): domain Bacteria; kingdom Bacillati; phylum Actinomycetota; class Actinomycetes; order Geodermatophilales; family Geodermatophilaceae; genus Modestobacter; species Modestobacter lapidis. The sequence goes on along the minus strand of NZ_BAAGVS010000013.1, from coordinate 89,003 downwards.
GAAGGACGCGACCTCCGCCGCGCCCTGGACCTCGGTGCGCGCACCCTTCTGCACGTAACCGAACCCGGTGGCGGCCGACGTGGGCGTGACGCCCAGGGTGACCAGGGCCCGCGGCCGGACGGACAGCAGGTCGTAGGCGGTGTTCACCGCGGCGGCGAACCGCTCGACGGGCCGGATCACGTGGTCGGCGCTGACCACGGCGAGCTCGGCGTCCGGGTCGACGTCGGCGACCAGCGCCGCGGCCAGGCCGATGGCATTGGCGGTGTCCCGGGCCACCGGCTCGAGCACCAGCCGGTCGGCCCGCAGCTCCGGCAGCGCCGCGCGCACCTGGTCGCCGTAGCGCGCGGCGGTGCAGACCCAGATCCGCTCGGCCGGCAGCACCGCCTCGAGACGGCTGAACGCCTCGGCCAGCAGGCTGTGCGCTCCGCCCTGCCCCCCGCGCCCGGCGTCCCCTCCGTGCCCGGCATCCCCCGCCACGATGTCGAGCAACTGCTTGGGCCGGTGCGCCCGGGAGAGCGGCCACAACCGTGTCCCGGAGCCGCCGGCCATGATCACCGCGTGGCGCACCGTCAGGCCCTGCGGTCCAGCTCGCCGGCCGCCCGCTGGAAGCGGGCTCCGGCGGCCACCCGGCCGCTGACGTAGGACACCAGCATCCGGCCGCCCAGACCGAGCCGCAGGGCCGCACGCAGCGGCGCATGGCGGCGGCCGGGGTACTGCCCGGCCAGGTAGCGCAGCGCGCTGGTGTGGTGCACCCGCTGCATCCGGTGCGGCTCGCGGCGGGTGGCGTGGCCCCCCTCGTGGACCACGACGGCCGACGGGGCGTAGACGTTCAGCCAGCCCCGCCGGCCCAGCCGCTCGGCCAGGTCGACGTCCTCGAAGTACATGAAGTAGCCCGGATCGAACCCACCGACGGAGTGGAAGGCCGCCAGGTCCACGAGGAAGCAGGAACCCGACAGCCAGCCGGCCGGCCGCTCCCGGGGCGCCTCGCGCTCGCGCCGGTACCGCGCCGTCCACGGGTTCGCCGGCCAGGCCCAGCCGACCAGTGCGTGGCCGATGCCGGTGCCCAGCGCGGGCAGGTCGCGTGCGGAGGGGTAGAGCTCGCCCTCGGGCGTGCGGATGGCCGGGCCGACGGTGGCGGCCCGCGGCCAGCGACCGGCCACGGTGAGCAGCTCGTCGACCGAGCCGGGCTCGAACCGGACGTCGGGGTTGGCGATCAGCGCGCGCCCCTCCCGCACGTCGGCGAGGGCGGCGTTGGCCGCCGCGCCGTAGCCGACGTTGCCGCCGGTGCGGAGCAGGTGCACGTGCGGGTACCGGGCCGCCGCCCGCTCCGGCGCCCCGTCGGTGGAGCCGTTGTCGGCGAGCACCACCTCCACCGGCCGGGTGGTCGCCGCGGCGAGGGACTCGATGAAGCCGGTGAGCGTGTCACCGGGCGAGTAGGTCACCGCCACCACCCGCAGCGGGGGCATCGGTGCGGTCGTAGCCACGCGTCGACCCTAGAGGCGGTCCACCCGGAGGTTTCGGACCGGGCGGTCCGGGCAGGCAGCACGGTCCCGGAACGCCCGCACGCCGCACCCCGTACCCCAGGAGTACCCATGGCAACGAGCACGGCGGAACGGGACGGGGCAGGCGCGCCGCCGGCAGCCGACGGCGGTGCGGCCCGGCCGCCCGGGGCGCGCGCCGACCTGTGGTGGGCCCTGCCCGGTGCCGTGATCGGCGGCCTGGTCATCTGGGCGGCGCACCGCGGCCTCATCGACGACGCGTACATCACGCTGGACTACGTCCGGAACGTCGCCCGGGACCTGCACTGGGGGATGATCCCGACCGAGGAGTCCAACGCCGCCACCTCACCGCTCAACGTGCTGATGCTGTCGCTGAGCACGTGGCTGCTCTCCGTGGTCACCGGCGACGTCCGGCCGGTGCTCGGCCTGGGCCTGCTCACCGCCGTGCTGTCCGCGGCGCTGGCCGTCTGGGCGGCGCGGACGGCCCGCCGGCTGGGCGTGTCCGGCGCGTGGTCCCTGGCGGTGCTGGTCGTCGTCCTCGCCAACCCGTTCGTCAACTCCGCGCTGGGCCTGGAGGTGCTGCCGATCTCGGCGTTCCTCATGGGGCTCACCGCGCAGGCGGTCCGGGGCCGGCGGGTCGCCTTCGGCGTGCTGGCCGGCCTGCTGGTGCTGACCCGGCTGGACCTCGGCGTCATCGTGGCCGTCGTCTACCTGCTCACCCCGGCGCTGCGGCGACGCTGGTGGGTCGCCCCGGCCGTGGCCTCGGCGGTGGCCCTGCCCTGGTACGCGTTCAGCTGGTGGCACTTCGGCTCCGCCATCCCGGCCACGTTCGTGATCAAGACGCTGCAGGAGTCCTTCGGGAACCAGACCTTCTTCAACGGGCTGTGGACCCTGTGGGCCGGTCGCGGCGAGCTGCCCATCGCCCTGGCCCTCGCGCCGGCGGCCGCAGGCGCGGTGACCGTGGTCGCGATCCTGGTCGCCGGCGTGCGGCGCCGGCTGTCGGCGCACCTGTGGCCGGTGGCCGCTGTCGGCCTCGGCGGCGCCGCCTACTACGCCGCCTACTCACTGCTCGAGGTGCCGCCGTACCAGTGGTACTACGTGCCCAGCACCGTCGCGCTCGGGCTGGCCGGCGTCTTCGGCCTGGCGCTGGTGCTCCGGCAGACCACCCCCGTCTCCCGGCGGGAAGTCCGGCTGGCCGGCCCGGTGGGCACCGCGGCGCTGTTCGCCGCCCTGGCCGTCGTGTCCCTGGACGGACGTTCCCTGCCGTGGCAGTACCCCGTCTACTTCGGCTCCTGGGCGCTGCCGTCCGAGTACCGGGACATCGGTGCGGCCGTGCACGAGGAGATCGGCGACGCCACCGTGCTGGCCCCGCCGGAGATCGGCACGCTGGCATACGGGTGCGACTGCTCGATGGTGGACATGTTCTCCGACCCCGGGATCACGTTGCCGTTGATCGAGCAGCGGATCGACGAGGCCGGCCCGGTCGGCCGCTTCCTGCTCGAGCTGAACTTCGCCCGCCTCGACCGGGACGAGGAACCCCGGGAGCTGGACTACCGGCTGGTGTGGACGCAGGGCGAGGTGCCCGAGGGGGTGCCGTCATGGCCGACCACGTCCCCGGCGACCGGTCCGGCGGCCCTCTACCTCGAACCGGTCGGCTGACCCGGCAGCGCCCGACGCAGTAGCGTCGGACCGGTGCAATCCCTGGACACCAGCGCCGTCGCCGACGACCGTCCCGACGCCCGGTACCCCGCCCGGCGCCGGCACGTGCTCGCCGCCGGGCTGGGTGCGGTGGCCGCCGCGCTGGTGTTCCTGCTGGTCCGCGGCAGCCTGATCGACGACGCGTACATCACCCTCTCCTACGCCCGGAACCTCGCCGAGCACCTGCACTGGGGGCTGACCGAGTACCGCACGGCCAACAGCGCCACCTCGCCGCTCAACGTCCTCGTCCTCGGCGCCGCGGCGTTCGTCGTCCGGGATGCGGTGTGGGGGCTGGGCCTGGTCTTCGTGCTGCTCACCGCCGCGCAGGCCTGGGGGCTGTCCCGGCTGGCCGGGGCCGCACGGCTGGGGCCGGTCACGGTGGCCCTCGGTGTCGGCATGGTGCTGCTCTCCCCGCTGATGCTCTCGGTCGTGGGCATGGAGATGGCGCTGGCCGCCGCCCTGCTGGTGTGGCTGACGGTGGCCGCCGTCGAGGACCGCCCGGCGCTGTTCGGCGTCCTCACCGGAGCGCTGGTGCTCACCCGCCTGGACCTCGGCGTCTTCCCGCTGGTGCTGCTCCTGGCCGTCGGCGCGATGCGCCGCCGGGCGGTCCGGGTGGTCCTGGTGGCGGCTGCGACCGTCGCCCCCTGGTTCGTGTTCAGCTGGATCGCGCTCGGTGCGCTGGTGCCGGACACCCTGGTGATCAAGACGGTGACCAGCGCCGGCTGGGGGCCGTGGGCGTTCGGCAACGGCCCGGGGCTGTACCTGGACGTCTACCCGGCGGCGACCGCGGTGACCGCCCTCCCCGTGCTGCTCGGGCTGGTCGCGCTGCTGGCCTGGCCGGCCACCCGGGCGTGGCGGCGACCGCGCTGGGCCGGGCTGGGCGCGGTCGCCGCGCTCGGCCTGGGCGGTGTCCTGCACTACGCGGCCTACTCGTTGCTGGCCCCGCCGCCGTACCACTGGTACTACGCCCCGTCGGTGATCGCGCTGACCCTCGTGGCCGCCGTCGCGGCCGGTACCGCCGGCCGCGGGGACCCCCGGTCCGGGAGCTCGCCCGAGCCCGGCCGGCGGCCCGCGACGCCCGCCCTGGTGTGGGCCACCGCGGGCGTCCTGGTGCTCGCGGCCGACGTCGGCTTCGCCGCGCAGCGGCCGCTCCCCTGGACCCAGGTGCCGATCATGACCAACTGGGCCACGGCCGCCCAGTACGAGACCGCCGGCACGGCGATCGGCGAGCGCGTCGGCGAGGAGGTGGTGCGCAGCCCCGGCGAGATCGGCACGCTGGCGTACTACTGCCGCTGCGACATCGTCGACCTGTTCTCCGACCGCGGAACCCTGCAACCGATGATCGACCAGCGGGAGCGCGAGGCCGGCCCGCTGATGCGGTGGCTGCTGCAGCTGAACTTCGCCAACCTCGACCCGGCGCCCGCCGCCGTGCCCACCCAGGCGGTGATCTGGGTCGGCGGCCCGGAGGCGGCGGACGCACCCTGGCCGGTCGACTCCAACTGGCGCGGCCCCGGTGCGCTGGACCTGGTCCCGGTCGGCCCCTGACCGGTCGCTCCCGGGGGCTCGGGTGGCTCCTGGGGGCGATGTGACGGAACGGGTCACCACATCGCCGCCGCGCCCGGGTTGCGGTCGTGGGGACGGTGACCATCCGGGTACCGTCGGTCCTCGTGACTTCCGCGCGTCCTGACCTCGTCGTCGTCGGCTCCGGTTTCTTCGGCCTGACGGTGGCCGAGCGGGTGGCCACCGAGCTGGGAAAGCGGGTACTGGTCATCGACCGCCGCGACCACCTCGGCGGCAACGCCTACTCCGAGGCCGAGCCCGAGACCGGCATCGAGATCCACCGCTACGGCGCCCACCTGTTCCACACCTCCAACAAGCGGGTGTGGGACTACGTGAACCGGTTCACCGAGTTCACCGGCTACCAGCACCGGGTCTTCAGCATCTACTCGGGCCAGACCTACTCGATGCCGATCAACCTGAGCACCATCTGCGGCTACTTCGGCAAGAGCTTCTCCCCTGCCGAGGCCCGGGCCCTGGTGGCCGAGCAGGCCGGCGAGATCGAGACCGGCCAGGCGGCCAACCTGGAGGAGAAGGCGATCTCGCTGATCGGGCGCCCGCTGTACGAGGCGTTCATCCGCGGCTACACCAAGAAGCAGTGGCAGACCGACCCGACGGAGCTGCCCGCCGAGGTCATCGCCCGGCTGCCGGTGCGCTACACCTTCGACAACCGGTACTTCAACGACACCTACGAGGGCCTCCCGGTCGACGGGTACACCGCCTGGCTGACCAGGATGGCCGACCACCCGAACATCGAGGTCCGGCTGAACACCGACTGGTTCGACGTCCGGGACTCCCTCCCCACCGACGTGCCGACCGTGTTCACCGGCCCGATCGACAAGTACTTCGACTACCAGGCCGGCGAGCTGGGCTGGCGGACGCTGGACTTCGAGCAGGAGGTCCTGCCGATCGGCGACTTCCAGGGCACCCCGGTGATGAACTACGCCGACGAGGACGTGCCCTACACCCGGATCCACGAGTTCCGGCACTTCCACCCCGAGCGCGACTACCCCACGGACAAGACCGTGGTGGTGCGGGAGTACTCGCGCAACGCCTCGACCGGCGACGAGCCGTACTACCCGATCAACACCCCCGAGGACCGCGCCAAGCTCGAGACCTACCGCGAGCTGGCCAAGAAGGAGGCCGCGGAGAAGCGGGTCCTCTTCGGTGGCCGGCTGGGCACGTACAAGTACCTGGACATGCACATGGCCATCGGGTCGGCGCTGAGCATGTTCGACAACCGCATCCGACCCTTCTTCGACCAGGGCGGCTCCCTCGACGGCCGTCTGGAGGACTGACCGCCCATGACCACGACCGACGAGATCGCCCCGCCCGACGCCCCGGTCTCCCCCGAGGTCGTCAGCGAGCCCACTGCCGAGGACCTCGTCCCCGGCAGGGCCGTCGAGCTCCTGCAGCGGGTGCTCATGCCCCGCCCCGCCGACCAGCTCAAGGTGCGCAGCCTCTACCTCGACGAGGTGAACGCCGGGCGGGTCCGAGCCCGCGACCGGTTCAGCGCGGACGTCAGCGCAGCGTCCGAGCTCTCCTTCGCCACCTACTTCAACGCCTTCCCGGCCAGCTACTGGCGGCGGTGGAGCGTCCTGGAGTCCGTGGTGCTGCAGGTGACGATCTCGGGCACCTGCCGCGTCGACGTCTACCGCTCCAAGGCCGACGGCGAGTCGATGCACATCACCGGCGCCACCCACGAGGGCGGTGACGAGCAGACCTTCGAGTTCGAGCTGGACCTGGGGCCGTTCATCGACGGCGGCTGGTACTGGTTCGACGTCACCACCGAGGAGGACACGACCGTCCACCGGGCGGCCTGGTACGCCCCGCAGGCCCCGGTCGAGCAACCGCGGCTGGGCATCGGGATCTGCACGTACAACCGCCCGGTCGACGCGGTCGCCGCCCTGACCGCACTGGTCGAGGACGACACCGTGCGCGAGGCACTGCACCTGGTGACCGTCGCCGACCAGGGGAACAACCACGTCCGCGACGCCGCCCACTACCCGCAGGTCGCGGCGGCCCTGGGTGACCGGTTGCGGATCGTCGAGCAGCCCAACCTGGGCGGCAGCGGCGGGTTCGCCCGGACCATGTACGAGTCGTTCGCCAACAGCGACGTGACCCACCACATCCTGCTCGACGACGACATCCAGCTCGAGCCGGACAGCATCCTGCGCGCGCGGGCGTTCGCCGCCTACTGCCGCAAGCCGATGCTCGTCGGTGGGCAGATGCTCGCCCTGCAGGACCGCTCGGTGCTGCACACCATGGGCGAGATCGTCGACCGGTCCAACTTCTTCTGGCGCAACGCCCCGAACACCGAGTACTTCCACGACTTCGGGGAGCACTCGCTGCGGGAGTCACCGGACCTGCACCGCCGCATCGACGTCGACTACAACGGCTGGTGGATGTGCCTCATCCCCCGGACGGTGTTCGAGGAGATCGGCATGCCGCTGCCGGTCTTCATCAAGTGGGACGACGCCGAGTACGGCCTGCGGGCCTTCGCCGCCGGCTACCCGACGGTCTCGCTCCCCGGTACGGCGATCTGGCACCTCTCCTGGGGGGACAAGGACGACGCCAGCGACTGGCAGGCGTACTTCCACATCCGCAACCGACTGATCGCGGCGGCCCTGCACTCGCCGCACAAGCACGGCGGCAAGCTGTTCCCGGAGATGATCAAGCACGACCTCCGGTTCCTGATCAACCTCCAGTACTCCACGGTCGAGCTGCACCAGATGGCCTACCGGGACTTCATGGCCGGCCCGGGGCACCTCTTCGAGGGGATGGCCGGATCCGTGGGCAAGGCCCGCGAGCAACGGTCCACCCACCCGGACGGTCGGGTGCTGCCCTCCTCCGCCGACCTGCCGCTGCCCTCGATGAGCACGGCCGAGGCGATCCGGTTCCGCCGGATACCGGTGACGCCGAAGCAGATCGGCACGACCCTGGTGAAGGCGATCGCGAACAACGTCTCGCCCGTCGACCCGGCGCACCGGGAGGTGCCGCAGCTGAACCTGGCCTTCCAGGACGCCCGCTGGTTCCTGCTCGCCCGGCTCGACAGCGCGACCGTGGGCACCGCCGACGGCCGCGGGGTGACCTTCCGGCAGCGTGACCCGAAGACGTTCCGCCGGCTGTCGGCCGGATCCACCCAGCTGCTGCGGCAGATGTACCAGGAGTGGCCGGAGCTGCAGCGGCGCTACCGCGAGGCGGCCGGCGAGCTGACCTCGATGGAGCGGTGGGGCGAGGCGTTCGAGTCCTGGGGTTCCACCCGGGTCTGAAGAAGGACCACCCTTCCCCCCACGCCTCGCAGGCTCGGCGCGGGACCCTGAAGGGTGGCCGCCGGAACGCGCGAGAGGCCCCCGTCCGCTGGACGGGGGCCTCCACGCTTTCAGGCGCCGGGTCGGGTGAACCGCTCCCGGCGTCCGGCCCGGGTCAGCCGCAGCCACTCACGCCAGCCGGCCCGGTCGCGCCGGGACACCAGGAAGAACCAGCCGAACCGGACGAACTCCAGGGGGAGCAGCCAGCGCATGCCCGGCTGGGCCATCAGGTACCCGCGGTTGCGGTAGGTGAAGTACCGCTTGACCTCGTTGCCGGGGTACTGCGCCGACAGCCGGCCGCCCAGGATGGGCTGGAACTCCGACGTCCCCTCGGGGTGCTGGTAGGCCGCGGCCACGCAGGTGCCGAAGGGCAGCCCCGCCCGGAGCATCCGGCGGTGCACCTCGGTCTCGTCGCCGCGGAAGAACAGCCGGTAGTCCGGGACCCCGACGACGTCGAGGGCGTCGGCGCGGAACAGCGCGCCGTTGAACAGCGAGGCGTAGTTGCGCAGCACCTCGACGCCGGCGAAGTCGCTGCGCCGGCGACGCCAGCGCAGCCCGCGGCGCAGCGGGAAGGCCAGCCGGTCGGGGTCGGCGAGGTCGGTGACCATCGGCGAGACCTCGGCCAGGCCGTGCCGCTGCGCGGTGTCGAGCAGCGTGGCCAGCACCGTGCCGTCGGCCGGCCGTCCGTCGTCGTCGGCGCACCAGACCCAGTCGGCGCCCAGGGCCAGCGCGTGCAGCATGCCGAGCGCGAACCCACCCGCACCGCCGAGGTTCCGCTCGCTCGGGAGGTAGGTGACCGGTAGACCGCTGGCCAGCACCACGGTCTCCGCCGGCTGGTCGACGCCGTTGTCCACCACGACCACGTGGTCGGGTCGCCGGCTCTGTCCCGCGATGGCGGCCAGGCTCTGCCGCAGCTGCTCCTGACGGTGCCGGGTCACGATCACGGCGACGACGCGGCCGTCGGTCACGCGGAGGCGCCCTTGTACGCGCGCAGCACGTCCTCGAGGTCGCCGTGCTGCACGATCCGCCCGTGTTCCATCCAGATCGCGGTGTCGCAGAGCTCGCGGAGGAACTCGTCGGAGTGCGAGGCGAACACCAGCAGCCCCGAGCGCTCGACCAGCTCGGCGAGCCGCTTCTTCGACTTGTCCAGGAAGGCGGCATCGACGGCGCCGATGCCCTCGTCCAGGAGCAGGATCTCGGGATCGATGCTGGTGACCACCCCCAGGGCCAGGCGCACCCGCATGCCGGTGGAGTAGGTGCGCAGCGGCATCCGCAGGAAGTCGCCGAGCTCGGTGAACTCGGCGATGTCGTCGACCCGCGCCTCCATCTGCTTGCGGCTCATGCCCAGGAACAGCCCCCGGACGACGATGTTCTCCAGCCCGGACACCTCCGGGTCCATCCCGACGCCCAGGTCGAACACCGGGGCGACCCGGCCGGTGACGACCGCGGAGCCCCGGGTGGGCTCGTAGATGCCCGACAGCAGCCGGAGCAGCGTCGACTTGCCGGCGCCGTTGTGCCCGACCAGCCCGACGCGGGCGCCGTGGCCGAGCTGCAGGGTGATGTCCCGCAGCGCCTCGATGACCGGCACCCGCGACTCGCTGGCGATGTTGCCGCCGACCATGCCCATGACCGTCTTCTTCAGGGACCGGCTCTTCGCGTCGAAGATCGGGAAGTCGACACAGGCGTTCTCGGTGGTGATGCTGACCAGGGGTCTGTCCTCCGACACGGTCACACCCAGTAGGAGATGCGCGCGCGGTAACGGCGCAGCACGACCAGCGTCACGGCCCAGCCGACGACGGTGATCGCCAGGACGATGATCCAGTGCCGGATCTGCTGGTCCTGGCCCAACATGGGCTGGCGGATGATCTCGATGAAGTGCAGGAACGGGTTGAACTCGACCAGCCGCGCCCGCTCGGCGATGGCCGGGTTGGGGCTGTTGACCAGGTCCTCGTAGATCCAGACGATCGGGGTGAGGAAGAACATCAACTGGACGATGCTCTGGGTGATCGGGGTCAGATCGCGGAACCGGGTGGTGGCCATCCCGAGGAGCAGCGCCGCCCAGGCGCCGTTCAGCGTGAGCAGCAGGAAGGCCGGGAATGCCGTGAGCGACGTCCAGGACAGCTGCTGGGGGAAGATGATCAGCATGACCGCGTACACGGCGAGGTTGTGCGCGAAGAAGAGCACCTGCCGCCACACCAGCCGGTACACGTGCACCGACAACGGCGAGGGCAGGTGCTTGATCAGCCCCTCGTTGGCGATGAACACCTCGGAGCCCTCGCTGATGCAACCGCTGATGAAGCCCCACACGATGAAGCCCACGAGGATGTAGGGCAGCTGCACGGAGAGCTCGTTGCCGAACAGGCCGGCGTAGAGGATGCCCAGCGCGACGGCCGTCACGGCCATGCTGATCGTGATCCAGATGGGGCCCAGAAGGGACCGGCGGTAGCGCTGCCGGATGTCCTGCCAGCCGAGGTGCCCCCACAGCTGCCGTTGCCCCCACCCGCCGACCAGGTCGTCGGCCGCGCGGCGCCAGCTCCTCGCGCCGGGGACGGCGGTGACGGTCATGTGCCCCACGCTACCTGGGCGGGTCGGCCGGCCGGCACGCCTGACATCGACTGCGGGGGGCATCACGATCGCAGCTGCACAGTGGCCTCACCGGTCACACCGTCCACGGTGATCGACCCCCGCTGGAAGTCCGTCCGGCTGCCACCGGCCACCGGCCGCTCGTCCGACGTCGGATAGCCCAGGGAGCCCTGCTCCCACCCGGTCGCCGCCCAGGCCGCCAGCACGTCGTCGCGCAGCACGCGGGCCCCGGTGGCCGGGGTGGCGTAGATCGCACCGCCCTGGAAGTGGGCGTACTGGCCCACGCCGTCGGGGGTGCCGGTGACGTCGGTCGTCGGGTAGCCGAGGACACCGGCCTCCCAGCCGGTCCGCGTCCACGCCGCGCGTACCGGCCCGTGCACGGCGTGCGCGCCGGTGGCCCGGGTCCAGTAGATCGACCCGCCCTGGAAGTGCTGGTAGCGGCCGAGGCCGTCGGGCGTCGCGGTGACCCCGGCCGTCGGGTAGCCCAGCGGGCCGCGTTCCCAGCCGGTCAGCGACCAGGCGTCGCGGAAGACCACGGGCAGGGCGCGGGCGCCGGTGGCGGCGGTGGCGTACAGCGACCCGCCCTCGAAGTGCTGGTAGGTCGCCGCGCCGTCCGGGGTCCTCCCCGCGTCGCTGACCGGCAGCCCGAGTTCGCCGGCCGCCGCGCCGTAGGCGCTGAGCAGGGCGGTGGGCACCGCGTGCGTGCCGGTGGCCGGTGAGACGTAGAGCTCGCCGCCCTGGAACGCCTGCACCTGCCCCCGGCCGTCCGCGGTCGCCGCGGCCGTGCCAGTCGGGTAGCCCAGCGGGCCACGTTCCCAACCCGAGGCCGCCCAGCCGTTCCGGATAGCGGTGGGGACCACCCGTGCGCCGGTGGCGGCGGTGGCGTAGATCGACCCGTGCTCGAAGTGCTGGTAGGTCGCCTTGCCGTCCGGGGTCCTCCCCACGCCGCTGACCGGCAGGCCGAGCGACCCGCTCGCTCCGCCGGCCGCCGTGTAGGCGCCCAGCAGCGCCGCGGGAACCGCGTGCCCGCCGGTGGCCGGCGAGGCGTAGATTGCGCCGCCCTCGAAGCGGACCAGCAGGCCCCGGCCGTCGGGGGTGGCGACGGCGTCGGCGTTCGGGTAGCCGAGCGGGCCCCGCTCCCAGCCGGAGGCCGCCCAGCCGTCCCGGATGGCGGTGGGCAGCACCCGGGTGCCGGTCGTCGCGGTCGAGTAGATCGACCCGTGCTCGAAGTGCTGGTAGGTCGCCTTGCCGTCCGGGGTCCTCGCGGCGTCGTCGACCGGCAGGCCGAGCGAGCCGGCCGGGCCGCCGGCCGCCTCGTACGCCGGGAGGAGGGCGGTGGGCACGCCGTGCCCACCGGTGGCCGGCGAGGCGTAGACCTTGCCGCCCTGGAAGCTCTGCACCTGGCCACGGCCGTCCGCTGTCGGGGTGGCGCCGGAGGTCGGGTAACCGAGCACCCCGGCCTCCCAGCCCGCGGCCGCCCAGCCGTCCCGGATGGCGGTGGGCAGCACCCGGGTACCGCTCGTCGCGGTCGAGTAGATCGACCCGCCCTCGAAGTGCTGGTAGGTCGCCTTGCCGTCCGGGGTCCTCCCTGCGCCGGTCACCGGCAGGCCGAGCGGACCGTTCTCCCAGCCGCTGGCCGCCCAGGCGGCCAGGATCGGGCCGGACAGGGCGCGCGCGCCGGTGGCCGCCGAGACGTACACCGAGCCGCCCTGGAAGTGCACGTACTGCGCTGTGCCGTTCGGCGTGCCGGCCACGTCCGACACCGGGTAGCCCAGCGGACCGTTCTCCCATCCGGTGCCGGCCCAGGCGGCGTAGACCGGCTCGGGGAGCAGCCGGGCGCCGGTGGTGGGCGTCCAGTAGATGGAGCCGTGCTCGAAGTGGGCGAACAGGCCCACTCCGTCCGGCGCCACGGCCAGGTCGGTCACCGGCAGCCCGAGCGGGCCGTTCTCCCAGCCGGACGCGGCCCACCGGTCGTAGACCACGCCACCGAGCACGTGGGCACCGGTTGCCGCGGACCAGTAGATCGACCCGCCCTGGAAGTGCGCGTAGTGCGCCGCGCCGCCGCGGATGCCCGCCTGGTCGCTCGTCGGGTAGCCGAGGTAGCCGCCCTCCCAGCCGGTGGTCCCCCACTTGTCCCGGACCGCACCGTTGACGCTGTGGGCGCCGGAGGCCGGCGACCAGTAGATCGAGCCGCGCTGGAACTCCTGGAAGCAGCCGTCGCCGGGCAGTTCGCACATCGCGTCGCGCACCGGCCAGCCCAGCGGGCCGGCCTCCCAGCCCAGCGAGCCCCACTTGTCGCGCACCGCGCCGTAGAGCACGTACCGGGCGCCGGTCGCCGGCGACCAGTAGATGGCGCCCCGGGCGTAGGACTGCAGGCAGCCGCCACCGGCCAGCCCGCAGACGACGTTGCCCGCGATGCTCCCCAGCACGCCGGTCGCCCCGCCCAGCTCGGCGTACCGGCCGGTCACCTGCGCGGCGCCGGGCACCTGGGTCGAGCCGAACCAGTCGGTGTAGTAGATCCAGAAGTTGCGGTTGCCGTACGCCGAGCACCCGTCGCCGGTGCCCTTGCCGGCGTTGAGCGCCGCGGCGTTGGGCTGGTAGGGGGTGTAGTTGTAGAGGCCGGCGGTCGCCTGGTTCTCGATGAAGACCGGCGTGCTGCCGCAGGCGGCATTCGGGTGGTAGCGCAGGTTGTTGACCAGCCCGGCCTTGTAGTTGTACCGGCTGGAGTCCGCCGCGTAGTTCCGGTACTGCCACGCGGCGCTGTAGACCTGGTTGAAGAAGCCGTTGTACTCCGGCTTGCACGGCGCGGTGTCCGGGCAACCGAAGCCCATCGCCTCCCGGTACCGCTTGGCGTAGAGGCTGGAACCGCTGGCGGTGACCAGGCTCTGCTCCTTCTGCAGGATCACCAGCAGCACCCGCTGGCTGACGCCGCAGGCCTGCCCGACCTTGGCGATGACCGCCGCGGCCCGCTCGGCGGCCGCTCCGACGTAGGTGCCGGGGCACCTGCTGTCCGCGGGCTTGGTGGCGGTGTCGACCAGGTAGTCCTTCAGACACCAGGTGCCGTCGTTGCCGACCTTGCAGTTGGGGTTCTTCGCGTTCAGGAACGTCTGGACCGCGCCGGTGTCCATCGCGTTGCCGTCGAAGAACAGCTGGTCGCTGATGATGTTGCCGGGCCGGAACTGCGACGTGTCCGCCGCCTCCACCAACGGGGTCGGCGCCGCCGGCGGAAGGGTGGCGAGCACACCGGCGACGACGCCCGCGCCGCAGACGACCGCCAGCATCCCGGCGAGCAGCCGACGCAGCACGGTCACTCCGCCACCCGCACGTCGAACGGTTCGGAGGTCCCGCTCGTCGTCCCCGACTCGTAGCCCAGGACGGCACTCCACTCGCCCGGCGCCAGGTCGTCGCCGAGGACCTGCAGCTGGCCACAGGACGTGGTGGAGGCGTCGGCGACGGCGTCCGACGTCGTCGACACCGACTCTCCGTCCCGGGTGAGCTCGAGGGTGCAGGTTCCGCCGTCCTCGATCACCGGGCTGACGTAGCCACTGGCGATCACCGCGTCCGCGGCCCCGTCCCAGACCAGGTAGGTCAGCACCACGTCGGTGGTGGCCGGCCGCGGGGCGTCGGTCGCGACCGGGGCGTCGTCGTCGGTGACCACGCCCACCGGCGGGGTCACCGGCGCCGTCGTCGACGTCGACGTCGTCGCCCCGGTGACCGTCCCGGCGGCCTGCCCGGCCGCCGCTCGTTCCACGTCGGCTGCACCGCCGGTGCAGCCGGTCAGCCCGACCACGGCGGCGGAGGCGAGCACGAGCCGCCCTCGGCGGCTCCGGAACGGGGAAGACGTCATGTCGGGAGGCCCTTCGGGTCGCGGCCCTCAGCGGTGGTGCTGCGGGGGCGTTGCACGCCGGATATCACCGTACGGTAACGGTGGCCTCACCCGTTGACGTCGACACGCTGATGAAGCCTCGTTCGAAGTCGGTTCGGGTACCGCCGCTGACGGTCCGGGTGTCGGAGGTGGGGTAGCCGAGCCGGCCCTGCTCCCAGCCGGTCCGGGCCCAGGCGTCGAGCACCGCGCCCCGCAGGACGTGCGCGCCGGTTCCCTGGCTCCAGTAGACGGCGCCGCCCTGGAAGTAGGTGTAGGCGCCCTTCCGGTCCGGCGTGACGGTGTGGTCGGTGGTCGGGAAGCCGAGCACGCCCTGCTCCCAGCCGGCGGCCGCCCAGGCGTCGCGCACCGGCCCGCGGACGACGTGGGCCCCGGTCGCCCGGCTCCAGTAGACCGACCCGCCGGCGAAGTGGACGTACTCACCGGCGCTGCCGGGCGTCGGCCGCACCGTCGTGACCGGGTAGCCCAGCGACCCGCCCTCCCAACCGGCGAGCGCCCAGGAATCCCGGATGGCCGCCGGCAGCGCGAACGCCCCACCCGCCGTGGAGTAGACCGATCCGCCGGCGAAATGCTGGTAGGTGGCCTTGCCGTCCGGCGTGCGGCCGGGATCGGTGATCGGGAACCCGAACCGCGCCGTCCCCCCGGCAGCCGTGACGGCCGCCTGGAACGGCGCGGTGACCATGCGGACCGCGCCGCCCGCGGAGTAGAGCGCGCCGCCCTGGAACGTCTGCACGGTGCCGGCCGCCGGCCCGGACGCACCCGTGCCGGGGGTCGTCGTGGTGGTCGTGGTCGGTCCGGAGGTCGGGTAGCCCAGCGGCCCCCGCTCGAAGCCCGAGGCGGCCCAGACCCCGAAGGCGGCTGCGGGCACCACGTGCGTCCCGGTCGCCGTCGTCGAGTAGATCGACCCGCCCTCGAAGTGCTGGTAGGTCGCCTTGCCGTCCGGGGTCCTCCCGGCGTCACCGACCGGCAGGCCGAGCGAGCCGGCCACCCCGCCGGCCGCCACGAAAGCGGTCCGGAGCCGGGCGGAGACCGCGTGCGCACCGGTGGCCGGCGAGGCGTAGACCTCGCCGCCCTGGAAGGTGGCGACGGTCCCGCGGCCGTCGGGGGTGGGGCCGGCGTCGGAGGTCGGGTAGCCCAGCGGTCCCGCCTCCCAGCCGGACGCCGCCCAGCCGTCGCGGACCGCCGTGGTCAGGGTCCGGGTGCCGGTTGCTGCCGTGGAGTAGATCGACCCGCGCTGGAAGTGCTGGTAGGTCGCCTTGCCGTCCGGGGTCTTCCCGGTGCCGGTGACCGGCAGGCCGAGCAAACCGTTCTCCCAGCCGCTGGCCGCCCAGGCGGCCAGGAGCGGGCCGGACAGGGCCCGCGCGCCGGTGGCCGCCGAGGCGTACACCGAGCCGCGCTGGAAGTGCACGTACTCGGCCTGCCCGTTGGGCGTCCGCGTCAGGTCGGTCACGGGGTAGCCCAGCGGCCCGGTCTCCCACCCGGTCGCCGCCCACGCCCCGTAGACGGCCTTGTCGAGCAGCCGGGCGCCGGTGGTGGGGGTCCAGTAGATGGAGCCGTGCTCGAAGTGGGCGAACAGGCCGACCCGGTCCGGCGCCACGGCCAGATCGGTCACCGGCAGCCCGAGCCGGCTGTTCTCCCAGCCGGACGCGGCCCACCGGTCGTAGACAGCGCCGCCCAGCACGTGGGCACCGGTCGCCGCGGACCAGTAGATCGACCCGCCCTGGAAGTGCGCGTACTGCGCTCCGCCACCGCGGATCGGCGTCTGGTCGGTCGTCGGGTAGCCCAGGTAACCGACCTCCCAGCCGGTGGTCGACCACTTGTCGCGCACCGCGCCGGCGACGGCGTGCGCGCCCGTCGCCGGGGACCAGTACAGGGACCCCTGCTGGAAGTGCTGGAACTGCCCCGAGCCGTCCGGGGTCGCGGCCACGTCGGTGATCGGGTAGCCCAGCCAGCTGTTCTCCCAGCCCAGCGACGCCCACTTGTCCCGCAGGACCCCTCGGACGACGTGCGCCCCGGTGTTCGTCGAGGCGTACAGCGACCCGTTGGCGTAGTGGGCGAACGCACCGCCCGGAAGCGGGGTGACCGGGGTGGCCGGCGTGCCGAGCAGCGTCCGGACGGCGGCGTCGGAGTCGTAGCGCTTCTGCACCAGCGGGGCCGCCGAGCCAAGCTGGGCGGTCACCTTGTCGCGGATCTCGGCGAGGCGGGCGTAGCCGTACCGGCCCGGGCAGGCCGTCGAGCCGACGTCCCGGTGGCCGAAGATCGTCGGGAGGGTGACCGTGGTCCCCGCGGCGTACCGCGAGGTGCCGCCGCCGCGGGACGTGAGCACCGTGCTGCCCCTCGGGTCGATGCCGAACAACGAGAACTTCCAGGCGATGATCGCGGCGACGGAGTCGACCGTCCCCTGCGGCACCGGCACCACGTCGTAGTTGCCGAGCATCGAGACGCCGAAGGTCGAGTTGTTGAAGCCACCGGCGTGCGCGGCGATCACCGTGCTGGCCAGGCCGCCGGCCCGGCCCTCGAAGAGCCGGCCGAACTTGTCGACGATGACGTTGTAGCCGATGTCGCCCCAGCCCAGCTTGACGGTGTGGTACTGGTAGATCGACCGCATCATGGCGGGCACCTGGTCGTACGAGTAGTTGTTCGAGTCCGCGGTGTGGTGCAGCGTCGCGGCCTTGATCGTGGGGGCGTACTCCGGCCCCCAGCTGCGGATCCGCTCGTCGGCCCCCCACTGCGCCCGGGAGAAGACGGCCGGCATCGCGGCGGCCGCGTTCGCGGTGTCGGTGATCTCCGGGGCGTCGAGCGCGGCGTCGGCCGCGCTGGCACCCGGGTCGATCAGCTCGAGCTGGACGTCGGTGGGCTGGGCGCCCGACCGCGTCACCAGCTCCGCCTCGACGCCGGTGCTCGGGCCGGTCCACAGCGGGCTGGTCCCACCGCGCAGCTCGGCGCCGGTGGCCGCGGTGGTGCTCTGGTCGGCGGTCTCGGGGGTGACCTCCGTCCACGTGCCCCAGTCGCCGTCCTCGGTGCGCACGCGGACCTGCACGACCGTGTCGGTGACGGCCGGGTCGTGGGTCCAGGTGACGCCGACGAGCGAGAACGGCGCCACGTCGCTGCCGGCGACCGTGAGGGTGGGCTCGGTCGACGAGACCCCGGGAACCGGGGCGGTGGTGCCCGGCTGCACATCGGCGGCGGGCGCCGGCGCGTCGACCGAGCCCATCGAGACCTCGGCACTGGAACCGGCGACCGGCTCCGGTTCGGGGACCGGTGCGGCGTAGACGGGCAGGACGAGCAGGGTGCCGGTCAGGGCCAGCAAGGCGATGAGGCCCGTGAGTGTACGACGCACGTGGTGGTCCTCCGATGAGCGGTGAGCAGCGGCCTGCCGGACAGCACAGGCACGTTCAGCTCATCTTCTCGACACTCAGGCGAGTCGACCGATGGCAGACCGTGACGAAAACACACCCCCATCTGGTGACCCCGGCTTCTCCGGCGGAACCGTCCTGGTCGCCGTCGGCCGGAGGCGCCGGAGCCCGCGGAGCCGACGCCGGTGAGCGTTCCCGGGTCGCGTGTGACGGATGTGCCACCGCGGCCCGGACACGGCAGACGCCGGCGTGGCGACGTGACCACCGGGCACAGTTCCGGGTCGTACAGTCGCCGACGACCACGCCGCTCGACGACGGGCCTCTTCCTGGCACCTTCCCGACGTCGGCCACCTGACGTGAGGACGTACCCGTGAGCAGAGACGACGAGCGCGCAGCGCCTGGACCGGCGCGCCCTCTCCCGCCACGGCTGGACCCTCGCCTGGGCCGCTCCCCCGGCCGGCCGGACCGCACCGCCGCGGCACCCCGGTCCGGTCGCGGTGGCTCCCGCGCCGCCGTCGCCGCCCGGGTCGTGGCCGGCCTGGTGTCCCTGGTCCTGCTGGGCACCAGCGGCTGGGGCTGGTACCTCGGCCGGGTGGCCGAGGCGACCGTCAACCGCACCGACGCCATCCCCACCGCGGGCAACGAGGACGCCGGCTCGGTCGGCGAGGCGATGAACCTCCTGCTGGTCGGCAACGACAGCCGGGCGGCGCTGACCGAGGAGCAGCTGGCCCAGCTCAACGCCGGCAAGGACTCCGGCATCAACACCGACACGATGATCCTGGTGCACGTCCCGGCGGACGGGTCGAAGGCGTCCTTCGTCTCCTTCCCCCGCGACTCCTACGTGCAGATCCCCGGCTACGGCTGGGACAAGCTCAACGCCGCCTACGCGTACGGCTACCAGAACTCCGAGGCAGCCACCGAGGAGGAGCAGCTGGCCGCCGGGGCCCAGTTGCTGGTGCAGACGATCAGCTCGCTCACCGGCCTGCAGATCGACCACTACGCCGAGGTCGACCTGCTCGGCTTCTTCGAGCTCAGCAGCGTCGTCGGCGGGGTGGAGGTCAACCTCTGCAACGCGGTGGATGACTCCTACTACTCGGGCGCGGTCTTCCCGGCCGGCGTCCAGACCATCAGCGGCGCCGACGCGCTGGAGTTCGTCCGGCAGCGCCACGAGCTGCCCCGCGGCGACTTCGACCGGATCGTCCGCCAGCAGGTGTTCATCGCCGGCGTGCTGCGCAAGATGCTGTCCGAGGAGGTCCTGCTGGATCTGGGCAAGCAGCGGGAGCTGGTGCAGGCCGCGGCGAACTCCCTCACCGTCGACCAGTCGCTGAACCTGCTGCAGCTGGCCCAGCAGATGCAGTCGGTCACCGCCGGCAGCATCGACTTCCAGACCGTGCCGAACCTCGGGACCGACAAGGAGGACGGCATGTCGATCGTCCGGCTGGAGGACGTGCCGACGCTGCACGCCTTCTTCGCCGACCTGTCGGCCGAGCCGGTCGACGCCGCCGCGCCGACCGCCGAGGCACCCGTCGCCGCCACCCCGGCCGAGGTGGACGTCGAGGTCTACAACGGCTCGGGCACCTCCGGGCTGGCCGGCGATGCCGGCACCGCGCTGACCCAGGCGGGCTTCACCGTCACCGGGACCGCCAACGCCGACTCGATGGACTACACGGTCACCGAGATCCGGCACGCGCCCGGCGACGAGTCGCTGGCCACGGCGCTGGCCGCCGTCGTGCCCGGCGCCGTCGTCAAGGAGATGACCGACGCCACCACCGGCACCGTCCAGCTCGTCCTGGGGTCGGACTTCAACGGCGTCGGCCAGGCCGTCACGCCGGCACCGCCGGCCGAGCCCACCGAGGGCATGGACCCGCGCACCGCCGCGGACACCACCTGCATCAACTGACGACCGGCACGGCACCAGGCCGTCCGGGCAGCGCCCGGACGGCCTGGCGCCGTCGCGCGGGCCGTCAGATGGGCAGCCGGCGGAAGACCGGTCGCGGCACGTGCCGCAGCACGCTCATCACCACCCGCATCGCGCCGGGGACCCAGACCGTGTGCCGCCCCCGGCGGATGCCGCTCACGATCGCCTCGGCCACCGCCTCGGGGGTGGTCGCCAGCGGTGCATCGGGCATCCCGGCGGTCATCTTCGACCGGACGAAGCCCGGCCGCACCACCAGCACCGATACACCGCTGCCGGCCAGGGAGTCGGACAGCCCCGAGTAGAAGGCGTCCAGGCCGGCCTTGGTCGAGCCGTAGACGAAGTTCGACGCCCGCGGGCGTTCCCCGGCCACCGAGGACAGCGCGACGATCACGCCGTGCCCCTGCCGACGCATGTGCTCGGCCAGCACGGTGCCGACCACGGTCGGCACCACGTAGTTGACCCGGGCCAGCTGCGCCACCGCAGCGGCGTCGCTGCGCAGCTGCTCGGCGTTCCCCAACTGCCCGAACGCGACGAGCGCGACGTCGACGTCCCCGCCGGCCGCGACCCGGGCCAGCATCCGCTCCGGCGAGCCCGGGTCGTCGGCGTCGAAGTCGACCACCTCGACCGACCCACCCGCGGCGCTCAGCTGGTCGGCCACCGCCGCGCGGCGGGGGGTGTCCCGGGCCGCGACGACGACCCGCAGCGGACGCTCCCGCAGGTACCGGTGGGCCGTGGCGACGGCGATGTCGGAGGTGCCGCCGACGAGCAGCAGCGAGCCGACCGAACCGAGGGCGTCGATCACAGCGAGAGCCTCCTGGCCAGGTCCGAGGTGAACACGCCATCGGGGTCGACCCGCTGCCGGACGGCACGGAAGCGGCCGAGGTCGGGGTACATCCGCTCGAACACCTCCGGGCGCAGCCGGGAATCCTTGGCGAGGTAGATCTTCCCGCCGGCCTCGACGACCAGCTGGTCCAGCTCGTCGAGCAGCGTGGCCAGCCGGCTGCCGCCCACCGGGATGTCCAGCGCGAGCGTCCATCCCGGGGCGGGGAAGGACAGCGGGCCGGGGTTGGCCGGGCCGAAGCGCTTGAGCACGGCGAGGAACGACGCCGTCCCGGCGGAGCTGATCCGCAGCATCGCCTCGCGCAACGCCTCCTCGGCACCGAACGGGACGACGAACTGGTACTGCACGAACCCGCGCGGGCCGTAGATGCGATTCCACTCCCCCACCCCGTCCAGCGGGTGGAAGAAGGTCGGGATGCCCTGCAGCTGGTCGCGCTTGCGGGTGGGCGACTTCCGGTACCAGACCTCGTTGAACGCCGCGACGGTGCCGAGGTTGAGCAGGCCGGGCGGAAAGAGATCGGGCGCGCTCAACTTGACCGAGGTGGCGTAGCGCAGCGGGTCGCGCTGCTTCTTCTCCGGCAGTTCGTCGCGGCGGGCGAACCGGCCGCGGGTGAGCACCGACCGGCCCATCCGCCGGCCGCGGGCGACGCAGTCGATCCACGCGACGGAGTAGTCGTACAGGTGGTCGGTTTCGGTCAGCAGGGCCATCAGCGACGCGAGGTCGGGCGTCCGGTCGGTGTCGACGAGCACCTGCGACGACTCGATCCGCTTCATCCGCACCCGGGCGGCCAGCACGACGCCGGTGAGCCCCATGCCGCCGGCGGTGGCCCAGAACAGCTCGGGGTCCGCGTCGGGCGAGACCCGGCGCACCTGGCCGTCGGCGGTCAGCAGATCCAGCCAGTCGACGTGCTGGCAGAAGCTCCCGGCCTGGTGGTGGTTCTTGCCGTGGATGTCCGCCGCGATCGCGCCACCCACCGTCACGTACCTGGTCCCGGGAGTGACCGGGACGAACAGACCCATCGGCACCAGCAGGGACATCAGCCGGTCCAGCGGCACCCCGGCGTCCACCTCGACCGCGCCGGCGGCCAGGTCGACCTGACGCACCTGGTCCAGCCCGGCCATGTCCAGCACCGTGCCGCCCGCGTTCTGCGCGGCATCGCCGTAACTGCGGGCCAGGCCGCGCGCGGCGACGCCACGACCACCGGCCCGGCGGACGGCCGCGCGCACGTCCTCGGCCGTGCGGACGCCGACGAGCTCGGCCGGGGTGGGCGCGGTGCGCCCCCACCCGGCGAGGAACCGGCGATCGACGGGCGGCGCGGGCAGTGCCTCAACCACCGAACACACCCAGCGCCACGGTGACCAGCCAGACCACGCCGAGGCCGAGCAGCACCTTGTCGTGCAGCACGACGTCCTCCGGCTCGCCGGCCTCGCCCTTGTCCAGGTCGACCGCGTTGCGCAGCAGGCCGAGCACGAACGGCGCGATCGAGATGGCCGCCCAGGGCACGCCGTCCTGGCTCTCCCCGATCTCGAAGGCCCACAGGCTGTAGACGGTGACGGTCACGCCGGCGGACATGCTCCAGACGAACCGGAGGTAGCTGGCCGAGTACTCGCGCAGGCTCTTGCGCGTCGCGGCGCCCTCACCGATCGCCACCAGCTCGGAGTACCGCTTGCCGGCCACCATGAACAGCGAACCGAACGCGGCCACCAGCAGGAACCACTGGGAGATCGCGATACCGGCCCCGACACCGCCGGCGACGGTGCGCAGCAGGAAGCCCGAGGCGACGATCGCCAGATCGATGACCGGCTGCTGCTTGAGCGCGAGGCAGTAGGCCAGCTGGAGAACGACGTACACGGCGAGCACCCAGGCCAGCGCCGGCCGGGTCAGCAGGGCGGCGATCACCAGCGCGGCGACGAACAGCACGCCGGCGAGCACCAGTGCCAGCGACCGCGGCACGATGCCCGCCGCGATCGGCCGGAACCGCTTCACCGGGTGGCGGCGGTCCTCCTCGGCGTCCACCGAGTCGTTGACCAGGTAGATGCCCGACGAGACCGCGCAGAAGAGGACGAAGGCGACGAGGGTCGCGCTGAGCACCTCGAGCTCGAGGATCCGTCCGGAGGCCAGCGGGGCGGCCAGCACCAGGACGTTCTTCACCCACTGGCGCGGGCGGAAGGCGCGCACCACACCCCAGGCGAAGGAGCCGCGCCACCCGTCCGGCCGGTTCCCGTCCGGCGGGAGGGCGTCCGGCAGGCCGGCCTCCGGCGTGCCGCCGGCCGGCGGTACGCGGACCGGCTCGCCTGCCACCAGCGGGGGCAGGGGCATGACGGCGTTCGGCCGCCGGGGCGGCGCCTCGTGCTCGGGATCGTGCTGCATCGCTCGCCTCGGTGGGGGTGTCATGACGGTCCTCCAGCAGTTGCGGCGCGCCGGACGCCGGCGGCCACACCGCCGCCCAGCAGGGCGCCGGCGACGACATCGCTGGGCCAGTGCACCCCGAGCAGCACCCGGGAGACGGCCATGGCGCCCAGCGCACCCACCAGGACGGGCCGGCCGAGAACCGGCCCGTACCCGACGACGGCTGCCGCGGTGGACGTGGCGTGCGCGCTCGGGAAGGAGAGCAGGCTGTGCACCGGCCCCAGCGGGGGGACGTGCGCGAGGTCGGGCCGGACCCGCCGGACGGCGCGCTTGAGGCCGACGGCCGAGCCGTGCGCGAGCGCGACGCCGGCGGCCCCGGTCAGCCACTCCCGGCGGTGCCGGCCGGTCGCCCAGCCGATGGCCCCCAGGGCCAGCCAGCCCCGGGCGTGCTCGCCGAAGGCCGACAACGCCTGGGCGACGGGAACGGCGGGGGTCTCGCCCAGCCCGCGCCGGATCGAGGCCAGCACGGCGATCTCCGCGCGCTGCAACGTGCTCGTCCAAGTGCTGTTCATCGCCACTGACCCTAGGTCCAGGAGGGGCGTCGCACCCGGCCAGCTCCCACGGGGACCTGTCCGTCACATTCCGGGTGTTCCCGGACGCGACGGTGCCGGCCGGGCGCGACGGGTGGGACCGGTGTGACGAAGGGGGCAGAACTGCCCACGAACGGCGGCGCCACGCCACTTGAGCCCAGCTCCGGAGCGTGTCCGGATCGTTACGCTCTCGCAGCACGGACAGCGACAGCTGCCGCGTGCGACCAGCTGTCGGGGAACCGCCGCCGGTCACCACGGGCGGGCACCGGACCTCGGACCCCGCCGGATGCGAGACGAGGGAAGCGTGGCGGGTCAGCACACGATGACGATGGACGTGGCGAGCGGTCGGGCGTCGGTGACGGTGGACGACCTCACCGAGCGGATGGCCCCGCTCGGGAGCACCCGGACCACCCGCCCGCCGGTGCCGCCGGTCCCGCCGGCGCCGGCCGGGCAGAAGTCCTCGGGCGTCCGGGTCGAGATCCAGGCGCTGCGCGCGCTCGCGGTCTCCCTGGTGGTCATCTACCACGTCGTTCCGCTCCGGCTGCCCGGTGGCTACGTGGGCGTCGACGTCTTCTTCGTCGTGTCCGGCTTCCTCATCACCGGTCACCTGCTGCGCGAGGTCGAGCGCAACGGGCGGGTGCGACTGGGCCACTTCTGGGCCCGCCGCGCGCGCCGGCTGCTGCCCGCCGCACTGCTGGTGCTGTTCAGCACCACGGTGGCGACGTTCGTGTGGGTGCCCCAGACCTACTGGCAGTCGTTCCTCCGCGAGATCGGCGCCTCGGCGCTGTACGTCGAGAACTGGCTGCTGGCCGGCGACGCCGTCGACTACCTCGCCCACACCAACGCCGCCTCCCCGGCGCAGCACTACTGGTCGCTGTCGACGGAGGAGCAGTTCTACGTCCTCTGGCCGCTGCTGATCGTGGTCGCCGTGTGGCTCGCCATCCGGATCGGCGTCCACCGCCGTACCGTCGTGGGGCTGCTGCTCGGCCTGATCACCGTGGTGTCCTTCGGCTACTCGCTGTGGACGACGACCACCAGCCCGCCGGAGGCCTACTTCACCACCCCGGCCCGTGCCTGGGAGTTCGGCCTCGGTGGGCTGCTCGCCCTGCTGGCCGCCACCCCGCTCGCCGGGTCGCACCGGCTCCGCACCGTGGTGTCCTGGCTGGGGTTCGGCGCCATCGCCGTCAGCGCGTTCACCTTCACCGCGGCCACCCCGTTCCCCGGCACGGCCGCCCTGCTGCCCGTCCTGGGCACCGTGGCCGTCATCTGGGCGGGCGCTCCGCGCCACGACTGGAGCCCCACGACGGTCGCGGACTTCGGTCCCGTCCGCTTCCTCGGCGACATCTCCTACTCGGCCTACCTGTGGCACTGGCCGCTGGTCGTCATCGTCCCCTTCGCCATCGGCTCCGAGATGGGCACCGTGTCGAAGGTCGGCGTGCTGGTGGCCACCGTCGTGCTGGCCTGGGCCACCAAGGTCTGGGTCGAGGACCCGGTCCGCACCGGCACCCCGCTGGCCCGCCGCGGCCTGGGCGCCACGGCGCTGGCCACCGCGGTGGCCACCGCACTGGTCGTGGTCCTCGCCTCCGGTGGCTGGCTGTTCGTCAAGCACCAGGTGGAGGAGGCGCGCGCGGTGGCCGAGGCCTGGGCCACCGGCGGCGACCCCTGCTTCGGCGCCGGGGCGATGGACCCCGAGCGCGGCTGCGGCGACCCCTTCGCCTACACCGAGACCGTCAACACCACGTTCGCCAAGACCGACGTGTCCAAGGGCCTCGGTTGCGCCTCCGTGCTCGCCGAGACCGAGGTGAAGACCTGCCGGTTCGGCAGCACCGACCCGGTCGAGACGGTCGCGATCTTCGGCGACTCGCATACCTCCAGCCTGTACGAGGCGATGGAGGAGGCCGCGGAGGAGCGCAACTGGGCCGTGGTCACCTACCTCAAGGCCGGGTGCCCGCCGCTGGCCACCGCCCGGATGCCCGCCGCCAACCAGCCGGCCGACGAGCCGCCGGCCTGTGCGGCGTGGGGCGAGGAGGCGCTGCGGCAGATGGCGGCGGACCCGGCCATCACCCGGGTCTTCACCAGCTACCGCTCGGACATCTACAAGTACGAGGACGACGAGGGCGCCCTGCACGACGAGATCCCGGCCGAGGTCGCCCAGGCGCCGCTGCGGCTGCTGGCCGACGCCGGCAAGCAGGTGCACGTCGTCCGTGCCGTGCCGACCACCAACGGCGTGCACCTCGGCCGGGAGCTGATCAACCAGGAGGTCAGCGCGCCGGACTGCATCGCCGCGGCCGGTGAGGTCGACGACCCGTGCGCCGGCCCCCGCGACGTGCGCCTGACGCCGGACCGGATCGCCGACGCGGCCGTCGCCCTGCAGCACGACCGGGTGTCCGTGCTCGACCTCACCGATGCGTTCTGCGACGAGTCGCAGTGCCACTCGGTGATCGGCGGGACGGTCGTCTACTTCGACGGCAGCCACATCTCGGCCACCTTCTCCCGATCGCTGGGTCAGCTCATCGCCGCGCGGGTGTGAGGAAGGGGGCCACCCTCCTCCCCACGCCTCGCAGGCTCGGCGCGGGCCCCTGGAGGGCGGCCGACGACGACGAAGCCCCTCCCGCCGGCGGGAGGGGCTTCGTCGTTCCGGCTAGACCGGGGCGCCGGTGGCCTCGAACGCCGCGAGCTCCTCGGGGGTCCCGAAGCAGTAGAAGTCGCCGTGCACCAGCCCGACCCGGCGGCCGGAGTCGATCAGCTCGTTGAACACCAGGGAGACGTAGTACTCGGGCATGGCCGCATCGATCTGGCGGGCCATCAGCCGGTCGGCAGCGTCCAGGAACACCCGCGCCGAAGGGAACGAGTACACGCCCATGAGCGCGTCGGAGGAGATCGCCTGCTTCTCCGCGGTGCGCACCACCAGGCCCGCGGCGTCCACCTCGGCGAAGCTGTAGCGGGGCTCGGTGGACCGGAAGGACAGCAGCAGGCCGTCGACGTCCCGGGCCTGGACGGCCTCCGCCAGCACCCGGAAGTACTCCGGGCTGTCGAAGGCGATGTCGCAGTCCATGATGACCAGCGGCTGGTCCGGGTCGAGCCGGTCGCGGGCCTGCAGGCAGGTCTCCACCGCACCGCGGGTGTCGTGGTCCAGGAGCACGATGTCGGCGGACGGCTCGACGCCGCGCACCCGGGCGGCCAGGTCGAACTCCCGGTCGTTGTCCTCGCGGACCACGACGGTCACCGTCTTGTCACCCGGCCACGGCGCGAACGAGCGCAGCGCCCGGGAGAACATCGGCACCCCGGCCACCTCGATCAGCGGCTTGGGCGTGGTGATGCCGACCTTCCGGAACCGCGTCCCGAGCCCGCCCATCGGCATGAGCACCTGGAGGGTGGCCATCACTGCACCTCGTCCCACTC
This sequence comes from Modestobacter lapidis, assembly GCF_054780755.1. Lineage (NCBI taxonomy): Bacteria > Bacillati > Actinomycetota > Actinomycetes > Geodermatophilales > Geodermatophilaceae > Modestobacter > Modestobacter lapidis. The sequence continues at coordinate 62,016 of NZ_BAAGVS010000013.1, read as the reverse complement.
GTAGTCGCGGTCGGCGACCGGGGCCGACGTCTGCCGGCCCAGCCGCCACAGCGCCAGGTTGCGCAGCGCCGTCCGGAAGATGTTCCAGTTGCGGGCGTTGGACACCTGGTCCTCTTCCCGCCAGGTGATCGGCACGAACGCGAAGCGCACCCGGCGGGCGACCAGGTCGAGGATGAGCTCGTAGTTGAACGTCAGCTTGTCGGCGAAGCGCAGGTAGGTGGCCGGGTCGAGGTCGCGGAGCGCGAACAGGTTCAGCCCCGACCCGAGGTCGTCCAGCCGGCGCAGGGCCACCGCGCTGTAGACGGTGTTGAGCACCCGGTTTCCCCAGACCCGCTTGGCGTCGTAGCCGTGCAGCCGGGAGTCGCGGCTGAACCGCGAGCCGAGCACCGTCTGGGTCCCGGGGTGGGCCGCTGCGTGGTCCAGCAGCAGGGCCACCTCGTCGCTCCTGGCCTGGTTGTCGCCGTGCAGGATCACCACGTGGGTGTGCCCGGCGGCGCGGGCGTGCTCGAAGGCCACCTTGTGGGTGCCGCCGAGGCTGTTGTTCTGCCGGTTGCGGAAGACCCGGAGGTTCGGCAGCCGGCCGGCGCGGCGGTACTCGAGGGCGCGGGCGAGGGTGTCGTCGGTGCTCTGGTTGTCGATCACCCAGATCTCGCTGACCCGGGCGGCCACGTCGTCGGTGATCTCGTCGAGCACCCGGCCGATCTGGGGGGCGCAGTTGTAGGCCGGGATGGCGATCACGGCGTTCACGTGGCGAGGACCTGTCCTTCTCTCGGCTCGGTGCCGAAGATGTCGTCCCGCGCGTCGGTCCGCGCGAGTTCGTACTGGTCGAGGAAGCGGTTGAGCGCCTGGACGCACACCGCGTAGTACTTCAGCGCGGTGGCCGGGTTGATCACCACGCGGTGGGTGAGCATCCGCCCGTAGAACAGCCCGACGTGGAACAGCACCGAGCGCTGTTCGGCGACCGAGAGGTGCTTGGGCATCACCACCGTGCTGACGTAGTCGGCCAGCTCGGCGTACCGGGCCGACCGGTCGTCCCGGTAGGTGATCTCGGGTGCGCCGTCGGCCCAGCCGAGCACGACCGGCGTGCTGTCCTCGTTGAGGAACTCGTAGCCGTAGAGCAGGGACTGCATGTGCCGGCCGAAGTCGATGACCGGGCCGCGGACCTGGTTGTCGTCGGAGGGGTCGATGACCAGCACGTCCCGCATGGGCAGGTCGACCAGGATGTTGTCCACGGTCAGGTCACCGTGGATGTGCGAGGAGGACTGGAAGGTGGCGAGGTCGCGCCAGGCGGTCTCGTTGCGCTGGATCCGGTCGAGGATCCGGTCGAAGTTGTCCAGCCGCTGGCCGTTGACGACGATCTGGTCGCCCTTCATCGCCTCGGCCAGCCCGGAGTGCTGCTCGGCGGCCGCGCGGACGCGCAGCACGAAGCGCTCCCCGACGTAGTCGTCGCGCAGCTGCGGCCGCTGCTCGACCGGACCGAGCTGGTACACCCGCCCGTACATGTAGTCCCAGACGTCGGCCAGCTTGGCCTGGCACTCCTCGAGCGGGTTCTCGTGGACGTACTCGAAGAGCGGCACGCTGCTGGGCCGGTACTCGAGGTCGATGGCGTAGTGGTCCTCGGCGGCGGTCTCCCGCAGCACCGTGACCAGCTGGTGGTGGTCGGCGCGCTCGGCCAGCCAGTCGTGCTGGTTCTTCAGCCGGTGGGCGTGCTCCAGCGGGACCATCTTCTTCACGAACAGCTCGGTGCCGTCGGTGGCGAGCAGGGTGACCGCATTGGACCCGCCCTTGAAGAACTGCACCAGGCTGACGTTGCCGTTGACCTCCAGCCGGTGCAGCACCTGGCTGAGGTGCTGGCGCTGGAAGTAGGCATCCAGGAAGTGCGTGATCGATCCGGAGATGTCCTGGTCACGCCCGAGCTTGTTGACGTAGCCGTCGGCCGGGGCGAGCTCCGTGCCGGCCAGCGGGTCGCCGGTGCGGCGGGCCCAGTTGACGAACAGCGCGACGACGGCGACCAGCAGCACCGGCACGTTCGTCACCGCCCAGGCCGCGGCGGCGAAGACCGCGACCGCGGTCCCGCTGAGCGAGCTGCTGCCCTCGAGGAAGGACGTCGCACCGTCCACGTAGGGGGCCGGGTTCGCGTTGCCGAGCGAGGGGCTGACCACGGCCGAGGGGGTGGCGGTCGCCGCGACCCCGTTCCGCAGCGACAGCTGGGGGAAGACGGTGAAGGCGATCATCGTCGCGGCGCCCAGGTAGCAGGCCCACGAGGCCAGGGCCAGCACGCCGTAGCGGACCAGCTGCCGGCGCTGCCGGAAGAACCGCTGGAACCCGAAGATCGCCGACCAGAGCTTGAACCGGGCGCGGTTCTCCAGGTCGTGGTTGAGCCAGCCGGTGGCCCGCCAGGCCAGCCGCATGAGGACGGTGTTCTCCCGCACCAGCGCGGCGAAGGAGGCGATCAGCGCGACCGACACGACCAGCGCCACGGCGGCTGCCGCCGGCACGACACCGTTGAGGGGCGCACCGACGACGGCGACGAACACGAGGAAGGCCACCGACACCAGCACGACGTCGATGAGCCGCTCGAGGACGACGGCCAGCAGCGTGTACAGGAAGCTGATCCGCACCGTCTTGGCGATCAGCCAGGCGCGGACCACCTCGCCGATCCGCAGCGGCCACACGACGTTGAACAGGTAGCCGATCGACAGGTGCCGGAACTGGCCGGCCAGGCTGCCCCGTCGCACGTTGTCGATCGGCACCTTGGTGCGGGCCGCGCGGAGCACGTGGCCGCCGAGCTGGACCAGCGCGGCCAGGCCCAGCACGGCCCAGTCGCCGGCGCCGAGACCGGCGGACAGCCGGGTCCACAGCTCCTGCAGCGTCGGCCAGGTGAGGGCGGCGAAGCCGGCCAGGGAGAGCAGCGCGACCACGATCAGGACCACGCGGCCACGGGAGTACCGGGGAGCGGACATCAGAAGTGCGGCACCTCGAGGACGGGGAGGCCGGCGGCGAGCGCCGCCTGGCGGCCGGTCGCGGAGTCCTCGAACGCCAGCGCGGCGGCCGGGTCGGCGCCGAGCAGGTCCAGCGCGCGCAGGTACCCCTCCGGATCGGGCTTGCTCTTCTCGACCTCGTCACCCCACACGATGACGTCGAACAGCGGCGTGAGCCCGTGCACGTCGAGGATCTGCCGGCCGTTGCCGGACTTCGCGGTGCTGACCAGCGCGGTGCGGTGGCTCGGTGCCATGAGCCGCAGGAACGCGATCAGCGCCTCGTTGACGGTGGTCCGGTGCAGCTGGCCGGCGTAGAGCCGGCTCTTGGCTGCGCGGATGGTGTCGACGTCGTCCGGCCCGATGCCCGGCAGCAGGTCGGGGATGAAGTCGCGGGAGTCGCGTCCCCACGTGGTGGCGAACGCGTCGACGGTCAGCTCGTGCCCGGACTCGGCGAACGCGTCCCGGTAGGCCTGGTAGTTCGCCTCGCGGGTGTCGACGAGGGTGCCGTCGAGGTCGAAGAGGAGGGCCTGCACGGTGCCGGCTGTCCTGCCCATGGTCACGCGTTCCCCCACTCCCCCCGACCAGTTCCCCGGCCCGTTCCGCTCCCCGGCGCCTGCTCGCCGCACAGCTGCTCCCGTCGCGTCGGCGACGTGCTCCGCACGCATCAGGCCGCCGGGTGCCGGGCCGGCGGGGCGACCTGCCCCGGCTGGTCGTCCGAGGATGCGTCAGGGCGCCCACCCGCGCCCCGACGCTGCCCGAAGAGCACCTTGCTGGCCCCGAAGTTGGCGGCGAACGACAACGGCAGCGACACCAACTTACAGACGAAGGGCAGCCATCCCGTCGTCCCGTGCAGGACCTCGATCAACACCGAGAAGATGATGATCGAGACCACGTACCAGCCGACGAACAGCAGGAACGAGGTCCGGGACCGTTCGGTGGCGAACGCGTACTTGGTGACGAAGAGGTAGACGACGACGACCGCACAGCCGGAGCTGACGGCGTTGGCCAGCCCCGGCGTCGCGCCGAGCAGCACCCCGGTCTGGAAGACCACGAGGTCGACGGCCAGGCCGAGGCAGGAGCCCAGCAGGAAGCGGACCACCTGGTGGACCAGGCCGCGCGGCCCCCCGCTCATCGGGCGCTCCGGCGACGGGCGACCGCACCGGCCAGCGCGGCCAGCACGATGACCCCGACACCGGCCAGCGTGGCCGGGACCACCGCACCGGCACCGGCCGGCTCGTAGGCGAGGTCCAGCCGGCCGCGGTCGACCCCGGCAGGCAGGTCGACGGCCAGTGCCGCGCCCTCCACGGTGGTCACCGGGAGCGGCCGGCCGTCCAGGGAGGCCGTCATGCCCGGGTAGTAGGGGATGCGCAGGGCCAGCGACCCGCCCCGGTCGCCGGTCGAGACGACGTAGCTGTCCATCGGCTGCCCGACCCGGGCCAGGCCCGAGGTCCAGCCGTCCGTCGCGACGCGGACGCCGTCGGCGTCGGTGACCCGGCCCGGCAGCTGGTCGTCCCGCTGGTAGCGCAGCCAGGTGTCGTCGGCCGAGACCTCGGTCCAGGAGTCGGCGAAGTGGTCGCGGACCTCCTGCGGCGCGCCGGTCGAGAGCAGGACGGTGTCGGCGGACATCAGGTCCACCCAGGGCTGCCCGGTGTCGCCGGCCTCGGCCAGCAGCCGGTCCGGCCCGGAGCAGGTGGCGCCCCAGACGCCGCGGCACCAGTGGTCGTTCAGCGCGGCCTGCCAGACGGCCAGGGAGGCGTAACCCGGCTTCAGCCCGGCGATGACGTTGCCGCTGCCGTTGACCACCCCGTCCTCCCAACCCCGGTCGCCGTCGAAGCCCCAGGTGATGACGGTCAGCTGCTCGTCGGGAGCGTACGACTCGGCCCGGTAGGCCTCCACCGTGGTGCCGACCTGGCGGCCGGGGTCCAGCGCCCGGAGCGGGGCCCCGTCGGTGGGCGGGGCCTGCTCGATGGCGTTGGCCCGGTCCTGCAGCGAGACCATCATCTGCTCCCCGATCGGGAAGCCCGCGGCGACGGCCAGCACGACCACCACCCCGGCGGCGGCGGGCAGGACGCGCCCGGCCCCGCGGTCGGCGGCGGGACGCCGGGTGCCCGGCAACTCGAGCTGCCGGGTGTCGGCCGCGACCGGGCCGTTCCCGGGGACGGCCGTCCGGTCGGCCGCCGTCCGCGCCCGGAGCAGCAGCACGACCGCGGCCAGCGCGACCAGCTCGACCACGAGCGCGAGCAGGTGCCACTTGACGAGCACCGGCGCCCGGAACAGCGCGACCGCAGCCTGCGCGCCGGCCAGGCCGACCGCCAGGCCGATCCGGCCGCGGGTGAGCCGCGGCGCGACGGTGACCGCGATGAGCACCAGCAGGGGCAGGAAGACCTCGACGTAGACGAGGTAGCGCACCGGGTAGCGGAAGACCGATACCTGGGTGGGCAGCTGGGTGGCGAGCACGGCGGCCAGCCAGACCAGCCCGGCGGTGAGCACCCCGGGCCGGTGCCAGGCCCGCCGCCAGTCGACGAGGGCGGTCATCGGGAGGGCGACCAGCATGGTCGCCATGGCGGGGACCAGGCCGATGGTCCCGGTCCACGCGCTGGTCTGGCCGAGCAGCGTGGCGCCACCGAGCAGGACGTCGGCCAGGTTGGGCACCGCGAAGCCGGCGTTGCCGATCAGCTCCTCGGGCTGCGGCCGGCCCATCACCGCCGAGAGCTCGACGGTGGACAGCAGCGTGGGCAGGGCGACGACCAGCCCGCCGACGCAGGCCGCGGCCCGGCTCAGCGCCCGGGCGTTCAGCACGCGCCGCCAGGAGCCGTACTCCCGGCGGTACTCCACGAGCTGGCCGACGATCACCAGCCCGGCGAACGGGAAGGCGTAGGGGTTGCCGGACACCAGCAGCGCCCAGGTGGCCAGGCCGGTGACCAGGACGCCGCCGGCCGAGCGGCTGCGCAGGCCGAACCAGAGCCAGGGCAGGCAGGCGGTCGCCCACAGCAGCGGCCACCACGAGCTGCCGTACCAGAGCAGGAAGCCGCTGGACCCGATGCCGACGGCGCCGGCCACGGCCAGGGCGGGCTGCACGCGGTGCTGCAGCAGGACGCACAGCGACCCGGCGCCGAGCAGCAGCAGCATGGCGGCGCCGTAGACCCAGGAGATGGTGAGGAAGTCATCGGAGGAGGCGACCAGGTACTGCAGCGCCCAGTGCAGCGGGTCGAGCACGCCGTACTGCATGTCCGCCACGACGTTGCCGCCCATGCCCAGGTCGGGGTCCATCAGCGGGGGGCGGCCGTCCTGCAGGTTCTGGCCGAGCCACCACGTCATCGGACCGAACTGCGCCTGGGAGTCGTCGAACCAGAAGAAGCGGGGCGCCCAGCGGTGCACGACGGCGAGCTGGAGGCCCTGGACGAGCAGGTAGGCCAGCAGGGCCAGCGCCCAGCGCCCGGCGCCCCGCCCGGCACCGGTCGCCGTCTCCTCCGCGGTGCGGGAACCCGTCGGCGACACGTGCGCACGGTCGAGGACGGCGGCGTGGGAACCGGTTCCTGGCGTCATCTGTCTCGGCTTCCTCGTCCGGAGCGGGGCGGCCCGACCGGCCGGCGCCGCGGCACCGGCGGCCCCCACCTGGTGCAGGCGCGCGGGCCCGACCGGTACTCGTGGGGCGTTCGAGAGCCGACTGTAACCACGCCCGGAGGGGCAGAGGGGCGAACCGGTCCGGTCCGGTGCCACCCTGTCCCCGTGACGCACACCCGTCCCATGGACCCCACCGGACTGCTCGCCGGCGCACTGCGCCGCGACCCGGCCGGCCCGCTGATCACGCACTACGACGACGCCACCGGCGAGCGGGTGGAGCTGTCCGGCACGACGCTGGCCAACTGGGTGGCCAAGACCGCCAACCTGCTGCAGGACGAGTTCGACGTGGGCACCGGGAGCACCGTCGCGGTGGCCCTGCCGGTGCACTGGCAGACCGCCGCGGTGCTGCTGGGCGCGTGGAGCTGCGGCGCCGCGGTGCTCGACACCGCCGCGGAGGACGACGGCCGGCTGGCCGGCGCCGACGTGGTGCTGGCCTCGGCGGACCGGCTGGCCCCGCTGGAGGAGCTGGGGCTCGACGAGCTGCTCGGCCTGTCGCTGCACCCGCTGGGCATGGGTATGGCCGGGTACGCGGGCCCGGCCCGGGACTTCGCCCTGGAGGTCCGGGGGCACGGCGACCACTTCTCCCCCTACAGCCCGCCGGACCCGGCGTCCCCCGGGCTGCTGCTCGGCGGCGTCCAGCTGACCCTGGGCGGCCTGGTCGACACCGCCGCCGAGCTCGCCGGCCGGCTGGGGCTCGTCGCCGGCGACCGGGTGCTGGTCGACGAGCACACCGCCACCGAGGCCGGCCCGGTGGCCTGGCTGCTGGCGCCGCTCTACGCCGGGGCCTCCCTGGTGCTGTGCCGGCACCCCTTCCCCGAGCGGCTGCCGCAGCGCGCAGCCGACGAACGGGTCACCGCTACGCTCGGCGTGAAGCTCGACGGGATCCGCGAGCTGGGCCGCCCCGCCTGACGCGCCACCAGCCCAGCACCCGATGGACGGTGGTCAGCTCAATGGACAAGGTCGTTTCCAGCGCCGGTGAGGCGGTGGCCGACATCGCCGACGGCGCCACCCTCGCGGTCGGCGGGTTCGGGTTGTGCGGGGTTCCGTTCGCGCTCATCGAGGCGATCCTGGAGCAGGGCGCCGGCCGGCTGACCACGATCTCGAACAACTGCGGCGTCGACGACCAGGCCCTCGGCATCCTGCTGTACGCGGGACGGATCACCAAGACGATCAGCTCGTTCGTCGGGGGCAACAAGGAGCTGGCCCGGCTCTACCTGTCCGGCCAGCTCGAGGTGGAGCTGACCCCCCAGGGCTCGCTGGCCGAGCGCCTGCGCGCCGGCGGCACCGGCATCCCGGCGTTCTTCACCCCCACCGGGGTGGGCACGCTGGTCGCCGACGGCGGCATCCCGGTCCGCTACGACGCCGACGGCAACGTGGTGCAGACCAGCCCGCCGAAGGAGGTCCGGGTCTTCGACGGCCGCGAGTACGTGCTGGAGACGGCGCTGACCGCCGACTTCGGCCTGGTCCGCGCCGCGATCGGCGACCGGCACGGCAATCTGGTGTTCCGCGAGTCGGCACGCAACTTCAACCCGCTGGCCGGCATGGCCGGGCGGGTCACCATCGCCGAGGTCGAGGAGCTCGTCGAGCCCGGCGAGATCCTGCCCGAGTCGGTGCACCTGCCCGGGGTCTACGTGCAGCGGGTGGTCGTCGTCGGCGGCGCGGACAAGAAGATCGAGAAGCGCACCACACGCCCCCGGCCGAGCGCGGCCACCCCCCAGTCCGATGCCGCCCCGGCCGCCGCCGGCACCGACGGAATCCAGGAGTCCTGACCCGTGGCCCTCGACCGCGACCAGCTCGCCGCCCGCGTCGCGCAGGACCTGCGCGACGGCCAGTACGTCAACCTGGGCATCGGCATGCCCACGCTGGTGCCCAACCACATCCCCGACGGGGTGCACGTGGTGCTGCAGAGCGAGAACGGCGTGCTCGGCGTCGGCCCCTACCCCTTCGAGGGCGAGGAGGACGCCGACCTGATCAACGCCGGCAAGGAGACGATCACGATCCTGCCCGGCGCCAGCTTCTTCGACTCCTCGCTGTCGTTCGGGATGATCCGCGGCCACGCCATCGACGTCGCCGTCCTGGGCGCCATGCAGGTCAACGTCCGCGGCGACCTGGCCAACTGGCTGATCCCCGGCAAGATGGTCAACGGCATGGGCGGTGCGATGGACCTCGTCCACGGCGCCCGCGAGGTGATCGTGATGATGGATCACGTCGCCCGCGACGGGTCGCCCAAGATCCTGGAGGAGTGCTCGCTGCCGCTCACCGGCAAGGCGTGCGTCGACCGGATCATCACCGACCTGGCGGTCATCGACGTCACCGACGCCGGCCTGGTGTTGCGCGAGGTGGCCCCCGGGGTGACGGTCGACGAGGTCGTGACCAGGACCGGTGCCCCGCTCCAGGTCCCCGACGACGTGCCGACGATGAGCCTGCCGGCCGCTGTCTGAGAAAGGACCCCCCTGCCCCCCACGCCTCGCACGCTCGGCGCGGGCCCCTGCAGGGGGGCCGTGCACGGTCCAGGAACGAGGGCCGATGACCTTTTCCGTCATCGCCCGGGACGCCGCCACCGGCGACCTGGGCATCGCGGTCGCCTCCTGCATCCTGGCGGTCGGCCGTGCCGTCCCCAGCGCCCGGCCGGGTGTCGGCGTGGTGGCCGTGCAGGCGCGCAGCCGGCGCGGGCTGGGCGGGTCGCTGCTGACCGGGCTGGCCGAGGGGCACTCCCCGCCGGACCTGGTGCGCCGGGCGGCGCACTCGGCGGAGGACGCCGACCGGCAGATCGCCGTGCTGGACCCGGCCGGCCGGGTCGCCGCCGACACCGGCCGCGGGTCGATGCCGGTCAGCGGCCACCTGCTCGGCGAGGGCTCCAGCGTGCAGGGCAACATGCTCGCCTCCGACGAGGTGCTGCCGGCGATGGCACGGGCGCTCGGCGACGGCGCCGGGCACGCCCTGCCCGACCGGCTGCTGGCCGCGCTGGCCGCCGGCGAGGCCGCCGGGGGTGACCTGCGCGGCCGGCAGTCCGCGGCGCTGCTCGTGGTGAGCGGGTCGCCGGCCACCGACGAGGACGACGGCGTCCGCACCGACCTGCGGGTGGACGACTCCGGCGACCCGGTGGCCCAGCTGCGGATGCTGCGCAACCTGCAGCGGGCCTACGACGAGCGCGACTACGAGACCCTGGCCCTCTTCTCGCCCGAGGGGGCGCGGGACCTGTACGCCGCGCTCGCGGCGGTGCAGCGCGGCGACCGGGCGGCCGCCCGCGCCGCGCTCGAGGCGATGCGCGGACATCCGGGCTGGTCGGCCTGGCTGGCCGCGATGTCCGGTGACCCGCGGCTGGCCGCGGTGTCCAGCCTGCTGCGCTGACGTCAGCGCAGCAGGCTGCGTGCGATCACCATCCGCTGCACCTGGTTGGTGCCCTCGTAGATCTGGGTGATCTTGGCGTCGCGCATCATCCGCTCGACCGGGAAGTCCTGGGTGTAGCCGGCACCCCCGAACAGCTGGACGGCGTCGGTGGTCACCTGCATGGCCACGTCGGAGGCGAACGCCTTCGCCGAGGCCGACACCCGGGTCAGGTCCGCTCCCCCGGCGTCCCCGCGGGCGGCGGCGACGTAGACCAGGTGGCGGGCGGCCTCGATCCGCATCTCCATGTCGGCGAGCATGAACTGCACGCCCTGGAAGTCCGACACCGCGGAGCCGAACTGGCGACGCTCCCTGGTGTAGGCGACCGCGGCGTCCAGCGCGCCCTGGGCGATGCCCACGGCCTGCGCGCCGATGGTCGGCCGGGTGAAGTCCAGCGTCCGCAGCGCGGTGCCGAAGCCGGTGCCCGGCTCGCCGATGATCCGGTCGGCGGGGATGGTGCAGTCGGTGAAGTAGAGCTCGCACGTCGGCGAGCCCTTGATCCCCATCTTGCGTTCCTTGGGGCCGACGGCGAAGCCCGGGTCGTCGCGGTGCACCACGAAGGCGGAGATCCCGCGGGCGCCCTTGGCGGGGTCGGTGACGGCCATGACCGTGTACCAGTCGGAGATGCCGGCGTTGGTGATCCAGGCCTTGGTGCCGTCGAGCACCCAGACGTCGCCGTCGGCCCGCGCGCGGGTGCGCATCGCGGCCGCGTCGGAGCCGGCCTCCCGCTCGGAGAGCCCGTAGCTGATCATCGACCGGCCGTCGGCGATCGAGGGCAGCACCCGCTGCTTCAGGTCCTCGGAGCCGGACAGGATGATCGGTATCGAGCCGAGCTTGTTGACCGCGGGGATCAGCGAGGCGCTCGCGTCGACCCGGGCGACCTCCTCGATCACGATGCAGGTCGCGATCGCGTCGGCGCCCTCGCCGCCGTACGCCTCGGGAATGTGGGTGGCGTGGAAACCGGCCGCGGTCAGCGCCTTCTGCGCCTCCGCGGGAAACCGGGAGTCGGCGTCGACCTCGGCCGCGAACGGGGCGACCTCCCGCTCGGCGATCTCCCGGACGGCCTCGCGGATCGCCTCGTGCTCCTCGGTCAGCGCGTACGGCCCAGCGTTGTTACTCACCAGTACAGCGTAGGACGGCGGGCGCCGCCGGTCCACGACCTCATCCTCGCGGGTCAGTCCGCGGGTCAGTCCGCGGGTCGGTCCGCCGCGAGGCGCTCCTGCAACTGCGCGTCCCGCGCCACGACGCCGTCGGCCAGCGCGGCCTGGAACCGGACGACCGCCGCCCGCAGCCGGGCGTCGCCGGCAGCCAGCACCCGGACGGCGAGCAGGCCGGCGTTGCGCCCACCGCCGATGCCGACCGTCGCCACCGGAACACCGGCGGGCATCTGCACGATCGACAGCAGGCTGTCGATCCCGTCGAGCCGGTCCAGCGGCCGGGGCACGCCGATGACCGGCAGCGGGGTGGCCGCGGCGATCATCCCGGGCAGGTGGGCCGCTCCCCCGGCGCCGGCGATCACCACCCGCAGGCCGCGGTCGGCTGCGCCCTCGGCGTAGTCGAGCATCCGGCGCGGGGTGCGGTGGGCGGAGACCACGTGCACCTCGTACGGGATGTCGAACTCGGCCAGCGCGGCGGCGGCCGGCTCCATCATCGGCCAGTCGGAGTCGCTGCCCATCACGATGCCGACGACCGGGTTACTCACGCGCGGGCTCCTCGGTGCTCTCCGGCGAAGGCGAACGCCTCGTCGACGACGCCGTCGGCCAGGTAGCGGGCCGCGGCGACCGCGCGGGCCCGCACCTCGGCCAGGTCGTCGCCGAGGGCGGTGACGTGGCCGAGCTTGCGGCTGCGCCGCTGCCCCTTGCCGTACCAGTGCAGTTTGACGTCGGGCCAGTGCGCCATCAGGTGGTGCACCCGCTCGTCCAGCGGCGGCCCGGCCCAGTCGGGCTCGGCCGCCGCGCCGCCGAGCACGTTGGCCATCACCACGACCGGGGCGGTCATCGCCGTCGACCCCAGCGGATAGTCCAGAACGGCGCGCAGGTGCTGCTCGAACTGGCTGGTGCGGGCGCCCTCGATGGTCCAGTGCCCGGAGTTGTGCGGCCGCATGGCCAGCTCGTTGACCACGATGCCGGTGTCGGTCTGGAACAGCTCGACGGCCAGCATGCCGACCACGCCCAGCCGGTCGGCGATCCGGACGGCGAGCTCCTGGGCCGCGGTGGCCAGCTCCTCGGCCAGCCCAGGGGCCGGAGCGAACACCTCGTTGCAGACGCCGTCCCGCTGCACGGTCTCCACCACCGGCCAGACGGCCACCTGACCGAACGGTGAGCGGGCGACCTGCGCGGCGAGCTCGCGCACCATCACCACCCGCTCCTCGGCCAGCAGGGTGCCGTGCGCGGCGATCAGCTCGGCGGCCTGCACCTCGTCGTCCACGACGAAGACGCCCTTGCCGTCGTAGCCGCCACGCGGTGTCTTCAGCACCACCGGCCAGCCGTGCTCGGCGGCGAAGGCGGCGACGTCGGCGGACGAGGCCGCCTCCGTCCAGGCCGGCTGCGGTTCGCCGGCGGCGGCGAGCGCGCGGCGGAGGACGAGCTTGTCCTGGGCGTGCACCAGGGCACCGGGGCCCGGGGCGACCCGGTGCCCGGCGTCGACCAGGGCCTGCAGGTGCTCGGTCGGCACGTGCTCGTGGTCGAAGGTCACCACCGTGGCGCCCGCGGCGAGCTGCTTCAGGTCGGCCAGGTTCCGGTGGTCACCGAGCCGGACGTCGGCGGTGACCAGCGCGGCGGACTCGGCCGGGTCGGTGGCCAGCACGCGCAGCGACTGCCCCAGGGCGATCGCGGCCTGGTGGGTCATCCGGGACAGCTGGCCGCCGCCGACCATGGCGACGACGGGCAGGCCGGTGCGCGGTTCGAGCGGGGCGGCCACGGGAAGGGAGGTTATCGGGACCGCGCGGGGCTCATGCACCGGCGCCGGTCAGCAGGGCCTCGCGGATGCGCCGGCCCGCCGCGTCGGCGACCTCGGGCGTGGGGTGGACGCCGTCCGCGCTCGCCCCGGGAACGAAGGTGCCCGCCGGCGTGCGGACCCCGGTCCAGGGATCGGTGAACGCCCAGCCGCGCTCCTGCGCCAGGGCCGCCAGCCGGCTGTTGTGATCCAGCGCCTCGGCGGGATGCGGGTCCAGCGGCGGGACGGCGGAGAGCAGGACGTCGCCGGCGCCCACCGTCGCCACGATGGCCTGGATGTTGGCCGCACGGGTTGCCCACGGGATGCCGCGGGAGATGTCGTTGGTGCCGGCGAGGACCACCACCACATCGGCGTCCTGGCGTTGCACCCCGGCGAGCATGTCCGCGGTCGTCGCGCCCGGGACGGCCCAGCCACCCCGGAGGTCCAGCGCCGCCCCCTGCGCTGCCCCGACCCAGGACCCGGAACCGGGGAACCGCAGCTCCGGCAGCGGCACCGGACCGGCGGTGAGCGAGTCGCCGACCGCCACGAAGCTGGTGACGGCCGCGGCCGCCGGCGCCTCCACCGGGGCGGGCGACGCCGCGACGCTGCTCGGGGCGGCGACCGCGGCCGGCCCGGCGGGCTGCCGGTCCTCGGCGGCGGGGCTGCCACCGCAGGCGGTGGCGGCGGTGAGCACCGCTCCGCACACGGCGGTGGCGAGGGCTGCGCGCACCCGGGCGGGCCGGCGGGGAGCGAGGTGCATGCGGCCATCCTCGCCCGCAGCGGCTCCCGGCACGACCGCACGCGGGGGCGTCGCGGGTGCGCTCTGCCCACCGGCCCGGTCGGGATCCGTAGAGTCGGGGCGTGACGAGGTGGGCGGGCGCCGGCCGGCGCGTCGGCAGCACCGGGCGCCTCCTGCTGAAGGAGCTCAGCGCCTTCGGTGTGGTCGGCCTGGCGTGCTTCGTCCTCGACATCGGCCTCTTCCAGCTGCTCTACGCCCAGGTCGGGCTGGATGCGGTCACCGCGAAGCTCCTGTCCACCATCGTCGCCACCACCGCCGCCTTCATCGGGCACCGGTACTGGTCGTTCGCGCACCGGGCCCGCACCGGCGTCCGGCGCGAGTACGCGCTGTTCCTGGTGGTCAACGGGCTCACCCTGCTGCTCGGGCTGGCCGTCGTGGCCGTGGTCCACCACCCGCTGGGCCAGGACAGCGCGCTGGTGCTGCAGCTGGCCAACGTCGGGTCCATCGGGCTGGGCACGGCGATCCGCTACTTCTCCTACCGGCGGTGGGTGTTCCCGGCGCCGGCGCACGTCGACGCCGCCCTCTCCGCGCCGGCGGGCCGGCCACCGGCCGCTGCCGGCGAGTCACAGCTGAACCATCTGCTCCGCTGACCACTCGCCGACCACCCGTCGTGTCGCGAAGCGTGCCGGAATGATCGGTCTCGGTAGCGTCCGCCCGGTGTCACAGGTAGCTGCCACCCGCCGGACCCACATCGGGGAACTCGCCCGCACCTACGCCCGGGCGTGGAACGTCCGCAGCGTCGCCGTGGTCGGCAACAAGCCGCTGGAGCCCTCGGGCCCGCGGGCCGGGGCGATCGACGCGTGCGACCTCGTCGTGCGGGTCAACGGCTTCCGCCTGGACGACCCCGGGGACCAGCCCACGTACGGTCGCCGGGCGGACGTCGCCTTCTTCAACCGGGCGCTGCGCGCCACCCCGTGGTTCTTCACCGGGTACCGCGACCGGCTCCACCTCCTGGTGGAACCGGGCCGGCTGCACTGGGAACCGGACGTGGTGCCGTCCTGGTGGCCCGAGGACCTCGGCCACGTGCACGTCGACAACGACGACCTGACCCTGCCGCTGTCGGCCGAGCTGGGGCTGGACTCCACCCGCGAGGGACTGTGGGCGACCACCGGCACCATGGCCGCGTGGTGGGCGCGCACCACGTTCCCCGACGCCCGGCTGGAGCTGGCCGGGTACTCCTTCGTGACCGAACCCGATCAGACCCGCTGGCAGCACGCCTCCGGCGACGACTGCATCGTGGGCCCCGAACACCGCATCGCGCTGGAGTCGGACCTGCTGCGCGGATGGGTGGCCGACGGCCGGGCGAGGATCTGGGAGTGACCGAGGGGCCCGTCCACCGGCTCACCGCCGGCCGCGGCACCACGACAGGAGGAACAGCATGAAGTTGCCCGGGAAGCTGCGCGCCCGCGTGGAGGAGGCGTTCAGCCGACGGCTGGCCGAGCCCCTGCACGCCGTGCAGGGAGACATCGGCGGCATCCACGACCACCTGCACCGCCTGGAGCGCCGGCTGGACGACCTCGCCGGCCGGGACCGGGAGCTCGACGAGCGCATCGCCGAGCAGGCGCGGCGCGTGGAGCAGCTCGAACGCCGGATGGAGCCCGTCGAGCGGGAGTCCTCCTGGTCGGCGAACGAGCTGGCCCGGCTCGCCCCCCAGGCCGCTGCCTTCGAGGCGCGCCTGGAGCAGCAGCGCGAGCGCGCCGAGGTCATCACCGCAGAGCTCACCGACCTGCCCGAGGCCCGCACCCTCGTCGAGGTGGTCCGCGAGGAGCACGCCCGGGTGCGCGCCCGGCTCTCCCTGGTCTCCTCCTACGAGGAGCGGCTCCGCCGGCTGGAGCTCCGGTCGCTGGGCCGGGAGGGCTCATGAACCCGGTACCGGAACTGCTCGCGGCAGCGGCGACCGGCACGCCGTGGATCATCGCCGAGCTGTCGGCCAACCACGACGGCAGCCTGCAGCGCGCGCTGGCCACGATCGATGCGATCGCCGCGACCGGTGCGCAGACGGTCAAGTTCCAGACCTACACCGCCGAGTCGATGACGCTGGACTCCGACCGGCCGGCCTTCCGGGTCACCGACGACCACGGCCTCTGGGGCGGACGGCGGCTGTTCGACCTCTACCGGGAGGCCGGCACGCCCTACGAGTGGCACGAGGCGCTCTTCGCCCGGGCCCGGGAACACGGGCTGGTGCCGTTCTCCAGCCCGTTCGACGCCTCGGCGGTCGAGCTGCTCGAGGGCCTCGGCTGCGCCGTCTACAAGATCGCCTCCGCGGAGCTGCTGGACCTGCCGCTCATCCGGCTGGCGGCCGGCACCGGCAAGCCCCTGGTGATCTCCACCGGGATGGCGAGCCTGGGTGACATCGATGCGGCCCTGTCCGCCGCCCGCTCCGCGGGCTCGGGACAGCTCGTGCTGCTCAGCTGCACCGCCGCCTACCCCGCCGCACCGGCCCAGAGCCACCTGGCCAACATCGCGGTGCTCCGCGAGGCGTTCGGCGTGCCCGTCGGGCTGTCCGACCACACCCCCGGGGTCGGGGTCCCGGTCGCCGCCGTGGCGCTCGGCGCCGTCGCGGTGGAGAAGCACGTCATGCTCGACCGCGACGGTGGCGGGGTCGACTCGGCCTTCTCGCTCGACCAGGTGGAGCTGGCCGACCTGGTCCGCGAGTGCACCGCGGCCGGCGCCGCGGTCGCCGCGCCACCGGCCTTCGGGATCCGCCCGGGCGAGGAGGAGACCGCCCGGTTCCGCCGCTCGCTGTGGGTCGCCCGGGACGTCGCCGCCGGCGAGACGGTGCAGCCGGGCACCGTGCGGTCGCTGCGACCTGCCGGCGGCCTGCCCCCGGGCTCGTGGGAGGACGTGGTGGGCCGCCCGTTCGCCCGGTCCGTCCCCGGCGGCACCCCGCTGACCTGGGACCTGCTCGACGCGCCGGTCAGCCGCTGAAGAAGCCGCGGACCAGGTCGCACACCCGGTCGACGTCGGCGTCGCCGAGCCCGACGAACAGCGGCAGCGACAGCTCCTGCCGGTACCAGCGCTCGGCCACCGGGAACTCCCCCCGGCGGTACCCGAGGTCGGCGAACACCGGGTGCCAGTGGGCGGGCACGTAGTTCACCTGGACGCCGACCCCCGCCGCGCGCAGGTGCTCGAACAGCGCCCGGCGGGCTTCCTCGGGAACGCGGGCCGGGTACAGGTGCCACGCGACGTCGGCGTCGTGCGGCCGGCTGGGCAGCGTCACCTCCGCCACGTCGGCGAGCGCGGCGTCGTACCGCGCACTCAACTCCGCACGCCGGGCGATGAACGCCGGCAGCCGGCGGAGCTGGCTGGACCCGAGGGCGCACAGGACGTCGGGCAACCGGTAGTTCAACCCGAAGGAGTGCACCTCCTGGTGCCAGGGCCCCTCGTCCGGCCAGCGCTGCCGGGCCGGGTCGCGGACCAGGCCGTGGTTGCGGAAGCCGGCGGCCCGCGCCAGCAGGTCGGGCGAGGTGCTGACGACCGCACCGCCCTCGGCGGTGGTCAGGTTCTTCGTGGCGAAGAAGCTCAGGGTGGTCAGGTCGGCGAGGGCACCCACCGGCCGGCCGCGCCACGTGGTGCCGATCGAGTGGGCGGCGTCCTCGAGGAGCAGCGCCCCGGCACCGTCGGCGACCTGCCGCAGCGCGTCCATGTCCGCCGGCGCGCCCGCGTAGTCGACCGCGGTGACCACCGTCGTCCGCGGGGTGACCGCGGCGGCGGCGGCCGCCGGGTCGAGGCAGCCGGTCGCCTCCTCGACGTCCGCGAAGACCACCCGCGCACCCAGGAGCGCCGCGGTCGCCGCGGTCGCGACGAAGGTGAACGGCGTGGTGACCACGTCCTGTCCCGGCCCCACACCGGCCGCCGCGTAGGCGGTGTGCAGGGCCGCCGTCCCGGAGGTCACCGCGACGGCCGGGTTCCCGCCGGTCCACCCGGCGAGGTCGGCCTCGAACCGGGTCACGGCGGGGCCGGTGGTCAGGTAGGGATCGGTGACCGCCCGGGCGACCGCCGCGACGTCCGACTCGTCGACCGACTGCCGGGCGTACGGGAGCACGTCGCTCAGTCCAGCGCGGCGACGAGCTCGCGGAGCTCCTCGACGCCGATCAGGAGGTCGTTGGTGTCCGAGCGGTACGCCGACCCGTCCGGCACCGGCTCACCGGCCGGCGGCTCGTAACCCCAGCCGGCCAGGTAGGGGGTGATCACGTACCGGTTGCCGGTGCGCAGCGTCCGGCGCGAGTCGTCGGCCGCGATCATCTCCTCGTGCAGCTTCTCCCCCGGCCGGATGCCCACGTCCACGGTGTCCGCACCGGGCGCGATCGCCTCGGCGAGGTCGATCAGCTTGCTGCTGGGGATGCGCGGCACGTACAGCTCCCCGCCCACCATCACGTCGAGGGACTCGACCACGAAGTCGACGGCCTGCGGGAGGGAGATCCAGAACCGGGTCATCCGCCGGTCGGTGATCGGCAGCGGCTTCCCCTCGGCGGCCAGCCGGCGGAAGAACGGGATGACGCTCCCCCGGCTGCCCAGCACGTTGCCGTACCGGACCACGCTGAACCGGGTCCGCTGGTGGGCCGCGTAGTGGTTGGCCGACACGAACAGCCGGTCGGCGCAGAGCTTGGTCGCGCCGTACAGGTTGATCGGGCTCGACGCCTTGTCCGTGGAGAGCGCGACCACCTTCTCCACCCCGGTGTCGATGGCCGCCTCGACCACGTTCTCCGACCCGTTGACGTTGGTGCGGATGTACTCCACGGGGTTGTACTCGGCCGTGTCCACCTGCTTGAGGGCGGCGGCGTGGACGACGACGTCGACGCCGTGCATCGCCCGGCGCAGGCGCTCCCGGTCCCGGATGTCGCCGATGAACCAGCGCAGCCGGGCGTCGTCGCCGAACCGGGACCGCATGTCCGACTGCTTCAGCTCGTCCCGGCTGAACACCACCACCCGTCGCGCACCCAGGTCCAGGGCGCGCTGCACGAAGGCGTTGCCGAAGGAGCCCGTGGCTCCGGTGACGAGGACGGAGGCCCCCTGGAGGGACGACTGACCAGCCGGCTCGTTCACGTGCCACCCCTCGCCATCGGTTGCTCGTCGCCAGCGGATCGTGTCACAGCGCGACCGGCGCCGTTCTCCTCGGGCAGGATGGCGGCGTGCGGGTTGCAGCGGTCGTCCAGGCCCGGATGGGCTCCACCCGGCTGCCCGGGAAGGTCCTGCGTCCGCTGGGCGGCCGCCCGGTCCTGTCGTGGGTCCTCCGGGCCGTCGAGGCCAGCGGGTGCGCCGACGAGGTCGTGGTCGCGACGACGGTGCTGCCGGAGGACGACCCGGTGGAGCAGTGGGCGCGCGAGTCCGGCGTCGCCGTCGTGCGCGGCTCCGCCGACGACGTCCTGGCGCGCTACCTGGACGCGCTGGCCGCGCACCCGGCCGACGCGGTGGTGCGGCTGACCGCCGACTGCCCGCTCCTGGACCCGGCCCTGCTCCGTGGCGTCGTCGCCCTGTGGCGGTCCGCCCCGGACGCCTACGACTACGTGGCGACCACCCTGGAGCGGACCCTGCCCCGCGGGCTCGACGTCGAACTGGTCAGCGCCCCTGCCCTCCGGCGGGCGGGAGCCGGGGCCGGGGGTCACCACCGGGCGCACGTGACGTCCTACGTCTGGAGCCGGCCGGACCTCTTCCGGCTGGGCGGGCTGGTGGTCCGGCCGGCCGCGGCCGATCTGCGGGTCACCCTGGACACCGCCGAGGACGCGGCCCTGCTCGACGCTCTCGTCGCCCGCCTCGGGGACGCCCCGCCCGACTGGCGGGAGCTCGTCGGCGTGCTCCGGTCCAGCCCGGACCTGGTCGCGCTCAACGCGGCCGTCCAGCAGAAGGAACTCGAGGAGGGCTGAGCGTGGCACCGCTGGCCTTGCTGCGCTGCGACGCGGTCCCCGCCACGGGGGTCGGCCACCTCGTCCGGTGCCTCGCCGTCGCCGAGGCGGCGGCCGCCGCCGGGTGGCGGGTGCTGCTCGTCGGCGAGGTGAGCGCTCCGCTGGCCGTGCAGCTGGTCGCGGCGGCCGGGCTGTCCGTGCACCCGGCCGGCACCGGACCGCTGGACGAGCTGGCGGCGGGCCTGGGCGCGCGGGTCGTCCACCTCGACCACTACGCGGTCGCCGGTCCACCGCCCGGCGACCCGGCCGCCGGCGACCTGCTGGTCAGCTCCGTCCAGGACGGCCGGCACGGGCGGCGGGACGCCCACGTCGTGGTGGACGCCTCCTCCCTCGCCGAGGTCACCGCCGCCGTCGTCCCCGCGGCCCGGGTGCGCCTCACCGGGCCGCGACAGGCGCTGCTCCGCGAGCAGGTGCGGCACGCCGCCGCGCGGCGACGGGCGGACCGCGCTGCCTCCTCCCGGGTGCTGGTGGTGGCCGGTGGGACGGATGCGGCCGGGATCGTCCCCCGCCTGGCGGCCATCGCGGTCGAGGCGGTCGCGGACCCGTCGGTCGAGATCCTGGTGCTCGATCCCGCGGCCACCGGAACGTCCCGCACTCCCGGCGGCGTGGTGCGCCGTCCGCCGGGGGCGGACCTGGTCGAGCTGGCCGCCGGCTCCCGCCTGGTGATCACGGCGAGCGGCACGACGACGAGCGAGCTGGCGGTGCTCGGGGTCCCGATGGCCGTGGTGCGCGCGGTGGACAACCAGGAGGAAACCTACTCCCGGCTGGTGTCGGCCGGTGCCGCCCTGGGGCTCGGCTCTGCCGCGGACCTCGACCGGGACCGGGACCGGCTGGTGCAGTCGCTGCGCGGGCTGGTCCACGACCGTGTCCGGCTGGCCGCCCTCTCCGAGGCAGCCGGCGCGCAGGTCGACGGCGCCGGCGCCGACCGGCTGGTGGCGGCGTGGACGTCGGTGCTCGACGGGCGCAGCGCACCCGGGGCACGAGGCTGGTGGGTGGGCCCGGCCCGGGCGTCGGACGGCGACCTGCTGTTCCGCTGGCGGAACGACCCGGAGACCAGGGCACGCTCGCTGACCACCGAGGCCGTTCCACGGGCCGGGCACGAGGCGTGGCTGACCGGTGTGCTCGCCGATCCGGATCGATCGCTGCTGATGGTCGGCCGCGGCGACGCCCGCGTGGGCACGGTGCGCTTCGACCGACGCGCCACGGAGACCTGGGAGGTGTCGATCACGATCGCGCCGGAGCAGCGTGGCCGGGGACGGGCACGGACCGTCCTGGCGTGCGGGGAGGAGTTCCTGGCCTGCCGGGTGGCGGGCCGGCCGACGGTGGTCGCCCAGGTACGACCGGACAACCACGCCTCCCGGGCCCTCTTCGCCGCCGCCGGCTACCGCGCCACCGGGCTCGGCGACCCGGCGACCGGCTCGGTGGACCGCTGGGAGAAGCCCCTGCCGGTGTGACGGCGGCAGGGCTCGCACCGGTCGGGGCCGTCAGGCCGCGAGGCGCGAGCCGTGCCGCCCGGCGATGACCTCGACCCGGCTGCCGATGCGCGTGCGCAGCTCCTCGACGTGGCTGATCAGGCCGACCGTGCGGCCACCCCGCCGCAGCTCGTCGAGCACCGTCATCACCGCGTCGAGGGCCAGCGGGTCGAGGGTGCCGAAGCCCTCGTCGACGAAGAGGGTGTCCAGCTGCACCCCGCCGCTCTCCGCGGTGACCACGTCGGCCAGACCCAGGGCGAGGGCGAGAGAGGCCATGAAGCTCTCCCCGCCGGAGAGGGTCTTGGTCGGCCGACGGACGCCGGTGTACTCGTCGAGGACGTCGAGCCCGAGCCCGCCGCGGGCACCGTGCCGGCCCTGTGCGTCACTGTGCACGAAGGTGTACCGGCCGCCGGACATGTGCTGCAGCCGCCGGCTGGCCACCGAGGCGACCTCCTCCAGGCGGGCAGCGAGCACGAAGGACTGCAGCCGCATCTTCAGCTGGTTCGAGCCGCGGCCGTTGACCAGGTCCGCGAGGGCGGTGACCTGGTCCGACCAGGCCCGCCGCTCGTCGAGCTCGACGTCGACGGCGGTGACCTCGCCGGCCAGCGCGTCCAGCGCCGCGGCACATCCGGCGGCGTGCTCGGCCGCCGTCACGGCCGCCTCGCGCGCCGTGGTGGCGTGCCGGCAGGCCACCTGCGCGGCGTCGAGGTCGGGCCGCGGGCCCAGGTCGGCGAGGTCGGGCTCGGCGAGGGTGGCGCTCACCGCGACCAGCTGGTGGTCGTGCTCCTCGACCTGCCGGGCGAGGGCACCGAGGCGGCTGCGGTCGAGCAGTGCGTCGGCCGCGGCCGGCACGTCGGCGAAGCCGCCCTCGGCGGCCCGCTCCTCGGCCGTCCGACGGGCGCTGTCGGCCGCGGTGCGGACCCGCAGCTCGGCATCGGCCGCCGCCACCAGCGCCTCGCACCGCTCGGCCTCGGCGACCAGGCGGTCGATGCGTCCTGGGAGGTCGGCATCGTCGGCGCAGGCGGCGACGAGCCGGCCGCGCACCTCGGTGCAGGCGGCGACGGTTGCGGCCGCCTCGGCCCGGGTGCGCTCCAGCAGCGCCCGGTCGTCGGCGACCGTCCGCTGGGTGGCATCGCGCCGGGCGGCCAGCTCGGCCAGCTCCGCGCGGGCCTGCGCCAGACCGGTGGCGAGCCCGGCCGCGGCCGACTCCGCCGCCCGGGCGTCGACCAGCTGCTCGCGGAGCGCCGGCAGCGGCACTGCACCGGCGCGGGCCTGGTGCGCGGTCAGCTCGCCCTGCGCGGCCTCCCGGACGACGCGGGCCGCGGTGACCCGCTGCTCGGCGCGCTCGACGTCCTGACGGGCGCGCTCCTCGTCCTCGGCGGTCACGGCGGACCCGTGCGCGGTGGCCGGCCCCGGGTGCTCGGTGGCTCCGCAGACCGGGCAGTCGGCGCCGTCGCGGAGCTGGGCGGCGAGCTCGGCGGCCATGCCGTCCAGCCGGGCGGTACGCAGGGCGGCCAGCCGGTCGCGGGCGTCCAGCCAGGCCTCCCGGGCGTCCTGCTCGGCCTGCCGCCCGGCGGCGACCTGGTCGGTGAGCGCCGCGGCGGCCTCGGCGGCGGCCACGGCGGCGGCCAGGGCCCGCGCGCCGGCGGTCAGCCCGGGCAGCCGGGCGGCAGCCTCCTGGGCGGCCGCGACCGCGGCCTCCTGGGTACTGATCCGACCGGGCCAGCCGGCCAGTTCCTCGCTGCCCTGCCGCACCCGCTGCTCGAGGTCGGTGACGGTGCGGGCCAGCCGGGCGCCGGCGCGATCCAGCTCCTCGGCGCGGTCGACCTCGGGGAGCAGCGCCCGCGCTGCGGCGGCCTCGTCGCGGAGCCCGCGGGACACCAGCGTGTCGGCGTCCCGCCCGGCGGCGACGGCGGCCCAGGCCCGCTCGGTCCGCTGCAGGGCGTCGGCGGCCTCCTCGGCGGCGAGCGCGGTGCGCCCGGCGGCCTCCAGTGCATCGCGCAGCGGCTCGGCCCGCCGGCCGGCGTCCAGCAGCGCGCGGAGGCCGACGAGCCCGGACTCGGCGGCGGTCAGCCGCTCGAACTCGCGGCGGGCCCGCTCGCGGCGGACGTGCCGTTCCTCGAGGGTGCGGGCGGCAGCCAGCGCGCGGTCCTCCTCCGCGACCAGCTCCGCCGCCTTCTCGGCCTCGGCCCGGGCCGACGCGCGGCGCGCCTCGGCCGCGGCGCGGACAGCGGCCACCCAGGGCGCGACCCGGGCCCCGGCGGCGGCGCCGACCAGCTCCGGCGCCAGGTGCTCCGGCACCTCCACGTCGGCGACCTGGGCGACGCGGGCGATCAGCGTGCTCATCCGGACCCGCACGTCCTCGAGCTCCTGGCGCGCGGACTGGCGTTCCGTGGCGAGCCAGTCCTCGGCGCGGGCGAACCGGCCGACGTCGAACAGGGTGCGGAGCAGGCGCCCCCGTTCTTCCGGCTCGGCACGCAGGAAGCGGGCGAAGTCGCCCTGCGGCAGCAGCACGACCTGGCAGAACTGCTCGGCCGACAGACCGAGCCGGGTGCGCAGGTGCTCGGAGCCCTCGTCGATCCGCGTGCTGACCGGCTCCCAGCCGTCAGCGGTCAGCCGCTGGACGGTGAGCCTGGCCTGCTCGGTGGTCCAGCCGGCACCCCGCAGCTTGGGCCGCTGCTGCTCGGGGCGGCGGACGACCAGCAGCCGCTCCCCGCCCAGCGTCAGCTCGCACCGCACCTCGGTGCGCACGCTGGGACCGGCGTGGTCGCTGCGCAGCCGGCGCTCCTCGCCGCGAGCGCCGGGGACGGTGCCGTAGAGGGCGAACACGACCGCATCGAGCAGCGTGGTCTTACCCGCCCCGGTGGGCCCCCACAGCAGGAAGAGCCCGTCCCGCCCGACCTCGTCGAAGTCGACGGTGACGGTGTCGACGAACGGGCCGAACGCGGTGACCTCGAGCCGGTGCACCCTCATCGGGCGGCCTCCTCGCGGCCGGCGGTGAGCAGGGCGCGGCCCAGCAGCTCCCGCTCGGCCTCGCTCGGCTCCCGGCCACGGACGTGCTGCACGAACTCCCCGGCGACCTGCACGTCGGTGCGGCCGGCCAGCCGCTCGGCGTAGCTGCGCCCGTCGGCGACCGCACCGCTGCCGGCCCATTCCAGGTGGACGCAGTGCGGAAAGCGGGCCTGCAGCTTGCGCATCGGGTCGACCGGCCGGACCGGGTCGGTCAGCCGCACGGACACGAAGTGGGCCGCCATGCCGGCGTGCGCCGGGTCGCTGAGCAGCGTGTCGAGCTCGCCGGTGAGCACGGCCAGCCGCCGCGGGGCCGGCAGAGGCACGGCGCGGACCTCGGCCAGCCCGCCGGCGTCGAGGTCGACCAGCCACGCCTGCTTGTGGTGGCCCGCCTCGCCGAAGGAGTAGGCGAGCGGGGAACCGCTGTAGCGCACCCGTGGGCTGAGCGTCTGCGGCCGGTGCAGATGCCCCAGAGCCACGTAGTCAACACCGTCGAAGACCGCGGCGGGCACCAGGTCGACACCGCCGACGCAGATGTCGCGCTCGCTGTCGCTGGGCAGCCCACCGCCGACGAACGCATGCGCCAGGACGACCGAGCGGGTGCCCGGCCGGAGGAACAGGTCGGCGCGCACCCGGTCCATCGCCGCGCCGAGCACCGCCTCGTGGCTGCGCCCCTCGACCAGCCCGAGCTCGTGCCGGGCGATGTCGGGCTCGAGGTAGGGCAGCCCGTAGACGGCGACGTCGCCGTGCTCGTCGGCCAGCAGCACCGGCTCGTCGAGCAGCGGCGTCGCGGCGCGCACGTGCACCCCGCTGACCGCCAGCAGCCCGGAGGCGAAGCCCAGCCGGCGGGCCGAGTCGTGGTTGCCGGGGGTGAGCACGACCGCCGCACCGGCCGCCCGCAGCCGGGTGAGCACCCGGTCCAGGACGGCGGTGGCATCGGCCGAGGGGACGGCGCGGTCGTACACGTCACCGGCGACCAGGACGGCGTCGACGCCCTCGGCGGCGACCACCTCGGCGAGGCCGCTCAGCACCGCCTCCTGCTCCACGAGCAGGTCGGTGCCGTGCAGGGACCGGCCGAGATGCCAGTCCGACGTGTGCAGGAGGCGCATGCCGCGGACGTTAGGTGGGCCCACCGACAGAACCGGCCCACCACGCCGGAACGGACCGGTCACACGGCGCGGTGGTGGCAGCGGCCGGGCGGGTCGGGTCAGGGCTGGGGTCAGGGCTGGGGTCGGGTCCGCCGGTCGTCGGCATCGCTCCAGTCACCGGCGTCGGCCCGGTCGTCGGCGTCGGCCCGGTCATCATCCCGCGATCGGTCGGAGTCGGCGAGGTACCAGGCGTTCTCCCGGGCCCGCCGGTCGGCATCCTCCTCGACCAGCTGGTTGAGCAGCTGCTGGATGCTCTCGCTGTCCGGGATGGCGGAGAAGACGGTGGGACCGCCCTCGCCGGCGGTCTCGATCGTGACGGTGCCGGAGTGGACGATCCGGTCCCACAGGCTCTGCCGGTAGGAGACGTCGGTGATTCGGGACAACCCGATGTCGCGGCCGGACCGGGACAGGACGCCGACCCGGTGCAGCAGGCGGTGGGTGGTGATCACGTAGTGGGTGGCGCGCCAGCGCAGCAGCGGCACGGCCACCAGGACGAACCCCAGCACCAGGGCGACGCCGACCACCACCAGCCGCCACAGACCCTGCTGCGCCCCCGCCGGCACGAGCGCGGCCCCGAAGGATGCGGCACCGACCAGCAGCAGGAACACGACGACCGGCCGGAAGACCGTCAGCCAGTGCGGGTGCAGGTGGCGGACGACCTCCTCGTCGTCACCGAGCACCTTGTCCGGGTAGGGCATCCGCACAGGATGACCCACAGCGGATCCCTCGTCACGTACCCCGGACCGCGCTCTGCACGTGTGTGACGCCGCACTCCCGACCGACCCGTGGGTCGTGAGGAGTGGGGGCCGGAGGCTCCCGCGAGCGAGCGACGAAGCGGCTCACCGCCGCCGGACCACCGGCCTGACCGCGGTGTGACCCGGCGGGTCACCGTGTCATCGCCCGCACGTGCGTGACGTCGCCGGAGGCCAGCTCCACCGGTCCGGCCGGGCCATGGACCACCAGCCGGCCGTCCCAGTCGACCGCCGCGGCGACACCGTCGAGCGTCGACCCGTCGGGCATGGTCACCGTGACCGTCGATCCGACCGTCGAGCACCAGGCGAGGTAGTCGCCGGCCAGCCCGGAGGACACCGGGTCGCCGAGAACCTGCACCCAGCGCAGGTAGCGGCGTTCGAACGCGCGCAGGAAGGCCAGCAGCACGCCGGGGCGGTCCACGTCGGCGCCGGCGACCCGGGCCAGTGACGTCCCGGTGTCGGGGAGCTCGTCGGCCGTCGTCGACACGTTCAGGCCGACGCCGACCACCACGGCACGCCCGGCGGCCTCGGACAGGATGCCGGCGAGCTTGGCGCCGTCCGGGGCCAGCAGGTCGTTGGGCCACTTCAGCGACGCCCGCACGCCGGCGGCCTCCGCGACCGCCTCCGCCAGTGCCACCCCGGTGAGCAGCGACAGCCACGCCCGCCGGGCGGCCGGGACGTCCGGGCGGAGCAGCAGCGAGACGGTGAGCCCGGCGCGCGGCGGCGACGTCCACACCCGGTCCAGCCGCCCGCGGCCGGCCTCCTGGTGCTCGGCGACCAGCACCGTGCCCTCGGGGGCCTCGCCGGCGGCCGCCGCGACGAGCGTGGCGTTGGTCGAGCCGATCGCCTCGACCACCTCGACCGACCGCCACAGGTGGCTGCCGGCGAGCGCCGCGGTGAGGGCGGCGCCGTCCAGCGGCGGCCGGTCGGGGCGTGCGGGGTCGGTGACGGTCACGTCACTACGCTACGGACCCGTGAGCGCCGCCGAGCTCGAGAGCGCCGGGGAGCACGTCCCCGACGACATCGACATCCACACCACCGCCGGAAAGCTGGCCGACTTCGAGCGGCGGGTGCAGGAGGCCACCCACGCGGGCTCGGCCCGCGCCGTGGAGAAGCAGCACGCGGCCGGGAAGATGACCGCCCGCGAGCGGATCGAGGCCCTGCTGGACCCGGGCTCGTTCACCGAGCTCGACGAGTTCGCCCGGCACCGCTCCACCAACTTCGGGATGGCCGCCAAGCGGCCCTTCGGGGACGGCGTGGTCACCGGGTACGGCACGGTCGACGGCCGCCCGGTCTGCGTGTTCTCCCAGGACGTCACGGTGTTCGGCGGCAGCCTCGGCGAGGTCTACGGCGAGAAGATCGTCAAGGTGCTCGACCTCGCCGTCCGCACCGGCTGCCCGATCATCGGCATCAACGAGGGCGGCGGCGCGCGGATCCAGGAGGGCGTGGTCTCCCTCGGCCTGTACGCGGAGATCTTCCGGCGCAACGTGCACGCCTCCGGGGTGATCCCGCAGATCTCCCTGGTGCTCGGCGCCGCGGCCGGCGGGCACGTGTACTCCCCCGCGCTGACCGACTTCATCGTGATGGTCGACCAGACCAGCCAGATGTTCATCACCGGCCCCGACGTGGTGAAGACGGTGACCGGCGAGGACGTCACCCTGGAGGACCTCGGTGGCGCCCGCACCCACAACACGAAGTCCGGGGTCGCGCACTACCTCGCCGAGGACGAGGCGGACGCTCTCGACTACGTCAAGGCGCTGCTGTCCCACCTGCCGAGCAACAACCTCGACCCCCTTCCGGCGCTCGACGTCGCACCGGTCGACATCGCCCTGCCCGAGGCGCTGACGGACGAGGACCGCGAGCTCGACACCTTCATCCCCGACTCGCCCAACACTCCCTACGACATGCACACCGTTGTCGAGCACGTCCTCGACGACGACGAGTTCCTGGAGGTGCAGGCGCTGTTCGCGCCCAACATCCTGGTCGGCTTCGGCCGGGTCGAGGGCCGGCCGGTGGGTGTGATCGCCAACCAGCCGACCCAGCTCGCCGGCACGCTGGACATCGACGCCAGCGAGAAGGCCGCGCGCTTCGTGCGCACCTGCGACGCCTTCAACATCCCGGTGCTCACCTTCGTCGACGTCCCGGGCTTCCTGCCCGGCACCTCGCAGGAGTGGAACGGGATCATCCGACGCGGCGCCAAGCTGCTCTACGCCTACGCCGAGGCGACGGTCCCACTGATCACCGTGATCACCCGGAAGGCCTACGGCGGCGCCTACGACGTGATGGGCTCCAAGCACCTGGGGGCCGACGTCAACCTGGCCTGGCCCACGGCGCAGATCGCGGTGATCGGCGCCCAAGGCGCGGTGGGCATCCTCTACCGCAAGGAGCTGGCCGCGGCCGAGGACCAGGAGTCGCTGCGCGCGGAGCTGATCACCGAGTACGAGGACACCCTCGCCAACCCCTACGTCGCCGCCGACCGCGGCTACGTCGACGCGGTCATCCCGCCGTCGCACACCCGGGTGCACATCGTCCGGGCGCTGCGGCTGCTGGCCAACAAGCGGCAGACCCTGCCGCCCAAGAAGCACGGGAACATCCCGCTGTGACCGAGCAAATCCGGCCTCTGCTGCGGGTCGTGAAGGGCGAGCCCACCGCCGAGGAGCTGGCCGCGCTGACCGTCGTCATCGCCGCCATGTCGCAGCGTCGGGCCCGCAAGCGCCCGACGCCGGTCGGCGCCTGGGCGTCCTACGGGCGCAGCCACCGGGCTGCGGCGCAGGCCGGCCCGGGCGGCTGGCGCGCGGCGGGGAGCCCGGCATGACCGTCGACCGCAGGCTCGTCCTCGCCTCGGCCTCCCCCGCCCGCCTCACGCTGCTCCGCCAGGCCGGGCTCGCGCCCGAGGTGGTCGTCAGCGGTGTGGACGAGTCCGCCTACTCCGCCCCCCTGGTCGCCGAGCAGGTGGCGCTCCTGGCCTCGGTCAAGGCGGCCGACGTCGCCAAGCGGGAGACCGACGCCCTGGTGATCGGCGCCGACTCGCTGCTGGAGTTCGGCGGCAAGCCGCAGGGCAAGCCGGCCGACGCCGCCGAGGCCCGCGACCGCTGGCGGCGCATGGCCGGTCGTTCCGGCGTGCTGCACACCGGGCAGGCGCTCTTCGACGTGCAGGACGGCGCGGTGGTCAGCCGGGACATCGCCGTCGCCTCCACGGTCGTCTACTTCGCCGACCCGACGCCCGCGGAGGTGGAGGCCTACCTCGCCACCGGCGAGCCGCTGGCCGTGGCGGGAGCGTTCACCCTCGACGGCCTCGGCGCGCCGTTCGTCCGCCGCGTCGAGGGCGATCCGGCTGCCGTCGTCGGCCTCTCGCTGACCATGCTCCGCACCCAGCTGGGCAAGCGCGGTCTGACCATCACCGACCTCTGGCGTCGCTGACACCTCTAGCGTCACACATCCACCGATACCGGCCGTTCTCCGTGAAATGGTGACCCCCTCGACACGGGGGTGTGAGATGACCAAACGCTGGATGCGCTGCCTCGTCGCCGCAACGCTGGGCTTCGCCCTGCTGCTGCCGACCGCCGAAACGGCACAGGCCGACTCCTGGCAGGACCGGGTGGCGGCCGGCAGCACGTACGCCACGAACCGCGGCACGACGATCGCGCTCGCGTGGCTGGACCGGCACACCGGCGAGTACCGGGACAACGGCGGGGCCGCGCACACCCGTATCGAGTCGGCCTCGGTGATGAAGGTCTTCATCGCCGAGAACCTGCTCCGCCGACGCGACCTCGGGCAGATCCGCCTCTCGGCGACCGACATGAGCGACATGTCCCGGATGCTGCGCGACTCCGCGAACGCCCCGGCCAACCGGTTCTGGAGCGCCTACGGCGCCAACAGCATCGTCCTCGACGTCATCCAGCGCTACGGGCTGCACGAGACCGGACTGACCTCCAACACCCGCTACTGGGGCAACACGCTCATCACCGCGCACGACATGGTCGTCTTCTACCGCGGCCTCATGGACGGCGTCGGGGGCCTGTCTGCCGGCTCGCGCGACTGGATCGTCGAGCAGATGCGCCAGTCCAGCATGTGGGGCGACGGCGGACGACAGTTCTTCGGGCTCCACGACGGCCTGCCCCGAGAGGTGTTCATCCCCCAGAAGCAAGGGTGGATGTGCTGCGTCAACGGCAACATCTACCGCCACACGAGTGGCTACGTCGGCGGGGACAACCGATACATCGTGGTCGCCCTGACCCGTGAGCCCTCCGGCCGGGGGGACGCGCACATCGAGGAGTCGGTCAGCGGCGCGATCCGCACGATGTTCCCGGAGGGGCTGATCCCCCGCGTGCAGGGGCCCATCGGTGAGCACTGGTCACGCATGGCCGGTGCGTTCGGCCGGCTCGGCTATCCGGCCGGCGACCAGATCCGACTGGCCGGCGGGGCCCTCAGCCGCTTCCAGGGCGGGTTCGTCTACTGGTCCCCCGCGACCGGCGCGCACGCCGTGCACGGACCGATCCTCGACACCTACGGCGTCCACATGTGGGAGGGGGGTCGGCTCGGCTACCCCACCAGCAGCGAGATCCCCCTGATCCGCGGCGGGGCCCTCAACCGCTTCCAGGGCGGGTCCATCTACTCGTCCCCCACCACCGGCGCCCACGCCGTGCACGGACCGATCCTGGCCACCTACGGCGTCCACATGTGGGAGGGGGGTCGGCTCGGCTACCCCACCGGCAGCGAGATCCCCCTGATCCGCGGCGGAGCCCTCAACCGCTTCCAGGGCGGGTTCGTCTACTGGTCCCCCACCACCGGCGCCCACGCCGTGCACGGACCGATCCTGGCCACCTACGGCGTCCACATGTGGGAGGGGGGTCGGCTCGGCTACCCCACCAGCAGCGAGATCCCCCTGATCCGCGGCGGAGCCCTCAACCGCTTCCAGGGCGGGTCCATCTACTCGTCCCCCACCACCGGCGCCCACGCCGTGCACGGACCGATCCTGGCCACCTACGGCGCCCACACCTGGGAGGCAGGCCGGCTCGGCTACCCCACCAGTAGCGAGATCCCCCTGATCCGCGGCGGAGCCCTCAACCGCTTCCAGGGCGGCTTCATCTACTGGTCCCCCACCACCGGCGCGCACGCCGTCTGGGGGGACATCCTGACGGCCTACGGCAGCCAGGGCTGGGAGCGCGGCCCGCTCGGCTACCCGGTCAGCGACGTCCTCGAGGACGACCAGGGCCTGCGGATGGACTTCCAGGGCGGCAGCATCACAGTGCCCACGGGCGGTCCACCCAGGATCACCACCCCGCCCGCGACCGCCCCGCCCACGGGCACCCCCACACCACCCACGACCACCGCTGCGCCCACGACCACCCCGGCCGAGGACCAGCAGCCGTGAGGTCGCTGCGGACGCTCATCGCAGCGACCTTCGTGCTCCTGGCAGCTGCCGGCTGCACGGGCTCGGACGACGACGCCGGCGACGGGGCGCCGTCGACACCCGCCGCCCCGGCCGCCCCGGCCGCGCCGGAGCTCGCCGGACCCGCGGAGTCCGAAGCCCTGGCGGCGCTGCCGACGGGCACGGCGACCGGGTCGGCGGTCCTCTCCTACGCGGGCCTCGGAGAGCTGCGGGAGCCCTTCACCGGCCGGTGCTCCCGCGACGGCGACTCCACGCGGATCGAGGGCTCCGCCGACACCGCCCGGATCACGTTCGTCATCAGTCCCGACGGCGCCCGGCTCGATCTGGACGACTCCGGGGTCACCGCCTCCTCGGAGCTCAGCACCGGCCGCTACGAGGTCTCGGGCACCCACCTGTCCCTGGCCGCGGACCTCGCCCAGAACGGCGTACGGGTGGGCTCGGCGGAGCTGGAGATCGACTGCGGCGGCTGACCGACCCGGTCAGCTGTCTCCATCTGAGACCCCATGGCCCTACCGCAGGCCACCTCGAAGGATGAGGATCCTGGCCGGGGCCGGCTGTGCTCGTTCCCGCTTGGTGCGCGTGAACCCGTTTCTGAGACTGACGCCAGGGGCCTTCCCGGCACCTCGAACTGTTGTCCTAGTGCACGCTTCACAGCGTCGTTGATCGGTTGGCCCCGCCGGTCCCGTCCCACCGGAAACGAGGACGAGGAGGCTGCTGATGGACGTGTTCATCGAGCGCTGCGCCGGGATCGACATCGGCAAGCACGAGGTGGTGGCCTGGGCCGCAGAAGCGACGTACTCGACGCCGAATGGCTGGCCGAGCTACTCGAGCACGGCCTGCTGCGGGGCAGCTTCGTGCCGCCGCCGGCGATCCGGCAACTGCGGGACCTGACCCGCTACCGCAAGCGGCTCATCCAGGCCCACAGCTCCGAAGGCCAGCGGATCGAGAAGACCCTGGAGGACGCCGGGATCAAGCTGGACTCGGTGGCCTCGGAGGTGCTCGGGGTCTCCGGGCGGGCGATGCTGACCGCGCTGGTCGCCGGCGAACGTGATCCGCAGGTGCTCGCCGAGTTGGCCAGGGGAAAGCTGCGCAACAAGATCCCGCAGCTGCGTCAGGCGCTGCGCGGCAAGTTCGGCGAGCACCACGCGATGCTGATCGGGTTGTGCCTGGACCACATCGCCCACCTGGAAGGCGCGATCACCCGGCTGGACGAACGCATCGACGCCGTCTTCGCGGCCTCGGTCAGCGAGGCCGGTGTCCCTTTCGAGCAGGCCCGTGACCGACTGGACACCATCACCGGAGTCGGCAAGCGGGCCGCCGAATGCATCCTGGCCGAGATCGGCGTCGACCTGACCCGGTTCCCCACTGCCGCCCACCTGGCCTCCTGGGCCGGCGTCTGCTCCGGCAACAACATCACCGGCGGAAAACGCGGCTCGGGCAAGACCACCCACGGCGACGTGTGGCTGATCGACATCCTCACCCAGTGCGCCTGGGCCGCCGCGCACACCCGCGACACCTACCTGTCGGCACAGTTCTGGCGGCTGGCCCGCCGCATCGGCAAGAAGAAGGCCGCTGTCGCAGTCGCCCACTCCATCCTCGTCATCTGCTGGCACCTACTCACCGACGACTGCGACTACGCCGACCTCGGCGGGGACTACTTCACCCGTCGCAACACCGACCGCCAACGTGACCGACTCATCGCCCAACTGCACAACCTCGGCTACCGCGTCACCCTCGACCAGGCCGCGTAGGCAGGCTGCGGTGAATTCTCTTCACAGCAGGCGCCCCTGTCGCGCCCTCCTCCCCGCTCCTGGCTACTCTCCGTCCGGCCGACTGAGAAGGAGAGCACCGGTGCAGAAGGTCCTCATCGCCAACCGTGGCGAGATCGCGGTCCGGGTGGCCCGCGCGTGCCGGGACGCCGGACTCACCAGCGTCGCGGTGTACGCCGAGCCGGACCGGGACGCCCTGCACGTGCGCGCCGCCGACGAGGCCTTCGCGCTGGGCGGTACGACCCCCGGCGACTCCTACCTGGTGGTCGACAAGATCCTGGCGGCCGCCCGGCAGTCCGGCGCCGACGCCGTGCACCCCGGGTACGGGTTCCTCTCCGAGAACGCCGACTTCGCCGCCGCCGTGATCGACGCCGGCCTGACCTGGATCGGCCCGCCGCCGCAGGCGATCGTCGACCTCGGCGACAAGGTCGCGGCGCGGCACATCGCGATGCAGGCCGGCGCGCCGCTGGTGCCGGGCACCAAGGACCCGGTCGCCGACGCCGAGGAGGTCGTGGCCTTCGCCGAGGAGCACGGCCTGCCGGTGGCCATCAAGGCCGCCTTCGGCGGCGGTGGGCGCGGGCTCAAGGTGGCCCGCACGATCGAGGAGATCCCCGAGCTGTTCGACTCCGCCGTCCGCGAGGCCGTCTCGGCGTTCGGCCGCGGCGAGTGCTTCGTCGAGCGGTTCCTGGACAAGCCGCGGCACGTCGAGGCCCAGGTGCTGGCCGACACGCACGGCACCGTCGTCGTGGTCGGCACCCGCGACTGCTCGCTGCAGCGGCGCAACCAGAAGCTGGTCGAGGAGGCGCCCGCGCCGTTCCTCACCGACTCCCAGCGGGACCGGATCCACTCGTCGGCGAAGGCGATCTGCCTGGCCGCCGGGTACGTCGGGGCGGGCACCGTGGAGTACCTGGTCGGCGCCGACGGCTCGATCTCCTTCCTGGAGGTCAACACCCGGCTGCAGGTCGAGCACCCGGTCAGCGAGGAGACCAGCGGGATCGACCTGGTGCGGCAGCAGTTCCGGATCGCCGACGGCCTGCCCCTGGAGGTGACCGAGGACCCGGCCCCGCGCGGGCACAGCATCGAGTTCCGGATCAACGCCGAGGACGCCGGCCGCAACTTCATGCCCGCCCCCGGTCCGGTGACCCGGCTGGAGATCCCCCAGGGCCCCGGGGTGCGCTGGGACTCCGGCGTCGAGACCGGCGGCGAGGTCGTCGGTGCGTTCGACTCGATGCTGGCCAAGCTGATCGTCACCGGCGCCACCCGGGAGGAGGCGCTGCAGCGCGCCCGCCGGGCGCTGGACGAGCTCGTGGTGGAAGGCATGCCGACCGTGGTCCCGTTCCACCGGGCGGTGGTCCGCGACGAGGCGTTCACCGGTGAGCCGTTCACCGTGCACACCCGGTGGATCGAGACCGAGTGGGACAACCAGGTCGAGCCCTACGCGGCTGCACCCGGCGCGGCAGCGGAACCAGAGCCCCGGCAGACGGTCGTGGTCGAGGTGGGTGGACGCCGGCTGGAGGTCTCGCTCCCGGCCGGGCTGGCGGCCGGCGGGGCCGCACCGGCCGACGTCGGGCCGAGGTCGCGCCGGCGCAGTGGCGGAGGCGGTGGGGCCGCCGCCTCCGGGGACAGCCTCACCTCCCCGATGCAGGGCACCATCGTGAAGGTCGCCGTCTCCGACGGCGCGACCGTCGCGGCCGGTGATCTGGTCGTGGTGCTCGAGGCGATGAAGATGGAGCAGCCGATCACCGCGCACAAGGCCGGCACCGTCTCCGGGCTGTCCGCCGAGGTGGGCGCCGCGGTGACCAGCGGCGCGGTCATCTGCACCATCGCCGACTGACCTGGCTGGTCGAGCCGGCCCGCGCGCTGCGCGGACCGGCTCAGTACATGGTGACCTGGTAGCTGTGGCCCGCGTTCGCGCCGCCCCACTGAGAGATCACCTCACCGTGCTGGAAGCGTCCCCAGTGCGGCACTGTGGGCCCGCCCCCGGTGCGGGCGTCGACCGGCCAGCCGAGACGGCCCGACCAGGCGCCCTCCTCGTACCAGGCCAACTGGAGCGAGTAGCTCAGCGCCACCGCACCAGTCGCCGGCGACCAGGTGATCTCCCCGTGCTGGAAAGTCTGGGCGCAGCCGCCGGCGAGCCCGCAGCTGGCGTCGCTCTGGGGGTAGCCGAGGAAGCTGCGCTCCCAACCGAGCGCGGCCCACCGGTCCCGCAGCACGCCCGATACCACGGCCGGGCCCCCGGTTCCTCCCGAGTAGAGGGAACCGCGCTCGAAGACCTGGAAGCACCCCCCGTTCACCAGCGTGCAGTTGACCTCGGACACCGGGTAGCCGAGATCCGCGCTGTTCTCCCAGCCGTGGCGCCTCCAGGCCTCGAGCATCGCCCCGGCGACCACACGTGGGCCGGTGCGCGAGGTCCAGTAGATCGAGCCGCGCTCGAAGTGCTGGAAGCAGCCGCCGTCGCGCAGCCCGCAGACGGGTGCGGACACCGGGTACCCCAGCACGCCGCCCTCGGACCCCGAGGCGAACCAGCGGTCGCGCAGCGTTCCGGTCACCGCCCACGAGCCGCTGGCCGGGCTGTACATGACCGTGCCGCCCTGGAAGTGCTGGTAGCAGCCGCCGTCCTTGAGACCGCAGGTGGTGTCGGTGACCGGGTAGCCCAGCGGGCCGCCCTCCCAGCCCTGCCGGGCCCAGCCGTCACCGGCCGGGCCGACCACCGCGCGCGCCCCGGTGGCCGAAGACCAGTACAGCGCCCCCCGCTCGAACCGCTGGAAGCAGCCGCCGTCGCGCAGCCCGCACACCGGCGCGGACGCCGGGTACCCCAGCGCCCCGCCCTCGGAGCCGGTGCGGAACCACGCGTCGCGGAGCACGCCGGTCACCGCCCACGAGCCGCTCGCCGGGCTGTACATCACCGTGCCGCCCTGGAAGTGCTGGTAGCAGCCGCTGCGGGCCAGCCCGCACGTGGTGTCGGTCACCGGGTAGCCCAGCGCCCCGCGCTCCCAGCCCTGCCGGGCCCAGGCGTCGGCAGCGGGGTTGAGGACCGCGCGCGCCCCGGTGGCGGGGGACGAGTAGAGCGTCCCCTTCGCGAAGCGCTGCAGGCAGCCGCCGTCGGGCAGCCCGCACACCGCCGCCGCCGCGGGATAGCCCAGCACCCCGCCCTCCGAGCCGGTCCGGAACCAGCCGTCCCGCAGCACCCCGGTGACCGGCCACGCCCCCGTCGCCGGGCTGGACATGACCGTCCCGCCCTGGAAGTGCTGGTAGCAGCCGCCGTCGACGAGCGCGCACTCCGTGCCGGTCACCGGGTAGCCCAGCGGGCCGCCCTCCCAGCCCTGCGAGGCCCACCGGCCGAGCACCGTCCCGGTCACCGCGTGGGCGCCGGTGGCCGCCGTCCAATAGATCGAGCCGTGGGCGAAGGCGCGGTAGCAGCCGTTGCTGCGCAGCCCGCAGCGCTCCTCCGTCGTCGGGGCGCCGAGGCGGCCGGCGTTCCCGCCGAGCGCGTCGTGGGCTCGGGTGATGGCACTGGGCGCGACCGGGGTGACGGCCGCGCTCCGGGCGCTCGCCGGGCCGGCGCCGACCGCGTTGGCCGCGGTCACCGTGAACGTGTGCGCCGTGCCGTTCGTCAGCCCGGTCACCGTCGCGTCGGTCGCGCCCGTCGTCGTGGCGGTCCTCCCGCCCGGCTGGGCGGTCACCGTGTACCCGGTGACCGGGGTGCCGTTCGCCGGCGCCGGCGACCAGGTGACCGTCGCCCGGCCGTCACCGGCCGTCGCGGTCACGGCCGTCGGGGCACCCGGCACGCCCGCCGGGACGACCGGGGTGCTCGCCGCGCTCTCCGGCCCGGTGCCCACGCTGTTGTCCGCGCGGACGACGAAGGTGTACGGCGTGCCGTTGGTCAGGCCCGGCACGAGCAGCGTGGTGCCCGTGGTCGTCGAGACGACGCCCGGACGCTCCGGCGAGCGGACCGAGTAGCGCCGGACCGCGCTGCCGTTGTCCGGCCCCGGCGTCCAGGAGACGGTGGCGCCGGCATCGTGTGCGACCGCCACCACCGCCGTGGGCGCGCCCGGCACGTCGGCCGGCGTCACCGGGGCGCTGGCGCTGCTGGCCGGCCCGGTGCCCGCCGCGTTCGTCGCGGTCACCGTGAACGTGTACGGCGTGCCGTTGCTCAGCCCGGTCACTCTCGCCGTCGTCGCACCGCTCGTGGTGGCCGTCGCACCGCCCGGCGCGGCGGCCACCGTGTACTGCGTGACCGGGCTGCCGTTGTCCGGCGCCGCCGACCACGTGACCGTCGCGCTGCCGTTCCCCGGCGCCGCGCTCACCCCGGTCGGGGCACCCGGCGCCGTCGCCGCGGCGGTGCCCACCTCGACGGCCGCGGCCGGCCCTGCCTGCTCCCAGGCGTCGACGGCGGACACCGCGTAGGTGCGCGACTGCCCCGGCGACGGCGCCGGGACGACCGCACCGGCGGTCCGCGGGGTGGCGACCACGGCGCCGGCCACGCTCACCCGGTAGGTGAGCGCTGTCCCCTGGTCGTCCCAGGTCAGCAGCACCTCGCCGTCCCGGTCCTGGGCGGCCAGCCCGGTGACGGCGGGTGGCGGGGCCGGCCGGCCGGAGCCCGTGACGACGGCATTCGACGCGGTCGCGGTGCGGCCCAGGTCGGCCTGGGGTCGCAGCTGCCAGCGGGCCTCCACGGTGGGCATGGCACCGATGCCGATGGAGAAGGTGGCCGGCGTGCTGGTCAGCGCCAGCGCCGTCGACCCGATGCTCACCCCGTTCCGGATGATGTCGTAGCGAGGCGACACCGCTCCGTCGACGGACGCGACCAGCTCGAGCAGCGCGCTGCTGCTCGTGCCCCGGAGCGCGGCGCTGTCCAGCACCGGGGTGGCCGGGGTGGCCCCGCCGACGGTCGCGAGCACCGGGCGGCCGCGGTCCCCGCCGTCCGCCTGCACGTCCACGGCGACCTGGTTGCCGTCGGTCAGACCGGTGACCCGGGCGCTGGTGGCGGACCCGGTCGCCCGGACGGTGCCGTCCACGCGGACGGTGTAGCCGGTCGCCCCGGGCACGGCGTCCCAGCTGACGTCGATCTGCCCGGCACCGGGGGTGACGGTGATCGGCGCGCTGCTGCGGTCGGCCGCGGCGAAGGCGGCGGGCACGTCCAGCCGCCCGGCTCCGTAGGTGCGGTCCCAGGAGCTGCTCTCCGCGCCCGCTTGCAGCGCGGCCTGGACCGCCGCCGGCTCGATGCCGGGGTGGCCGCTGCGGAGCAGGGCGACGGCGCCGGCCACGGCCGGGCCGGAGAACGACGTGCCGGTGGCATTCGCGTACGAGTCGGGAGGCGAGGACGTCAGGATGCTGTCCCCGACGGTGGAGACGTCGACCTGCCAGCCGTGCACCGCCCAGTCCGCGGGGGCACCGGCCTGGGTGGTCGCGGAGACGCCGATGACCCCGCTGAGCGCCGCGGGGTACATCACCGGGTTCCCGTTGAGCCCGTCGTTGCCTGCGGAGGCGACCACCGAGATGCCCTTGTCCAGCGCGTACTGGACCGCCGCGGCCTGCACGTCGGAGTACCCGGCGCCGGACAGCGACATGTTGATCACGTCGGCCCCGCGGTCGACCGCCCAGAGGACCCCCCGGGCGACGTCGCCGGAGGCGCACCCGCCGTCGTCGCACACGCGCACCGGCATGACCTTGGCGTCGGGTGCCATTCCGGCCCCGCCGATCCCGTTGTCCGCCTGCGCGGCCACCACTCCGGCCACGCCGACACCGTGCCAGGGCTCTCCGGGCCCGCGGGCGATGTCGGTACCCGGCAGCGCCGCGTGGACCAGGTCGGGGTGGGTGAAGGCCGCGGCGGTGTCGAGCACCGCGACCAACTGCCCGGCCCCGCGGGTGCGCGGCCAGACCGACGTCACGGAGCTGGCGCCGCCCGGGTCGGTGTCGCGCCAGTAGGGATCCGTCGTCCCGTCCACCCGGTAGGTCACCTGCGGGCTGGCCGCCACGACCCCGGGGTCGTCGGCCAGACCGGCCGCCGTCGCCGCGGCGCTGCGCACCGGCACGACGACGGTCTCGACCGCGTACTCCCCGTCGACCACCCGGAGGACGTCCACGGTGGTCTCGCCGTCGGCCGCGGCGGCCGGCGGCGCGACGGTGACCGCCAGGGCGGCAAGGAGGGTCAGGACGACGCCGGATCCGGACAGGGACGTGCCACGGTGCATGGGTCATCCATCGGCACGGCGTTCCCCGGGCACCAGTCGAGTGCCGGAAGTGGTCGTCGCGCGGGTGGATCGTCCGGTCAGGCGAGCCGCACCCGGGCAGTCGCCCGGTCCAGCAGCAGCGAGCCGAACTGGAAGCGCTGGACCCGTCCGCCGGGCACGGCGCGCTCCTCGTCCACCGGGTAGCCGAGCCCGGCCTCCCAGCCCAGGATCGCCCACCGGTCGCGGATGGCGCCGGACTGCACCGCGCGGGCGCCCGTCGCGGGCGACCAGTAGACCGCTCCCCCGGCGAACTGCTGGAGACAGCCGCCGTCGCGCAGACCGCACACCGCCGCGCCGGTCGGGTACCCCAGGACGCCGCGCTCCGAGCCCATCCGGAACCAGCCGTCGCGCAGCACCCCGGACACCGCCCACGAGCCGGTGGCGGGGCTCCACATGGCCGTGCCGCCCTGGAAGTGCTGGTAGCAGCCACCGTCCCGCAGCCCGCAGACCGGATCGGTCACCGGGTAGCCCAGCGGGCCGCCCTCCCAGCCCTGCCGCGTCCAGGCCTCACCGGTCGGCCCGGTGAGCGCCCGGGCGGGGGTCGACGCCGAGGAGTAGAGGGTGCCCTGCTCGAACCGCTGGAGGCACCCGCCATCGCGCAGCCCGCAGACCGGCGCGGCCATCGGGTAGCCGAGCCCGGCCTCCGAGCCGGTACGGAACCAGCCGTTCCGCAGCGCGCCGCTGATCGGCCAGGACCCGGTCGCCGGGCTGGACATCGCGGTGCCGCCCTGAAAGTGCTGGTAGCAGCCGCCGTCCCGCAGCCCGCAGACCGGATCGGTCACCGGGTAGCCCAGCGGTCCGTGCTCCCAGCCCTGCCGCGCCCAGGCCTCGGCGGTCGGCCCGGTGACCGCGCGCACCCCGCTGGCCGCGGACCAGTACAGCGACCCACCGGCGAACCGCTGGAAGCAGCCGCCGCCGCGCAGCCCGCACACCGCCGCGGCGGCGGGGTAGCCGAGCGCCCCGGCCTCCGATCCGCGGGCGAACCACCCGTCGCGCAGCGCGCCGGTGACCGCCCAGGCACCCGTCGCGCTGGACATCACGGTGCCACCCTGGAAGTGCTGGTAGCAGCCGCCGTCGACGAGCACGCACTCCGTGTCGGTCACCGGGTAGCCCAGCGTGCCGCGCTCCCAGCCGTGCGCCGCCCAGCGGTCGCGGCTCGCGCCGCGGACCTCGTGCACGCCGGTCGCCGGGGACCAGTAGACCGACCCGTGCTGGAACGCACGCAGGCAGCCGCCCCCGTGGAGCCCGCAGACCAGCGGGCCGGTCTGCGCGCCGAGCCGCCCACCGGCTCCCCCGGTCGCGACGTAGCGCTGGCCGACCGGGCTGCCGCCCGGGGCCACCTGGACGACGGCGGAGCCGGCGCCGAGGCTCCGCACGGTGACGGTCACCTCGCCGGACCAGACGGCCACGGGGGTGTCGACCGGCAGCGTGACCTGGACGTCCTCGCTGCGGGCCGGCGACCGCGGCGAGCCGTCGAGCAGCAGGGAGGTGTCCGGTTGCTCGGCGGACACCCGGAGGGTCACCCCGCTCTGCAACCCGCCCGCCCCGGTCGCCAGCCAGGCGTCCTGTCCGCTGGCCTGCCGGTACTCCAGCCACCGGCGGTCACCATCCGGGCCGACCAGCTCGATCGCCCGGGGGCCGGTGGCCGAGGACATCGGCACCAGCGTGTAGGAGGCAGTGGGCGCCCACGGCGGGACGACGACCCGCTCGCCGGCCGGCAGGAGCCCGAGCCGGGCCGCATGGGGGGCGTTGAGCGTGCCGATCCGCTGCCACGAGTAGCCCATGACGTCGTACAGGTCGTTGTAGCCGGTGACCCGGCAGTTGCCGCTGTCCACGGCGCCGTCGCAATGCAGCTGCGAGGAGTGACCGAGCCCGAAGTTGTGGCCCAGTTCATGGGTGATCACTCCCGCCGCCGCGTCCCGGACGTAGAGCCGGCCGCCGCCGTTGCGGTGGGTGCCGATCTCGGCGAGCCCGTATCCGCACCCGGTGGCCGTGGTCGGGAGGTAGACCAGCAGATGCTTGCCGGGGCCTCGGGTCCACCCGACGGAGGCGGCCACCTCGTCCCACAGCGCCCGGGGATCGTCGCAGCCGGCCCGGGTGGGCGTGGGGCGGTCGTACTGGGCGGTCACGCCCACGGTGATCGCGCCGTCGCTCTGGGCGGACCAGAAGGCGGAGACCGGCCCGTTGACCAGGTCCACGACGTCCTGCAGCCGGCGGCCGTCCCGGACGCCACCCCGCGGCACGGCCGTCACCACGGTCACCGCTGCGGTGACCAGCCCCGCCGGGGTCGCGCCCTGGTCCGGGGCGGGCGCGGCGGCCAGCACGGTCGCGTGCAGCACCTCGGCGGCGGGGTCCATCCCCGCGGCCTCGGCCTGCTGGTCCTCGACCTCGTCGCCGACGGTGACCGACACCGTGGCCCCCACCGAGACGTCGACGGCGTCCTGCAGTTCCTCGGTCGACACCCGGACGCTGTCGCCGTCCACGGTCTCCACCCAGCTCAGCGGCCCCTGGTCGGCGCCGTCCCGCGCCTCGGCGACGTGTTCGTACTCCGGCCACGCCTGCACCAGCCGGCCGACCACGGTCTCCCCCGGCTCGGCGGCGACGTCATCGGCGCGGGCCGTGCCCGGCACGGCGAGCTGGGTGCCCACGACCGCCAGGACGACGGCCAGGACCGCCAACGACAACCGCGCAGGCCAGGGGCGGCAGACGTCGGGCACGCAGAACTCCAGGGCAGAAGGGGCTGCCCTCTGCATCGGCGTGCCGCGCCCCGGGCCGGACCGTCCGGGGCCGGGTTCTCCGCATCGGGTGGACCCACGTCCCGCTGGTCACAGCCGCCCCGGGTCAGGACGGGTCGTCGATGCCCATCAGCCGGCGGCCGGCCTCGGTGATCGACCCGGACAGCGACGGGTAGATCGAGAACGTGTGGGCCAGATCGTCGGCGGTGAGCCCCTTGGTCACGGCCAGCGCGATGGGCAGGATCAGCTCCGAGGCTCCCGGGGCCACCACCACCCCGCCCACGACGACGCCGGTCGAGCGCCGGGTGAACAGCTTCACGAACCCGTCGCGCAGGTCGCTCATCTTGGCCCGGGCGTTGGTGGCCAGCGGCAGCTGCACGACCTGGACGTCGACGGACTCGCTGAGGGTCTTCTCCTGCACGCCCACGGTGGCGATCTCCGGGTGGGTGAACACGTTGGCCGCGACGGTCTTCAGCCTGATCGGGGCCACCGCCTCGCCCAGGGCGTGCCACATGGCGATCCGGCCCTGCATCGCCGCGACCGAGGCCAGCTGGAAGACGCCGGTCACGTCACCGGCGGCGTAGATGCCGGGCACCGTCGTCCGGGAGACCCGGTCGACGACGACGTGTCCGGAGCCGCTGAGCTCCACCCCGCAGACCTCGAGGTTGAGGTCCGCGGTGTTCGGCACGGTGCCCACGGTCATCAGCGCGTGGGAGCCCTCGACGACGCGGCCGTCGGTGAGCGAGACCCGCACGCCCTTCTCGGTGCGGACGACGGACTCGGCCCGGCCCTTCTCGGCGATCCGGCCGCCGCGGGACTGGAAGACCTTCTCGACGACGGCGGCGGCGGCGGCGTCCTCACCGGGCAGCACCTGCTCGCGGGATGACACCAGGGTGACCGGCACACCGGCCTCCAGGTACCCGGAGGCGAACTCGGCGCCGGTCACGCCGGACCCCACCACGACCAGGTGCTCGGGCATGTCCTCGAGGTCGTAGACGTCCCGCCAGGACAGGATCCGCTCGCCGTCGGGCTCGGCCCCGGGCAGCACCCGGGGATCGGCGCCGGTGGCGATCAGGACGACGTCGGCCTCCAGCTCCCGGGTCACCGTGCCCGCGGCGTCGAGCACCTCGACCCGGTGGGTCATCAGCCCGCGGACCTCGTCGGAGAGCCGGCCCTGCCCGGCGATGAGCGCGACCCCCTCGGACTCGAGCCGGGCGTGGATGTCGGCCGACTGC
Source organism: Modestobacter lapidis (assembly GCF_054780755.1). Lineage (NCBI taxonomy): Bacteria > Bacillati > Actinomycetota > Actinomycetes > Geodermatophilales > Geodermatophilaceae > Modestobacter > Modestobacter lapidis. The sequence continues at coordinate 18,643 of NZ_BAAGVS010000013.1, read as the reverse complement.
GCCATGGCCAGGCCGCGGATCCGGCCGTTCACCGTCGCCAGGTCGAGCCCGACGGAACCCAGATCGCTGCCCTGCAGGCCGAGCACCGCGGAGTCGCGGACCGAGGTCATCGCCCCGGCGGCCGCGATGAAAGCTTTGGAGGGGACGCAGTCGGTGAGCACGCTGGCGCCGCCGATGCCGTCGCGCTCCACCACGGTGACGTCGGCATCGAGCTGCGCGGCGACGAGGGCGGCCTCGTAGCCGGCCGGGCCGCCGCCGATGATCACGATGCGGGTCATGGTCCGTCCTCCGGCTCGGTGCGATCTGGCTGTGCCGGCCAGCTGGCCGCGCGCGAGTCATTCTCCCCGCATCTGCCGCCCGGATGCGGGACCGCCCCTCGGCGGGCCCGCCCTGACCCGCGCGGCTAGGGTGCCGCCGATGGGTCTCTACGCCGCGTACGGGTCGAACATGGACCCGGCGCAGATGCTGCGGCGCTGCCCGTCCTCGCCGTTCGCCGGTACCGGCTGGATCCCCGGCTGGCGGCTGACGTTCGGCGCCGAGGAGCTCGGCTGGGAGGGCGCGCTGGCCACCCTGGTGCCGGCCGAGGACACCTCTCCGGGGGTGTTCGTGGCGCTCTACGACCTCACCGATGCCGACGAGCAGACACTGGACGCCTGGGAGGGCGCCGACCACGGGCTCTACCGCAAGGTGCGGCTGCGGGTGCACACGCTGGCCGGCGACGTCGTCGCCTACGCCTATGCGCTGGACGCCTTCGAGGGCGGCCTGCCCTCGGCGCGGTACCTCGGGGCGATCGCCGACGCCGCCGAGGCGGCGGGCGCGCCCGACGACTACCTGAGCGACCTCCGGCGCCGCGACTGCCGCTCCGTCGCCAACTGACCGGCGGTGCGCGCGTGACCGGTGGCGCCCGCGGCGGCCTCTGGGGCCAGGCGGGCCGGTTCGTCGTCGTCGGCGCCCTGAGCGCGGTCGTCGACCTGGGCGTCTACACCCTCGCGCTGCACCTGGGGCTGTGGGTGCACGCCGCCCGGGCGCTCAGCTTCCTCTGCGGCACCACCACCGCCTACGCGCTGAACCGCCGGTGGGCGTTCGGCGTCGAGGGCAGCCGGAGCCGGGCGCTGGGCTTCACCCTGCTGTACAGCACGACGTTCTTCGTCATCCTCGGCGTCAACGCCCTCGCGCTGGCCGTGCTGCCGGACCGGTGGTGGACCGTGACGCTGGCCTGGGCGCTGTCCCAGGGGTTCGGCACGGTGGTCAACTTCGTGCTGCTGCGGACGGTGGTCTTCCGGGTGTGAACCCGCTCGCCCGCCGTGATCATGGAGCTCGGGGACCGACACACCGCCACATCTCGGCGCGGCGCTCCCCGAACTCGATGATCACGCCTTCAGGTGGCTCAGCAGGGCAGCCATGGGCGGTCGGCAGGCGGTGCCATCCCGATCGCCCGGGCCGCCGTCAGCACCATCGCCCGCGGCCGCCGGTACACATCGAGGTCGGTGACGTGGACCAGGGACCATCCCTGCTCGCGCACCCAGTTGGCGCGCTCCCGGTCATCGCGCAACTGCTCGCGGGTCATGTGCGACTCCAGCCCGTCGTACTCCGCGCCGACTCGCGGCTCGCGCCACCCGACGTCCAGCCGACGGCGGGTGCGACCGTTGCGGAGTTCTACCTGCAGATCCGGAGCGGGCAGTCCGCCGTCGAGATACCGCCAGCGCATCCGGGACTCCATCGGCGACTCCGACCGGCCATCTGCGTACGGCAGCAGCCCCCGCAGCCGGACGACCGACCGCAGCCCCGCCTGCGCTGCTGCCGCGGCTGCGAGCTCGAGCGGGGTGCACCGGTCGGTGGCCAGCGCGAGGTCCAGCGTCGCCAGACCGTCCACCGGACGCCCGAGCCGGACGACGTCGCACGCCGTCCGGGCCGGTGGCGTGCACCACACGCCGTCGACCAGCACCGCGTCGTCGGTGCCCAGGAAGGAGGGGTGGACCTGGATTCCCGACCGGCGGCGATTGGCCAGCGACGCCGGTCCGAGGAAGTGAACGTCGTCGTTCGCGTGCAGGGCGAAGCCCCACAGGGTCGCTGCGGTGGTGTGGCAGGCGACCAGATCGGGGCCCACCACGAGCGCGGCAGCGCGAACGGTGGCCGCAGGTGAGTCGGGCAGCTCCCCGTCCACGAGCACGCCGCGCCAGCGGCTCCGCCGCCACCTCCCCTCGCGGACCAGCCGGCGCACCTCGGCGTCGGAGCAGCAGTCCAGCGCCTGGGCGACGGTGAAGACCCCGCCCTGGGCGGCCACGGTGCGGTAGAAGCCGAAGTCCACTGCGGCAGGGTCGTGGCACGGAGCCCGCCGCCGGCCGGTCGCGCCCGGTCTGGGGACGAGCGGGGCTCCTGTGGACAGCGCCTTCCCCGCCGTGATCATGGAACTGGAGAAGTGACACGCCGCAGTCAGCCGGCGCGGCGCTCCCCGAACCCCATGATCACGGCGGAGTGGTGGGGGTGGCGCCGAGAAACGCGTCCAGGAGCTGCCGGGCCGCCAGCGCCGGGGTCAGCTCCCCGGCCAGCACCGCCCGCTCCAACTCCGGGGCCACCGACCGGACGGCGGGGTGGGCGCGCAGCCGGTGCTCCAGCCCGTCGCGCACCATCCCCCATGTCCAGCGCACCTGCTGGGCCCGGCGCCGCTCCTCGAGGGCGCCGGAGGCGCGCATCCGGTCCTGGTGCTCGAGCACCTTCGCCCACACCTCGTCCAGCCCGGCACCGCTGAGCCCGGAGCAGGTGAGCACCGGAACCGCCCAGCCGTCCGCCCCTCGACCGCGCAGCATCCGGATGGCACCGCCGAGCTCCCGCGCGGCCGTGCGCGCGTCCACCTCGCCCGGGCCGTCGGCCTTGTTCACCGCGATGACGTCGGCGATCTCCAGGATGCCGCGCTTGATGCCCTGCAGCTGGTCACCGGTGCGGGCCAGGGCGAGGAAGAGGAACGAGTCGACCATCTCCGCCACGGTGACCTCGGACTGGCCCACGCCGACGGTCTCGACCAGGACGACGTCGTAACCGGCGGCCTCCACCACCACCATCGACTCACGGGTCGCCTGGGCCACCCCGCCCAGCGTGCCGGCGGTCGGCGAGGGCCGGATGAAGGCGTGCGGGTCGACGGCCAGCCGCGCCATCCGGGTCTTGTCGCCGAGGATCGAGCCGCCGGAGCGGGCTGACGACGGGTCGACGGCCAGCACCGCGACCCGGGAACCGGCCGCGGTCAACGTCGTCCCGAGGGTGTCGATGAACGTCGACTTGCCCACGCCCGGCACGCCGCTGATGCCCACCCGGCGGGCTCCCCCGGCGTCCGGCAGCAGCTCCACGAGCAGCTGCTGGGCGGCCTCCCGGTGGTCGGCGCGGCGGGACTCCAGCAGGGTGATGGAGCGGGCCACCGCCCGCCGGTCGCCGGCGCGGACTCCCTCGGCGAGCGCGGCGACGTCGACGGCGCGTCCAGCCGGGGGGCCAAAGTCGCGACTTTGGCCCCCCGTCACGGGTGACCGAGGCGCTGGGCGAGGGTGCGGAGCAGCTCCTGCGCCGCCTCGGCGATCACCGTGCCGGGCGGGAAGACCGCCGCGGCACCCATCTCCCGCAGCGTGGGCACGTCGGCGGGTGGCACCACCCCGCCGACCACGATGAGCACGTCGTCGGCACCGAGGTCGACCAGCGCCTGCCGCAGGGCCGGGACCAGGGTGAGGTGGCCGGCGGCCAGCGAGGAGACGCCGACGACGTGCACGTCGGCCTCCACGGCCTGCCGGGCGACCTCCTCCGGGGTCTGGAACAGCGGGCCGACGTCGACGTCGAACCCGAGGTCGGCGAAGGCCGTGGCGATCACCTTCTGGCCGCGGTCGTGCCCGTCCTGGCCCATCTTGGCCACCAGGATCCGTGGGCGGCGTCCCTCGGCCTCGGCGAACTCCGCGGCCATCGCGCGGGTCTCCGCCACGGCGCCGTCCTTTCCTGCCTCGTCGCGGTAGATACCGGAGATGGTGCGCACCTGACCGGCGTGCCGCCCGTAGACGGTCTCCAGCGCGTCGGAGATCTCACCCACGGTGGCCTTCGCCCGGGCGGCGTCGACGGCGAGCTTCAGCAGGTTGGCGTCCAGGTCGTCGCCCCGCCGTCCCCCGGCCGCCGCGCGGGCCGCGTCGGTGAGCCGGGCCAGCGTCTCCTGCACCGCGCGCGGGTCGCGCTCGGCCCGCAGCCGCTCGAGCTTGGCCTGCTGCTGGGCGAGCACGTCGGCGTTGTCGACGCGCAGCACGTCGACGGCCTCGTCGGCGGCCACCCGGTACTTGTTGACGCCGATCACCGGCTGCCGGCCGGAGTCGATCCGGGCCTGGGTGCGCGCGGCGGCCTCCTCGATGCGCATCTTCGGGATGCCGTCGTCGATGGCCTGGGCCATGCCGCCGTGCGCCTTGACCTCCTGGATGTGCGCCCACGCGCGCCGGGCCAGGTCGTAGGTCAGCCGCTCGACGTAGGCCGAACCACCCCACGGGTCGATGACCCGCGTCGTCCCGGACTCCTGCTGGAGCAGCAGTTGGGTGTTGCGGGCGATCCGGGCGGAGAAGTCGGTGGGTAGCGCGAGCGCCTCGTCGAGGGCGTTGGTGTGCAGCGACTGGGTGTGCCCCTGGGTGGCGGCCATCGCCTCCAGGCAGGTGCGGACGACGTTGTTGTAGACGTCCTGCGCGGTCAGCGACCAGCCCGAGGTCTGGCAGTGGGTGCGCAGCGACATCGACTTCGGGTTTCTCCCGCCGGCCTCCTGGACCAGCTTGGCCCACAGCAGCCGGCCGGCCCGCAGCTTGGCGACCTCCATGAAGAAGTTCATCCCGATGGCCCAGAAGAAGCTCAACCGCGGCGCGAAGGCGTCGACGTCCAGCCCGGCGTCCCGGCCGGCCTGCAGGTACTCCACGCCGTCGGCCAGCGTGTACGCCAGCTCGAGGTCGGCCGTCGCCCCAGCCTCCTGGATGTGGTATCCGGAGATGGAGATCGAGTTGAACCGCGGCATCTGCGCCGAGGTGAACGCGAAGATGTCGCTGATGATCTGCATCGAGGGCTGGGGCGGGTAGATGTAGGTGTTGCGGACCATGAACTCCTTGAGGATGTCGTTCTGGATCGTCCCCGTGAGCTGCTCCGGCTCCACCCCCTGCTCCTCGGCCGCCACGATGTAGAGCGCCAGCACCGGCAGGACGGCGCCGTTCATCGTCATCGAGACGCTCATCCGGTCCAGCGGGATGCCATCGAACAGCTCCCGCATGTCCAGGATCGAGTCGATGGCCACCCCGGCCATCCCGACGTCGCCGACCACCCGCGGGTGGTCGGAGTCGTAGCCGCGGTGGGTGGGCAGGTCGAAGGCGATCGACAGGCCCTTCTGCCCGGCGGCCAGGTTGCGCCGGTAGAAGGCGTTGGACTCCTTGGCGGTGGAGAACCCGGCGTACTGCCGGACCGTCCACGGCTGGGTCGTGTACATCGCCGGGTAGGGCCCGCGCAGGTAGGGCGCGATGCCCGGGAAGGTGCCGAGGAAATCGACGTCGGCCAGGTCGGCGGGAGTGAACAGCGGCGGGACGTCGATGCCCTCCGGGGTGTGCCAGGTCGCCTCGCCTACGTCCCGCCCGGTGGCGTCGGCGTAGGCCTTGGCCCAGTCGTCCGGGGTCGCGTCGGCCGCCGGCGCGCCGAGCTCCAGCCCGCCGAAGTCGGGGATCGCGCTCATGCCCGCACCTCCTGATCCTGCGGACCGCCAAAATGGCCATTTTGGCGGACGGCCAGTTGCTCGTGCACCGCCCGGAGGACGGCGAGGGCGTCACACCCGGCGAACACGTGGCCGTCGACGCCGTCCACCGCCAGGGACTCCTTCCCGGCGAGCCACACCTGCCTCGCCCCGGCCCCCCGGAGCTGCGCGGCCAGGTCGGCCGCGGATCCCTCGTACTCGCGGTCGGTGCCGCAGATGCAGGCGACCGTCGTCCGCGCCGTCGGGAAGCCGCCCGCGCCGTCGCCGGTGGGGGTGCGCAGGCCGCCGGCGGCGAACAGGTTGGCGGCGAAGCCGGCCCGGGCGGTGTGCCGGGCCACCGGGCCGAGCGTCGCGAGGTACACGCCGGGACGGGGCTCGGCGCCCTCCGCCCGGTCGCGCAGCTCCTCGAAGGCGGCGGCGGCCCGCACCCGGGGCAGCCCACCCGGCGCGGGCGGGAGCACCTCGGGCGTGGAACGGCGGGCCGGCAGCACCTCGGTGGGGTTCGGGAACTCGCTGACCCCGGTGACCGCCTCGGTGCGGGTGGCCAGCCGCTGCGACCGCTCGTCCCAGGCGGCGGCGATCCGGTCGGCCACCAGACCGGCGGACAGCGCGGCGGGCAGCCCGCCGGCCCGTTCGATCTCGGTGAACCACGCCCACGCCGCCTGGGCGAGCGACTCGGTGAGCGACTCGACGTACCAGGACCCGCCGGCCGGGTCGAGCACGCGGGCCAGGTGGCCCTCCTCGACCAGCAGACTCTGGGTGTTGCGCGCGATCCGGCGGGCGAAGGCATCGGGCAACCCGAGCGCGGCGTCGAAGGGCTGCACGGTGACGACGTCGGCCCCGCCCACGCCCGCGGCGAAGCAGGCCACCGTGGTGCGCAGCATGTTCACCCAGGGGTCGTGCCGGGTGACCATCACGTCGGAGGTGACCGCGTGCTGGCGTTGCGCCCGCGCCCGCGGCGACGCCCCGCTGGCCTGCCCGACCCGGTCCCAGAGCCGGCGGGCGGCCCGCAGCGCGGCGATGGTGGTGAACTGGTCGGCGGTGGCCGACAGCCGGAAGTCCAGCTGGCCGAACGCCTCGTCGACGCTCAGCCCGCCCTCGGTCAGCGCCCGCAGGTAGGCGACGCCGGCGGCCAGCGCGCAGCCCAGCTCCTCCACCGCCGAGGCCCCGGCGTCGGCGAACACCGTGCCGTCGACGACGACCGTCCGCAGCCCGGGATGCGACATCGCCCGCCGGGCCACCGCCGCCAGGCCGGTGAGGTCCTGCTCCTCCCCCGAGGCGGCGTGCACGCCGAGCGGGTCGAGCCCGAGCGAGCCACCGGGAGCGAGGTCGGTGCGTCCCTCGACGAGCGAGAGAAACGCCTCGGCGGCCGGCCGGCGGCCCTGCACGGTCACCGGGGCGAGGTCGAGCAGGACGTCGGCGAGCACCTCACCGAGCGCGTCCACCGGGACCGCCCCCTCGCCGAGCACCAGCCAGAGCGAGGAGACGCCGTTCTCCAGGTCGGCGGCGACCGCCTCGCGGGTCAGCGCCACGTCCGGATCGGCGTGCCGCTGCCGCACGTCCCAGCCGCCGGGGACGTCCGGATCTGCCCCACCGGCCGCGGTCTCCCCGGCCGCACCGGGGCGTGCGCCGCGGACGAACGGCGGGAGACCGGGCACCCCGACCGCGGTGGGCAGGTCTCCGGCGTCCTCGACCGTGTAGAGCGGCGCGACGCGCACGCCGGTGGCCACGGTGGTGCGCAGCGCGTCCTCGACCGGGTCGGGGAGGTCGGTGCGACCGGCCTTGCGCAGCACGCCGGCGACGAGCTCGCGCCACTGGTCGCGGTCGGCGGCGGGGAACCCACCGGCGAGGCTGAGCTCCTCCGGTGTGGGGGGCTCGGCGGGGACCTCGGCGTCGATAGAGGTCTCGGGCGGGCTCGGCTCGTGCTGCTCGGTCGAGCTCATCATCGGGGTCACCGGCTCTCGTGGACGGGTGGTGCTGGTGCAGGTCTACCGCATGCGCTCGGCACCGGAGGCGGCCGCGGGCGGCACCGCGCGGGCGGCCAGCGCGCCCAGGGCGGCGTGGGCCAGCAGCCGCACCCCGACGCCGATGGCCCGCTCGTCGACGTCGAAGGTGCCGCGGTGCAGGTCGAGCGGCGCGCCGCCGCCGTGCGTCCCGAGCCGGGCCAGCGCGATCGGCACCCGTTCGGCGAACCAGCCGAAGTCCTCGCCGCCCATGCTCTGCGGGGACAGGACGACGCCGTCCGCGCCGACCGTCTGCACCGCCGCCGCGCGCAGCAGGGCGACACCGCGCGGATCGTTGACCACCGGGGGCACCCCGCGCACGTACTCGACCGCCACCGCGGCGCCGCTGCCGGCCGCGACCTGGTCGACCAGCCCGCGGATCAGGCCCTCGGCGGACTCCCAGACGTCGCGGTCCAGCACTCGCAGGGTGCCCCGGAGCAGGCCGGTCTCCGGGATGGCGTTGGGCGCGACCCCGGCGCTGACCGCGCCCCAGACCAGCGACATGCCCGCCCGCGGGTCGACCAGCCGGGACAGCAGGCCCGGCACCTCGGTGACCACCCGGCCCAGCGCGTGCACCAGGTCGACGGTCAGCTGCGGGCGGGCGGTGTGCCCGCCGGGCCCGTTGAGCGTGACCTCCACCCGGTCGCAGGCGGCGGTGATCGAGCCGGTGCGCAGCCCCACCCGGCCCACCGGCACGGACGGGTCGCAGTGCAGCGCGAAGGCGCCGATGGCGCCGTCCAGCACGCCCTGCTGGACCACCTGCCATCCCCCACCGGGAACCTGCTCCTCGGCGGGCTGGAAGACGCAGCGGACGGTGCCGGGCAGGTCCGGCTGCCCGGCGAGGGCGAGCGCGACGCCGAGCAGCACGGTGCTGTGCACGTCGTGCCCGCAGGCGTGGCAGAGGCCCGCGCGGGTCGAGGCGTACTCGACGTCCTTGAGGTCGGCCAGCGGCAGCGCGTCGATGTCGGCGCGCAGCACCACGACCGGGCTCCCGGCGTCCGCCCCCGGCCCGACGTCGCAGACCAGCCCGGTGCCACCGGCCAGCCGGCGCGGCTGCAGCCCGGCGGCCCGCAGGCGCTGCTCGAGGAAGGCGGTGGTCTCGTACTCGGCGAACCCGAGCTCGGGGTGGGCGTGCAGGTGCCGGCGGACGGCGACCAGCTCGGCGTCGTGCTCGGCGGCCCAGGTGTCGATCGCGGGCCCGGCGCCCGCAGCCGCCGTCACGCCGGCGCCGCACCGGGCAGGTCGTCGCGCAGCTCGGCCACCAGGCTGTCGACGACCGGGCACAGGTCGCCGTCGTGCGCCGCGGCCACCGCCCGCTGCCGCTGGTAGGAAGCCCCCACCTCCAGGACCCGCCGCACGTCGGCCAGCTCGTCGGCACACCCCAGCCGCCCGGCGGTCGGCGTCAGCTCCTCGACCAGGTCGGCGATCGCCTGCCGGACCGGGAGCGCGGTGCCCTTGTCGTCGACGACGATGTCGGCGTCCAGCCCGTAGCGCACTGCGCGCCACTTGTTCTCCCGCGCGATCCAGTCCGCCGGCGAGGGCAGCGTGTAGCCCCGGTCGATCTCCTGGTCGAACTTCTCCACCAGGCACTGCGCCAGCGCCGCGACCAGGCCGATCTCGGTGAGCGTGGGCAACCCGTCGCAGATCCGCAGCTCGACGGTGCCGAAGTCGGGGTGCGGGCGGATGTCCCACCACACCTCCCGGACGCTCTCGATGGCGCCGGCCCGGATCAGCGTGTCCATGTACTCCTCGAACTCCGCCCAGTCGGCGAGCTGGTAGGGCAGCCCCGCCGTGGGCATGCCCTCGAAGACCTTGGTGCGGGCCGAGGCCAGCCCGGTGTCGCAACCGGACCAGAACGGCGAGGACGCCGACAGCGCGAGGAAGTGCGGCACGTACTGGGTCAGCGCGTTGACGATCGGGATGACCTTGTCCGGCGAGCGGACGCCGACGTGCACGTGCACCCCGAAGATCTGCAGCCGGCGGGCCGGCCACTGCATCCGCTGCACCAGCTCGGTGTAGCGGTCCTTGGGCGAGATCTGCTGGGTGTCCCACCGGGTGAACGGGTGGCTGCCCGCGCACATCAGCGACAGCCCGTGCCGCTCGGCGAGCGGGGCGACCTCGGCCAGCGTGCCGGCCAGGTCGGCCTTCGCCTCGGCGACCGTGCCGCAGATACCGGTGATGATCTCGATCGTCGACTGCAGCAGTTCGTGCTTGGCCTTGGGGTGCTCCTCGGCGCCCTCGGGCCGCAGCTCGGCGAGGATCTCGGTGGCGCCGGCGGTCAGCTCGCGGGTCTGCGGGTCGACGAGCTGCAGCTCCCACTCGACCCCCAGGCTCGAGCGCTCGGAGGAGTGGAAGGGGATCGGCACCCCGTGATCGTAGGTTCGCCGACGATCCTCCGCCGCCCTTCCTATGCTCCGGGGGTGAGCGAGCCCACGCCCCTGCCCCCGAACGACCCCGCCGCCCGGGCGGACCGTGCCGCCGAGGACCTGACCACCGCACTCGGCGGCGGGCACGACGTCGCCGTCGTCATGGGGTCGGGCTGGGCGCCGGCCGCCGCGGCGTTCGGCCCGGCGTCGGCCGCGGTCGAGATGGCCCAGGTGCACGGCTTCACCGCACCCACCGTCACCGGTCACGGCGGCGAGATCCGCTCGGTGCGGGTCGGTGAGCGCAGGGTGCTGCTGTTCCTCGGCCGCACCCACCTGTACGAGGGGCTGGGCGTCGAGCCGGTGGTGCACGGCATCCGCACCGCAGCCGCGGCCGGGGTGCGCACGGTCGTGCTGACCAACGCCGCCGGCGGGCTCTCCCCCGACCACCGCGTCGGCATGCCGGTGCTGATCAGCGACCACCTGAACCTCACCGCCCGCTCCCCGCTGGTCGGCGCCACGTTCGTCGACCTGACCGACCTGTACTCGGCCCGGCTCCGGACGCTGGCCCGCGAGGTCGACCCGTCGCTGACCGAGGGGGTCTACGCCGCGCTGCCCGGCCCGCACTTCGAGACCCCGGCCGAGATCCGGATGCTGACCACCCTGGGCGCGGACCTGGTCGGCATGTCCACCGCGCTGGAGGCGATCGCCGCCCGCGCCGCCGGGCTGGAGGTGCTGGGGCTGTCACTGGTCACCAACGCCGCGGCCGGGGTCACCGGGGAGGCGCTGGACCACCTCGAGGTGCTGGCCGCCGGCCGGTCCGCCGCCGGGCAGCTCGGGCAGTTCCTGGTCCAGCTGATCGGGCGTTTGCCGTGAGCGGACAGGGGCGCGAGCATCGCAGCGAGGGCCGGAGCCGACAGGGAGTGAGCATCGCAGCGAGCCCTGCGAGCGAGGAGCGGAGCGACCGCGGAGGCGACCCGCGTCATGGAGCGAGGAGCGGAGCGCCCCGCGGGAGCGAACCGATGGGCACCGTGACGACGGGCCCAGTCCTGGTCACCGGCGCGGCGGGGCTGATCGGCGGCTGGCTGCGCGCCGGCCTGCCCGAGCGGGGCTGGGGGCTGCGCAGCCTGGACGTCGTCCCGCTCGCCGAGGTGCGCCCGGGCGAGGAGCAGGTGGTCGCCGACGTCACCGACCTCGCGGCGATGGTGGACGCCGCCGCCGGGGCCTCCGCCGTCGTCCACCTGGCCGGCATCGCCACCGAGTCGACCTGGCCGGCCATCAGCCACACGAACATCGAGGGCACGTACTGCGCGCTCGAGGCCGCCCGCCGGGCCGGGGTGCCGCGCGTGGTGCTGGCCAGCAGCAACCACGCCACCGGCTACACCCCGCGGCCGGCGGAGGGCCTGCTCGCCGAGGCCGACGCCCCGCACCGGCCCGACACCTACTACGGCGTCTCCAAGGCGACGATGGAGGCGCTCGGCTCGCTCTACGTCGACCGCTACGGCCTGGACGTCGTCTGCCTGCGGATCGGCAGCGCCTTCCCGGAGCCGACGACGGTCCGCCAGCTGTCCACCTGGTTGTCCCCCACCGACACGGTCGGGCTGGTCGACGCCGCGCTCACCGCGCCCTCCCCCGGCTTCGCCGTCGTCTGGGGCGTCTCGGACAACACCCGACGCTGGTGGGACCTCACCGCTGCCCGCGCGCTGGGCTACGAGCCGGTGGACGACGCCGAGTCCTTCGCCGCGGCGCTGCTCGAGGTGCACGGGCAGCCCGACCCCACCGACCCGGTGCACACCCGGGTGGGCGGCGAGTACGCGACCGAGGTGTTCGACGCCGAGCGGATCGAGGCCCGGCAGCCGGCCGCGCGGGACGAGCCGTGAGCGAGCTCGCGAGGTCACCCGTGGGCGCAGCCGACGTGCCGGCCCTCGCCCGGGCGTGGGCGGCCGACGACCCGCACCCCGGTGACCGCGCCGAGATCGAGGCGCTGATCGCCGCCGCCCGCACCGATGACACCGCCACCGCCGAGCTGACCCGGCGGTTCGCCGGCCCGCTGACCTTCGGGACAGCGGGGCTGCGCGGACCGCTGCGCGCCGGACCGGCCGGGATGAACGCCGCGGTGGTCACGCGCACCGCCGCCGGGCTCGCCCGGTACCTGGCCGACACCGGGCACGCCGGGGGCGGCGTGGTGATCGGCTTCGACGCCCGCCACCGCTCCGAGGAGTTCGCCCGGATCTCCGCCGGGGTGCTGACCGGCGCCGGGTTCGCGGTGTCGGTGCTGCCGCGGCCGCTGCCGACGCCGGTGCTGGCCTTCGCCGTCCGGCACCTGGGCGCGGTCGCCGGGATCATGGTCACTGCCAGCCACAACCCGCCGCTCGACAACGGGTACAAGGTCTACCTCGGCGACGGCGCCCAGCTGGTGCCGCCGGCCGACCGGGAGATCGAGGCGGCGATCCGGGCGGTCGGCCCGGCGCGGGAGGTCCCGCGCGGGGAGGACTGGACGACGCTGGGCGACGCCGTCGAGGACGACTACGTGACCGCGGTGCTGCGGGCGCTCGACCCCGGGCGGGTGGACGCCGGGGCGCGGAGCCGGCTCGTGGTCGCCTACACCGCGATGCACGGCGTGGGTGCGGCGACGACCCGACGGGTGTTCACCGCCGCGGGGTTCGCCCCGCTGCACGCGGTGGCCGAGCAGGACGTGCCGGATCCGGAGTTCCCCACCGTCGCCTTTCCGAACCCGGAGGAACCGGGGGCGGTCGACCGGCTGATCGCCGTCGCCGAGCGGGTGGGCGCGGACGTGGCGATCGCCGAGGACCCGGACGCCGACCGGTGCTCGGTGGTGTGCGGTGGCCGGCAGCTGACCGGCGACGAGGTGGGCGCGCTGCTCGCCGACTGGCTGCTGCGCCGCGGCGTGCGCGGCACCTTCGCGGCGTCGCTGGTCAGCGGCTCGCTGCTGGGCGAGCTGGCCCGGGCGCACGACGTGCCGTTCGCCGAGACCCCGACCGGGTTCAAGTGGATCATCCGGGCCGGGACGCCGGATGCGCCGCTGGTGTTCGGCTACGAGGAGGCGCTGGGCTACGCGGTGACGCCGACGGTCGCGCGGGACAAGGACGGCATCTCCGCGGCGTTGGCCGTCGCGCTGCTGGCTGCCGAACTGGCCACCGACGGGCGCACGCTCCTCGACCGGCTCGACGAGCTGGCCCGGGAGCACGGGTTGTTCGCCACCGGCCAGTACTCGGTGCGGGTGGCGGACCTGTCGGTGATCGCCGGGGCGATGGCCCGGCTACGGGCGCGGCCACCGGTGCAGCTGCTCGGCCGCCCGGTGGAGGCGACCGACCTGGCCGCGGCGGATCCGCCGGTGGACGCCGTCCGCCTGCACGGCGACGGCGTGCGGGTGGTGGTGCGGCCCAGCGGGACCGAGCCGAAGCTCAAGGCCTACCTGGAGACCGTCGTCCCGGTGCCCGACGACGCCGGGGTGCCGGCCGCCTGGGTCCGCGGTGCGGAGCAGCTGGACGGGCTGCGGACCGAGATGGCCGCGGCCCTGGAGCTGTGACGGTGGACGTCCGGGCGCTGGTGTTCGACGTGTTCGGCACGGTGGTCGACTGGCGCAGCGGGGTCGCCCGGGAGGTCCGCCGGCTGCTCGGGGAGGACGTCGACGCCCTCGCCCTGGCCGACGAGTGGCGGGGCCGGTACGCACCGTCGATGGACCGGGTGCGCCGCGGGGAGCTGCCCTGGACGCCGCTGGAGGAGCTGCACCGCACGTCCCTCGACGAGCTCGGGGCCTGAGCGGAAGCGAGCTCGCTGCCGTCACCGACTCCGGTGGACCGCCGTTCTCAACCCCAGTAGGGCGGTGCGGACGGCGGCGCGGTCGGCGGTCCTGACGGCGACGGCCCCGACGGTGGTGGTGCAGACGGCGGCGGGAACATCGGGTGCTGGGCCACCGGGCCGTCGTGCGCCGGGCCATAGCGGTTCGGGCCCGCGTCCCCGGGCAGGAGGCCGTTGAGGACGAACAGCGCCAGGCCGCCGACATAGGGCACCAGCCCCAGCAGCAGCCACCAGGCCGGCATGCCCCGGTCGTGCAGCCGGGCGACGCTGGCCGAGATCGACGCTGGAGCGGTCAGGAGCACCACCGTGGCGACCATCGGCCCGTAGGGCGAGCCACCGGCCGCGACCGCGTCGAGGTCGATGTTGCCCAGGGACAGGTCGGCGAACAGGCCCAGCAGGGCCAGACCGGTCAGCGGCAACGTGTACTGCAGCCACCAGGTGCGACGGTCGATGCGCCCACGGCGCAGGTACCACTGCGAGAAGCCCACCGGATCAGTGTCCCTGCTCCTGGCGCCTGCGCGGCGAGGTGGACGGCGGCGATCCGGCCGCGGGTCGGGACTGCACCGACAACCTCCCGGCCGAGTGGTCCCGGTCGTGGAGCCGAGTCGCCATCGCCGCGACACCTGGGCCGGTCATGACGCCACGGGCTCCCGGCCGCCGGAGCCCAGCGCGCGCTGCGCGGCCGCCAGCACCCGCACCACGTCCCGGCCGAAGGACACGTCGCAGGGGTGGGCGCCGCCGGTGAGGGCGGCCGCGGCCAGCTCGTCGACGGCGACCCGGTGCGCCTCGACCGGGTTCTCGAAGTCCGGCAGCAGCACCAGCCGGCCGGCGTCGCCATGCACCCAGGTCTCGATGCCGGTGGCCAGCGGGGCCACGGTGTGCGACAGCGTCACCGTGCTGGTCCGGCTCCCGAGGTGGGTGAGCACCAGGTGGACGGTGTCGCCCTGCCCCGCGCCGGCCTGCACGGTTTCGACCGGGCCCAGGGCGGGGACGAGCAGCGAGAGCGCGTGCGGGCCGATGTCCCACAGCGCCCCCTGCTCGTCGCGCCACGGGGAGTTCTCGAAGGGGCTGCCCGCGCGGGCACTCAGCCAGGTCATCGCCCCGCCGGCCAGCGTGGTGCGGCCGGCCTGCTCGAGCCAGGTGGAGGTCGCCGTCCGGAAGCGGGCGGTGAAGAAGACCACCGAGGCGACGCCGGCGGCCCCGGTCGCTGCCACGACCCTGTCGGCCGCCTCGGTCGAGAGGGCGATCGGCTTCTCCATCAGCAGGTGCTTGCCGGCGGTGGCGGCCCGCTCGGCGAGCGGCGCCTGCACGTGCGGGGGCAGCGCGATGCTGACTGCGTCGACGTCGGCCAGCAGGGCGTCGAGGTCGTCGGTGCCCGGGACGTCGAACTCCGCCCCCAGGCCCTTGGCCCTGGCCAGGTCGCGCCCCCATACGCCGATCAGCTCGGCGTCGGGGTGGCCGGCCAGCGAGGTGGCGTGCACGGTGCGGGCCCAGTGCCCGGTGCCCAGGACGGCGAAGCGCATCAGACCGCGCCGAACTGCCGGTCGCCGGCGTCCCCGAGGCCCGGGACGATGTAGGCCGAATCGTCGAGCCGCTCGTCGACGCTGGCGGTGAAGACCCGCAGCGGCAGCCCGCTCTCCTCCAGCCGGCGCAGGCCCTCGGGGGCGGCGAGGGCGCACAACACGGTGATCGCGGTGGCGCCGCGGCCGGTGAGCAGCCCGCAGCAGTGCACAAGCGAGCCCCCGGTGGCCAGCATCGGGTCGAGAACGAAGACCTCCCGGTCGACCAGCGACTCGGGCAGCGAGGCCATGTAGGCCTCCGGCTGGAAGGTGACCTCGTTGCGGGCGAGGCCGACGAAGCCCATCTGCGACTCCGGCAGCATGCCGTGCGCGGTGTCGGCCATGCCCAGGCCGGCCCGCAGCACGGGCACGATCAGCGGCGGTGCGGCCAGCCGGTAGCCGGTGGTGTCGGTGACCGGCGTGGTGATCGGCTCCTCGGCGACGGTGAGCTCGCGGGTGGCCTCGTAGACCAGCATCTGGGTGAGCTCACGCAGGGCGGCGCGGAACGCGGCGTTGTCGGTGCGCTCGTCGCGCATCCGCGACAGTCGGGCGCGGGCGAGCGGGTGGTCGACGACGGTCAGCTGCACGCCGCACACGCTATCGGCCGGGGCGGGTGCGTCACCTGCGGCGGCGTCCTCCGTGGCGCCCGGGGTGCGCGACCCACCCTGCCGGGGACGGCATCGGCGCGGGGCCGCCGTCGATCGGCGTCGCCGGGTCTCCGCCGACACCGAGCAGGGTGCGGGTGACCGACTGGGTGGAGTCGAGCAGGTCGTCGAGCGCGCGGGTCAGGTGCCGGCCGGTGACGGCGGTGAGCTCGCCGTCGTCGCGCAGGGCCTCGAGCACGGCCCGGCGCAGCAGCTCCTTCAGGAAGGAGGCGGTGACACCGTCGCTGCGCTCGACAGCCGCCTCGACGTCGGCGTCGGTGACCTGCAGCGGGACGTGCCGGCCGTAGAGCTCGAGCAGCCGCCGGCGGGCCCCGGCGTCGGGGAGGTCGATCTCGACGGCGACGTCGACCCGGCCGGGGCGGGCGGCCAGCGCGGGTTCGAGCAGGTCGGCCCGGTTGGTGGTCAGTACGAACAGCAGGTCGGCGTCGGCCGCGGCGCCGTCCATGGCGTCCAGCAGGTCGAACAGCACCGGGCTGCCGCCGGGTCCGAAGGACCGGTCGGCGGCGACGAGGTCGACGTCCTCCAGGACGACGACGGCGGGCTGGAGTTCCCGGGCCAGTTCGGTCACCGCCCCGACCACCCCCAGCGACCGGCCGGTGAGCACCAGGCGGGTGTACTCGGTCATCCGGCCGAGCAGGTAGCCGGCGGTGTGCGTCTTGCCCGTTCCCGGCGGGCCGAAGAGCAGCAGGCCACGCTTGAGGTGCTGGCCGGCCGCGACGAGCGCAGCCCGGTGCTCGGCGACCCCCAGGGCGTGCCGCTCGACCCGGTCCAGCACCGCCTCGGGCAGGACGACGTCGTCCCGGCCGGTGGTCGGTACGCCGAGGAAGTCCAGGCTGACCCCGCCCATCGCGGTCTGGGTCACCTCCAGCAGTTGCCCCCGGTAGACGTTCAGCCGGCGGCTCAGCCGCTCCAGGTCGCCCAGCACCGTCTGCGCCTGCCGGACCGGGAGCCCGGCGAGCTCGACGGTCAGCACGGGCTCGTGGTGGTCCGACGGCGCCTGCACCATCAGCACGTACCGGCCCAGGGAGTCGGTGACCACCAGCAGCGCCAGCCGCAGACAGGCCAGCGTCGAGTCCGGGCCGTTGGGGAGGTCCACCACGCCGGGCGCCGACAGCCGCAGCGGTGGCAGCGCCTCACCGCTGACCAGTTGCTGCAGCGAGATCCCGCCGAAGTGCGGAGGCAGGGCGATACCGCGGACCTCGACCCGCCGCCCCTCCTCGGCCGACCACGCGTCGAGCGCGGTCTGCAGGTTGACGTGCTCGAAGGGCGGCAGCTGCCGGGTCACCACCGACTGCGTCGGGCCGTCCTCCCCGAGCACCTCCTTGACCAGCGCGGCCACCTCGTTGCGCTCGCCCTCGGGTGCGTGCACCCAGGCCAGCAGCGACCGGACCGCCGCCGCAAAGTCCCGCGCTTCGGCCTCCGAGGCCCCGCCCTCCGACATGTGACCACCCATCCGTCCGGGAACCGCCCTGGTCCCAACGGCAGCGTAGGGGGCCGGTGAGCAGGCACAACCGAGATTGACGTCCGCCCTGACAGCGACGTCATGGCGATGCTCCGGCCGTGCGCGGACGACCGCTGAGCGAGACGACGAGGCCGTGGCCCGACTGCGCGGGTGGTCGCCGGGACGGCGAACGAAGCACGGCCCGAGGCCATGGCCCCGGGACACCCGACGGGCAGGCTGGTTCGGACCGGCCGACGCCGCAGGATGTAGCCGTGACCGGACTGCGGATGACCCTCACCGGCTCGTTACTGCTCTTCCAGGCAGCAGTCGAGGCGATCGCCAGCTTGGCAGCGCCCATGCTCATCGAAGGCATTGGCCCGCCGGACATACCACTTCTTCCATGGGAAACCGCCGACCTGCGTCGGGAGTCTGCCGCAGCGTCCTCAGCTCTGATCGTGCTGGCGGTTGTATCGATGACCGCCGGCATCGCTCGTCTGCGGCGGCGTGATGGCGGGTTGAACACGCTCGTTGCCGCTCACGCAGGCGGGGCGCTAGCCGTCGTCTGGTACGGCTCGCCGCTGCTGGGTGTGGTCATGCTGTCGACGGCGATCGGCTGGGCTGCAGTACTGCACGGCGACGCGCGACAGCCCGATGACTCAGCGAAACTCAGTCTGACCTGAGGCGCCGACCCTGGAGAAGTCTGAGCCCGCTCACCGCATCGGCTTGTGGGCGCCCGATGAGGCCGCGCCCACCAGCCCGTCCCTGGCCGGGCCGTTCAGGGGCAGCGGGGGCCGATGATGATCTCGGTGCCGTCGGGGCGGTAGGTGCGCCATCGGCCGTCGGGTGGTCGTTCGACCCGGAAGCCGTGGTGGACCTTGGTGTGGTGCCGTTCACAGAGGAGCGCTGAGTTCGTCAGGTTGGTCTCGCCACCGTGGATCCAGTGGATGAGGTGGTGCACGTCGCACCACCAGGTCGGTGCGTTGCAGCCGGCGAACACGCAGGCCTTGTCGCGCCGCTCGACGGCCTTCCGCAGGGCGGGGGTGACCACGCGGTGGT
>NZ_BAAGVS010000012.1:0-112428 GCF_054780755.1 Modestobacter lapidis | reverse complement strand
TCCTCGGCCTCGGTCACCGGCATCGCGAGGACCTCGGCGATGTTCCGGCCGCCGAGCGTGTACTCGAGCACCGCCGCCTGGAACCGCTTGCCCTCGCACTCCTCGCAGGTGGACTCGACGGTGGCCATCACGCCCAGGTCGGTGAAGATGACGCCGGCGCCGTTGCAGGAGGGGCAGGCGCCCTCGGAGTTGGCGCTGAACAATGCCGGCTTCACGCCGTTGGCCTTCGCGAAGGCCTTGCGGATCGGGTCGAGCAGTCCGGTGTACGTGGCCGGGTTGCTGCGTCGCGAGCCGCGGATCGCGCCCTGGTCGACCACGACCACGCCGTCGCGGCCGGCGACCGAGCCGTGGACCAGCGAGCTCTTGCCGGAGCCGGCGACGCCGGTGACCACGCAGAGCACTCCGAGCGGGACGTCGACGTCCACGTCCTGCAGGTTGTGCGTCGACGCGCCGCGGATCTCCAGCGCGCCGGAGGACGTGCGGACCGAGTCCTTGAGGGCGGCCCGGTCGTCGAGGTGGCGGCCGGTGACGGTGTCGCTGCCCCGCAGCCCCTCGAGGGTGCCCTGGAAGACCACCTCGCCACCGGCGGTACCCGCGCCGGGGCCGAGGTCGACGACGTGGTCGGCGATCGCGATCGTCTCGGGCTTGTGCTCCACGACGAGCACGGTGTTGCCCTTGTCCCGCAGCTGCAGCAGCAGGTCGTTCATCCGCTCGATGTCGTGCGGGTGCAGCCCGATGGTGGGCTCGTCGAAGACGTAGGTGACATCGGTGAGCGAGGAGCCCAGGTGCCGGATCATCTTGGTGCGCTGCGCCTCCCCGCCGGAGAGGGTGCCCGCCGGGCGGTCCAGCGAGAGGTAGCCCAGCCCGATCGCCGCGAACGAGTCGAGGAGGTGCTGCAGCCCGGTCAGCAACGGGGCCACCGACGGCTCCCGGAGGTCTCGGACCCAGGCGGCGAGGTCGCTGATCTGCATCGCGCAGGCGTCGGCAATGTTCCTTCCCCGGATCTTCGACGACCGGGCCTCGGCGCTGAGCCGGGTGCCGTCGCACTCGGGGCAGGTCGTGAACGTCACCGCCCGCTCCACGAACCGCCGGATGTGCGGCTGCAGCGCCTCGACGTCCTTGGCGAGCATCGACTTCTGGACCTTCGGGATCACGCCCTCGTAGGTGAGGTTGACGCCCTCGACCTTGATCTTGGTCGGCTCCTTGTACAGGAGGTCGTGCATCTCCTTCTTCGTGTACCGGCCGATCGGCTTGTCCAGGTCGAGACCGACGCCGGCGAACAGGCGGCCGTACCACCCGTCCATGCTGTAGCCGGGCACGGTGAGCCCGCCCTCGTTCAGGGACTTCGACCCGTCGAACAGCGCGGTGAGGTCGAAGTCGTTGAGCGCGCCCATGCCCTCGCAGCGCGGGCACATGCCGCCGAGCCGGTTGAAGGTCGCCTTCTCGGCTTTCGTCCGCCCGCCGCGCTCGACCGTGATCGCGCCGCTGGCCTTCACCGACGGGACGTTGAACGAGTACGCGTTCGGCGAGCCGATGTGCGGCTGCCCGAGCCGGCTGAACAGGATGCGCAGCATCGCGTTCGCGTCGGTGGCGGTGCCGACCGTGGAGCGCGGATTGGCGCCCATCCGCTCCTGGTCGACGATGATCGCGGTCGTCAGACCGTCCAGGACGTCGACCTCGGGCCGCGCCAGCGTCGGCATGAAGCCCTGCACGAACGCGCTGTAGGTTTCGTTGATCATCCGCTGCGACTCCGCGGCGATCGTGCCGAACACCAGCGAGCTCTTGCCCGAGCCGGAGACGCCGGTGAAGACCGTCAGCCGGCGCTTCGGGATCTCGACGCTGACGTCCTTGAGGTTGTTCTCGCGCGCACCGTGCACGCGGATCAGGTCGTGACGGTCGGCGGCGTGCAGCTCGGACGACTGCGTGTCGGTCCTCGGGGCCGTGCTCATCGTGTCTCCATCCCTCGGGCGGGGCCGCCCTCGCGGGCTTCCTCGGCGTCGCCGGGCTCGATCCGACCAGCGTCGAGCAGCACGTCAGGTCCTCCCCGTCGACGCGGTCGTTGTCTACCTGATCGGCGGCGTCGGCGGGGAGTGGCGCAACACCCCTCCGGCGGACGCCCCGTCCGCGCAGCCGTGCCGCGGGGGCGCACCGATTCGGGCGCCCGGTCTCAGCAGGGGGGGCGGGCGGCCGCGGCCGCGTCCAGCTCGCCGGCGTACCGGCGGACGGCGGCGCGCAACGCATCCTCGGCGTCCCAGCCGCGCTCGCGGGCGGCCACCACCAGGCCGAGCAGCTGCTCCCCCAGCTCGCCGGCGTCCCGCGCGGTCAGCTCGCCCGGCGGCGGGGTGGGCAGCCCGGCACGGGCGGCCCGCCCGGCCAGCGCTGCCCCCCAGGAGGTGGCCGGCTGCGAACGGGACACGCCCTCGGTGGGTGAGCGGCGCTGCTTCTCGCGCTGCTTGATCTCCTCCCAGCCGCGCTCGACGGCGGCGATGCTCATGCGGCTGTCGCCGATGCTGGCGCTCCCGTCACCTCCGGCGCCCGGCCGCCGGTCCCCGGGGCCTCCGCTGGCACCGAAGACGTGCGGGTGCCGGCGGACCAGCTTGCCGACCAGGTCGCCGGCCACGTCGTCGACGTCGAAGGCCCGGTCGGGGCCCGCCTCGGCTGCCACCCGGGCGTGGAAGACCACCTGCAGCAGCACGTCGCCGAGCTCCTCGCGCATCGCGACCGGGTCGTCGTCGACGATCGCGTCGTAGGCCTCGTGCGCCTCCTCCAGCAGGTAGCCGCGCAGCGAGGCGTGGGTCTGCTCGGCATCCCACGGGCAGCCGCCGGGCGAGCGCAGCCGGTCCATCACCGTGACGACGTCCAGCAGCCGGGCGCCGGGCGGCTCGGGCGCTCCGGCGACCACCGGGGTCTCGATCCCGACCGCCTCGTCGACGGCGAGCAGGCAGGTGGCCCCGGCCGGCACGTCGGCCAGGGCCCCGACGTCGGTGACGGTCGTCCCGGCCTCGCGGAGCGCCTGCGCGGTCGCGGCCGCGCCCGGGAGCGCCACGAGCGGGTCGGCGGCCTGCACCGCCTGCCAGCCGGCCGGGGCGAGCAGGCCGGGCAGCCGGGAGCTGACGGTGACCAGGGTGGAGGGCGGCACGCTCCTCAGTCTCCGCTGCCTCCCGCGACGCCCGCGCCGGCGTCCTCCAGCAGCTGGACGACCCCACCCTCCGCGGGCACGATCTGGCCCTGCTCGAGCACCCCGAACCGGGGGTTGACGTCGACGTCGACGTCCTCCTGCAACTCACCGATCAGCGCGGCGCCGGCCGCTTCGGCCTCGCTGCCGAGCTGCTGGGCGAGCTGGTCACGGACCTCGGCGTAGCTGGGGATGACGAGGTCGCTCACGAAGCCGACGACGACGCCGCCGATCTCGGGGACGGCCTGGGTGAACCCCTGGCCGGCCGGGGTCGCGGCGACCGACTCGGCGAGCACGCCGGGCAGGTCGGCCGACGCGAAGCCCTGCACGGTGGGCAGCGTGCTGTTGCTCGGGTACTGGGCCGCGATGGCCGGGTACGCCGCCGGGTCGGCCACCAGCTGGGCCAGGACGGCGTCGGCGGTGGCCTGGTCGGGAACGGTGATGATGCCGAGCTGCACCTGGGTCAGCTGCCCCTGGGACTGCTCGTAGCGCTGCCGGAGCGCCGCCTCGGACAGCTCGGCCTCGCCGGCGGCGGCGGCCAGCTCCAGCCGCATCAGCTGGTGGCGGATGTTCTCCGCGATGTCGGTGGCGTTGACGCCCTGCTGCCGGGCGAGCTGGCGGAAGGCATCGTCCTGCGACGCGCCCCCGAGCAGGCTGTCGATCCGCGCGCGCACCTCGCCGTCGGTGACCGTGACGTCGTAGCGGCGGGCGGCCACGTCGTAGATCTCCTCGGTGACCAGCAGGGTGAGGACCTGACGGGCGTAGTTGCGCCGCTCGCCCTGGACGTAGGCCGCGATGGCCGGGTCGGCGAGCCGTTCGTCGACGGCCGCCTCCAGCTCCGCGACGGTCACCTCGGCGTCGCCGACGTAGGCGGCGACGTTCGGCGACGTGCGGCAACCGGCCAGGACGGCGACCCCGACCAGGCCGACGGCGAGCAGGGCAGGAACTCTGCGGCGCGACACGGCGCGAGCGTGCCACACCGGTGCGACCCAGGCCCCGCACCGCCGGAGAGGTTGTGGATTCGTCGGCGTCGGCCCGACGGATCCACTCCGCTCAGGACGCGACCGGGACCGGCGCCTTGAGGACGGCGGACAGCAGCGCGTGCAGCTTCTCCAGCAGGGCGACGTCGCGCAACGGGGTCCGCCGATCCGGCCCCACCGGCACCTTGATCGACACCGTGCGGACCGCGTCCTTGTAGCCGGCGCCCTCGGCGAGCCGGGACAGCTTCATCACCTGCGACTCGCGCAGCTCCACCGGGGCGACCCGGATGTTGCGCCCCTGCATCGAGATCTCGGTGACGCCGAGCGTGCGCATCGCCGCGCGGAAGCGGGCCACGGCGAGCAGGTTGAGCACCGGCGCCGGGGCGGGGCCGTAGCGGTCGGTGAGCTCGTCCAGCACGGCCTGCGCCTGGTCGTCGTCCTGCACCGAGGCGACCTTGCGGTAGGCCTCCATCCGCAGCCGCTCGCCGGGCACGTAGTCGTGCGGCAGGTGCGCGTCGACCGGCAGGTCGACCCGGACGTCGGCCGGCTCGACCGCCGGCGACTCCCCCGTCGCCTGCGCCCGGTAGTCGCTGACCGCCTCGCCGACCAGCCGCACGTAGAGGTCGAAGCCCACGCCGGCGATGTGCCCGGACTGCTCGCCACCGAGCAGGTTGCCCGAGCCGCGGATCTCCAGGTCCTTCATCGCCACCGCCATGCCGGCCCCCAGGTCGGTGTTGTGCGCGATGGTGGTCAGCCGGTCGACCGAGGTCTCGGTGAGCGGCTTGGTCGGGTCGTAGGTGAAGTAGGCGTAGGCCCGCTCCCGGCCACGGCCGACCCGGCCGCGGATCTGGTGCAGCTGGGAGAGGCCGAAGGTGTCGGCCCGGTCGACGATCAGGGTGTTGGCGTTGGGGATGTCCAGCCCGGACTCCACGATCGTGGTGGCGACCAGGACGTCGTACTCCTTCTCCCAGAAGCCGACCATGATCCGCTCGAGCTCGTGCTCCTTCATCTGCCCGTGCCCGACGGCGATCCGGGCCTCGGGCACCAGGTTGCGGATCTTCGCCGCGGCCTTGTCGATCGACTGCACCCGGTTGTGGATGACGAACACCTGCCCGTCGCGCAGCAGCTCGCGCCGGATCGCGGCGGCCATCTGCTTGTCGTCCCACGCGCCGACGTAGGTGAGCACCGGGTGCCGCTCCTCGGGCGGGGTGAGGATCGTGGACATCTCGCGAATGCCGGTGAGGCTCATCTCCAGGGTGCGCGGGATCGGGGTCGCCGACATGGACAGCACGTCGACCGCCGTCCGCATCGTCTTCAGGTACTCCTTGTGCTCGACGCCGAAGCGCTGCTCCTCGTCGACGATCACCAGGCCCAGCTCCTTGAACCGGGTGGTCGGCTGCAGCAGCCGGTGGGTGCCGACCAGGACGTCGACCTCGCCGGCGGCCAGCTTGCGCAGCGTCTCGGCGCTCTCCGCCGCCGACTGGAACCGGGACAGCACCGCCACGGTCACCGGGAACTGCGCGAAGCGCTCCGAGAACGTCTTGAAGTGCTGGTTGGCCAGCAGCGTCGTCGGCACCAGGACCGCGACCTGCTTGCCGTCCTGCACCGCCTTGAACGCCGCGCGCACCGCGATCTCGGTCTTCCCGTAGCCGACGTCGCCGCAGATGATCCGGTCCATCGGCACCGGCTGCGCCATGTCCGCCTTGACCTCGTCGATGGCGGCCAGCTGGTCGGGGGTCTCGGTGAAGGGGAAGGCGTCCTCCAGCTCGCGCTGCCAGACGGTGTCCGGGCCGAAGGCGTGACCCTTGGTCGCCATCCGCGCGGAGTAGAGCCGGATCAGCTCCGCGGCGATCTGCTTGACCGCCTTGCGCGCCTGGCCCTTGGTCTTCGCCCAGTCGGCCCCGCCCAGCTTGGACAGCGCGGGGGCCTCGCCGCCGACGTAGCGGGTCAGCTGGTCGAGGGCGTCGGTGGGCACGAACAGCCGGTCCGGCGGCTGGTTCCGCTTGCCGGGGGCGTACTCGACGATCAGGTAGTCACGCTGGCCACCGTGCACGGTGCGGCTGACCATCTCCACGTACCGGCCGATGCCGTGCTGCTCGTGCACCACCAGGTCGCCGGGCTGCAACTGCACCAGGTCGACGGCGTTGCGCCGGCGGGCCGGCATCTTCGTCGCGTCGCGCATGCTGGTGCCGCGCTGACCGGTGAGGTCGTGCTCGGTGACCAGCGCCAGCCCGATGCCGGGGAAGGCGAACCCGGCGTCCAGGTTGCCCTGGGTGACGTGGGTCGGGCCGGCGTCGGGCGCGGACTCGATGCCGGGCACCAGCCGGGCACCGAGGTCGGCCTCGGCGAGCTGGTCGGTGGCGCGCTGCGCCGGGCCCGGGCCGGCGAAGGTCAGCACGACCCGCCAGCCCTCCCGCGCCCAGCCGCGCAGCTGGTCGAACGCCCGCGCCTGGTCGCCGTGGAACCGCTCCACCGACGTGGCGTCCAGGGTGACGTGCCGCTCGTCGTCGTCCGGCTGCAGGGTGAACACCCCGGTCGTCCACCAGGGCAGCCCGCGACCGCGGGCGGCGTCGGCGACGTCGGCCAGGTCGCGGAAGGACGACGCCCCCAGGTCGACCGGCGCGTCCCCGGCGGCCGCGGCGGTCTGCCAGGAGGCGGCGAGGAACTCGTCGGCGGTGCGCACCAGGTCCGCCGCCCGGCTGCGCACCCGCTCGGGGTCGAGCACCAGCACGTGCGTGCCCTGCGGCACCAGGTCGGTGAGCAGGTCCATCCGGTGGCCGGCATCCTGTCCCGCCCCACCACCCCCACTGATCAGGGCCGGGATCAGCGACTCCATGCCCTCCACGGCGATGCCCTCGGCGAGCTTGCCGGTGACCTCGGCCAGCTCCGGGTGCTTGGCGCCCAGCGCCGTGGCGCGGGCGCGCACCTCCTCGGTGAGCAGCAGCTCCCGGCACGGCGGGGCCCACAGCCGCTCGGGTCGCTCGTCGAGCGAGCGCTGGTCGCTGGCGGCGAAGTAGCGCAGCTCGTCGACCTCGTCGCCCCAGAATTCGACGCGGACCGGGTGCTGCTCGGTGGGCGGGAAGACGTCGAGCAGGCCACCGCGGACGGCGAACTCGCCCCGCTTCTCCACCAGCTCGACCCGGGTGTAGGCGGCGTCGGACAGCGCCCGGGCCACCTCGTCCAGATCGGCGCTCTGCCCCGCGCGCAGCTCGACCGGAACCAGGTCACCCAGGCCCGGGGACAGCGGCTGCAGGACGCTGCGCACCGGTGCGACCAGCACGTCGACGGCGCCGCCGTCGCCGGGGTGCGCCAGGTCGCGGAGCACCGCGAGGCGCCGGCCCACCGTGTCGGCACGGGGCGAGAGCCGCTCGTGCGGCAGCGTCTCCCAGGCCGGGAACACCTCGACCCGCCGGTCGGGGACGACGCAGCGGAGCAGGTCGGCGACGGCGTCGGCGTCCCGTTCCCCGGCGGTGACCACGAGGACCGGCACGCCGGCGCCCGGCGCGGCCGCGGCGAGCGCGCCGGCCACCCACGGCTGCACCGAGGGCGGCGCGGTGACCGCGAGCTCGGCGGAGCCGGCCGCAGCGACCACCTGGGCCATGCCGGGATCGGTCAGGACGACGTCGAGCACGCCGCGCAAGCTCACGGTTCCGTTCACTCCTGATCCGTGGCCCGCTCCAGGTCCGCAGCGAGCAGAGCGCGCAGGGTGCGCGCGGGGGGCCACCGTCCAGGATAGTCAAAGGACCCCGTCCCCCTCACCCCTCGCAAGCTCGGGGCGAGCCTCTGGACGGGGCCGCGCTGCCCCCCACGGCTCGCAGGCTCACCGCGGGCCCCTGCAGCGGGGCCGCGTCAGAGGCTCGGGGCGAGCCTCTGGACGGGGCCATGCGGCCCCGCCGGCTCGCACGCTCGCCGCGGGGCCGGGTCAGGCGCGGGCCTGCACCGCCACCGGCGCCTCGGCGGTGATCACCGACAGCGCCTTGCGCAGGATCGTGCTCGAGGTGTGCATCGTGTACGGGAAGTAGCGGACCTCCACGCCGACGGCGGCGAAGTCCTGCTCGAGCCGGTCGCCCTTGGCGGTGCCCCGCCAGTCGTCGCCCTTGAAGATGACGTCGAAGCGGACCTCACGCCAGGTGTCGATCTTGTCCGGGACGACCTCGGCGTGCACCGAGTCGACGAAGCGCAGGCTCCGCACGATCTCCATCCGCTCGGCCAGCGGCACGACCGGCGCCCGGCCCTTGGCCAACAGCAGCATCTCGTCGGACACCACCCCGGCGACGAGGTGGTCGCAGTTGTCCGCGGCGTGCCGGAGGACGTTCAGGTGGCCGATGTGGAACAGGTCGTAGGCGCCGGGTGCGTAGCCGACAACGGTCATGACGAGCCTCCTGGTCGATCGGGGCGGGCCGCTGGGTCGCGACCCCCCGCTCGTCCGCCACGTACCGTGACCGACGACCGGAGCCGGCCCTCCTCGGGCCGAGCCATCAGCGGAACGGTAGGCACCCGCTGGTCACTGTGGGTGAGCAGAGCGGGTGGTTCACCCCATCGGGCGCCGTTCCGCTCACCCGGTCGGGGAGCCCCCGTCACCGGCCGCGTGCGGCCTCCCCTCCTTCCGGGTGACCGGCCCGCCGGAGCCCGGCATGGAGGCTTCGCGCCGCCCTAACCTGCGGGGGCGACCCACGACCGGCGGCGATCCCCCGGGCCGTCGGGGCATCCACGAGCAGGCCAGGACAGAAGGCGGACACGATGGAACTGCGCGACTACCTGCTGGCGCTGCGCCGGTACTGGCCGACGTGGGTCGGCGTGACCGTGGCGGCCCTCGTGGTCGCCGTCGGCGTCGTGCTGATCAGCCCGCCGAGCTACCAGGCCACCGCCCGGGTGTTCGTGGCCAGCCTGGGCGAGGGCACCAGCGGTTCGCAGTTCGTCAACCAGCGCGTCGCCAGCTACCCCGACGTCGCCCGCAGCAGCGCGGTCCTGGGCCCGGTCATCGAGGACCTCGACCTCGCCGAGTCGGTCGCCGCCCTGCGGTCCCGGGTCAGCGCGAGCAACCCGGCCGACACCTCGCAGATCGACATCGCGGTCACCGCCGCCGACGCCGGGCGGGCCGCCGAGGTGGCCAACGCCGTCGCCGAGCAGTTCGGGACCGTCGTGGAGCAGCTGGAGCGGCCGGGCACCGGCGAGCCCCCCGTCGAGCTCACCGTGACCGACCCGGCCACCGCGCCGTCCGCCCCGGTCTCCCCCGACCCCGGACTGCTGCTGCCGCTGGGCCTGCTGGTGGGGCTCGCGCTGGGGGCCGCCGCCGCCATCGTCCGCAGCCGCCGGGACACCCGCCTGTACACCGGTGCCGACGTCCGGTCCGCCTGGGGCGGCACCGACGAGGAGCTGACCGTGCACGCCCCGGCCGCCGACCGCCGCCGCAACCCGCTGGCCGGCCGGCCGGTGACGTTGCTCGCCCGGCAGCTGGAGCCGCTGGCGGAGGACCGGACGCTGCGGATCGTCGTGCTGTCCCCGTCCGCCGGTGACGAGGCGGCCGCCCGCCGGCTGGCCGACGAGGTCAGCGCCGAGCTGAGCGGCTGGGACGTGCCCGTCGAGGTGGCCGCGACGGTCCCCGAGGCCCCGGCCACGGGTGACCGGGCCGGCGTCCAGCTCGCCGTGGGCACGGCCGGGGCCGCGCTGCGCCGATGGCGGGCCATCGGCCGTGAGCACGACGGCGTCGTGCTCACCGTGGAGTCCGGCCGGGTCGACCGCGCCGAGCTGCAGGAGATCCGCTCGGTCCTCGGCGCGGCCGGTATCCAGCCGCTCGCCGTCGTCGTCACCCCGCGCCGGAAGGCCGCCCGCACCACCGCGGCCGCCACGGCCCCCCGCCCGGCGCCCGCCCCCTCGCAGCCCGGCGCCCGGCCCGCGGCGCCGGTCCCCGCCGGCCGTCGCTGAGCGCTCCGGCCGCACCAGCCGGACCCCGGTCCCCGTTCCCGCCGCCCGGCGGGGGCGGGGACCTCGTCGTTGCCGGGCCCGGTCCCGCGGCCCCGCCGGAGGTTCGCGGGGTGCAGGCCGACAGGCAGCCGGGTCGCCAGGCGGCCGGGGCCCGGGTCACCGACCGCACGCGGTGGTCGCCGACCTCGGCCTACAGCATGAGGACGGCGACGACAGCGTGCGCCCGGGACAGGCAGCGCAGGTCCCGGACACGGCGAGCAGGTCCCCGACACGGCGAGCGGGTCCGGGACGGCGCCGCGCGGGGACGACCGGCGCCGGGGGCACCCGGAGGAACGGGTTCAGCGCCGCCCGGAGGGCGTGCGGGCGTCATCCAGGGCGGGCTCGGGGATGCCGCCGGCCCCGCTGGCCGCCTCGTCGCGCAGCCGTTGCCGCGATCCGCCTTCGGCCAGCAGCGAGACGGCGAGGAAGAGCAGGAACGCGGGGGTGGCGTCGAACAGGCCGCTCTCCAGGGTGCTGCGCCCGAGCAGGAACACCAGCAGCCCCAGGAAGAGCACCCGGTGCGGGTGGGGCGCGCGCAGGGCGCCGCGGAAGGCCCACAGGGACCAGCCGAGCGCGCACAGCACGCCGAGGACGCCGGTCTGCACCAGCAGGGACACCCAGCTGCTGTCCAGCGGCTGGGTCTGCCAGTACTGGCCGTACACCCGGATGATCTTGACCGAGAGGCCGCCGCCGAAGACCTCCTGCCAGGCGGAGTCCGCCCAGCTCAGCGAGGCCCGCCAGGCGATGAAGCGGGAGTCCAGCGTGCTGGCGCCCGTGCCGTCCCGGCCGGCGAACGCCGCGACCGCGCCGGTGGCGACCGCCCCGACCGCGCCGACCGCCCCGAGCACCAGGCAACCGACCACCAGGCCGACCCGGGGCCGCCGGATCTGGACGGCCATGACCGCGATTCCCAGCAGCAGCATGAGCAGGCCCGTGCGCGATCCGGTCACCCAGACGACGGCCAGCAGAACGGCACCCGTGACGCCGGCGGACCAGCGGGCCTCGCCGAGCACGGCCCGCCAGGCCAGGACGAGGACCACCACCCCGGAGAGCAGGGCCAGTTCGTTGGGGTCGATCGCCGGGACGCCACCGGCCAGGCGGCCGGAGGTGATGGTGGGCAGCCCGGTTCCCGCGGCGACCACGGCCACCGCACCGCAGGCCCGGGCGAGGTCGGTGATCACCTGCACCGCCGGAGCGGCACGCAGCAGGAAGACGACGGTGGCGGCCAGCACGGCCACCCGGATGGCGACCACGCCGCCGGCCACCAGGAGGTCCGCGGTCAGCGCCCCGAACACCGAGATGCCGAGCAGCAGGCCGAGCCACCAGAGCGTGCCCGTGCCCAGCCGCCGCCCGGGCACGGACTGTGCACGCAGGAAGGCCAGCGACAGCGCCAGCAGGCTGACCACGGCCTTTCCGACGACGACGGGGTCCAGGGAACCCGAGAAGTACTCGCCGCGGCGCCAGCCCACGGCACCGACGACGATGAGGACGGCGGCCAGCAGCTCGATCCGCCGGCCTGCGTCGTGCCGCCCGAAGAGCCGCGGGGAGCGGCCGCCGGCGTCGACCTGTGCTGACATGGTCACCTCGCGTGCTGTCAGGGCTCGGGTCACGGGGCCGCCACGCCCCCACGGACGGCTGCGACGCCGGCCGGGGCGCTCCTGCGGTCGGCGGCGGCCGGCTCGGCTGCCGCGTCGCGCACGATCGGCAGCACCACCGTCTGGCGCACCGCCAGGGCGGCCAGGACGGGCCCGAGCGCAAGCACCAGCGGCACCCAGACCACCGCGCCGTCGGCCAGCGCGACCAGCAGGGCCGCCAGGCCGAGAGCGGCGAACTCGAGGCCGCGCAGCGCCAGCACCCGGCGCTGGACGCCGTGCACGGCGGCGAGGCCGGAGTACGGCAGCAGCACCGCCCCGGCGACGGCGTACAGCGCCCAGCCGGCCACCGCCGCGACCGGGACGCCGTAGCCGCCCCCGGTGAGCAACGGACCGAGCCACGGCAGCGCGGCGACTCCGGCCAGGCCGATCGCGCCCACCGCGAGCGCCAGGCCGGCCGCTGCGCGGTCGGCGGTGCGCAGCCCGGCGGCCGGGCCGCGGGACCGGAGGGAGACGAAGTGCGGGAGGAGGAAGGAGCCGAGCCCGGCGACCAGCACCAGGGTGGGAGCGGTGTACACCCGCGCCGCCTCGAGGGGGCCGTAGGCGGCCGCGCCGGCGAGGCCCACGACCAGCACGCGGAGCACCGTGAGCAAGGCGGGCCGGACCGCCTGGGAAGCAGCCCGCCAGGCACCGAAGGACACCACCACGGCGATCGAGGGCCGCCGCCACGGCCCGTGGGGGCGCTCGGTGGCCGGCAGCAGCACCCAGGCCACCAGCGCGGCACCGGTCTGCCCGGCCAGCAGCGCCACGACGAAGGAGGTGAGGCTCAGGTTCCCGGTCGTCGCCAGCCAGACCAGGACGGCCAGCGCCAGGGCCATGCTGGTGACATCGACGGCCGGCAGCGACCAGAACCGGCCGGCCGCCATGAGCAGGCGGCGCAGGGTGTCCTCGACGATGAAGGCGGCGGTCGCCAGACCCAGCAGCAGGCCGGCCCATGCCGGCACCAGGCCGGTGACCACGGCCAGCAGGCACCCGACCAGGCCGGCGGCGCCGGAGACCACGGCCGTGCCCACGTGCAGGCCGGCCCGGATGCCGGGATCGGTGCGGTCGAGCACGGTGAGCGAGTCACCGACCAGGCCGCTGCACACGGCGGTGGCCAGCACGATCGCCCCGTAGACGAGGGAGAAGGCCGCCAGCCCGGCCGCCCCGAGCTCGCGGGCGGCCGCGACCTGGAGCACGAGCCCGGCCAGCGCCGAGGTGGCCTGCCCGGCCAGCGCGCCGGCGGCAGGACGCCGCAGCACGCGCGCGAGACCGGTCACCGGTCGATCCTCCCAACGACGACACCCGGTTCCGCCTGGGCGGGACCGGGTGTCATCCGAAGTGGTGAACGCGGGACCGCACCGGGTGGTGCGGCCCCGCGGCCGGTCAGCCGACCGGGGTGACGGTGATCTGGGCGAACCGCACGTCCACCGGCGCCGAGGCGCTGCCGGAGAGGTAGGCGTTGAGGCCGACCGCACCCGGCGCCTGCAGCGCCGCGGTGGTGTCCGAACCGGTCACCGTCGGGGTGGTCGGCTCGGCGGCGCCGGCCGCCCACACCGTGACCGACAGCTCGGTGGCGTCGGTGCCGGACGCCGTCACCCGGACGTCGAGCTCCGTGCCCGGGACGTAGACCAGGTCCTCCACGAGGACCTCCCGGCCGAGCAGCACCTCGTCGCTGGTGCCGTCGAGCTTGGCCAGCGCCACGCCCACGGTGCCGTCGGCGAGGAAGCGCACGCGGCCCTGGTAGGCCAGGTTGGTGCCCACCCGGCGCGCCCCCACGTAGACGCTGGCCCCGCCGCCGGTCGGCACCCCCGACAGCGACAGCGTGGTCCGGACGTCGACCCCCGTCTGCGCGACCTCAGCGAGGTAGGAGCCGGTGTTGGTGCCGCTGGTCAGGGCGAACGTCGCCGCTCCGTCGGCCACCGACTGCCGGGCTGCGCCGGCCGCCACCGTCCAGGCGCTCCCGTCGTCCGCAGCACCCAGGCCGCCGGACACCGTCCGGTCGAACCCGTCCACCGCCAGCACGTCGGCGTCCGCCGGGACCTCCGGCTCGGCCGGGACCTCCGGGACCTCCGGGGCCTCCGGCTCGGCCGGGACTTCCGGGACCTCCGGGACTTCCGGGACCTCCGGGACCTCCGGGGCCTCCGGCTCGGCCGGGACCTCCGGCTGCACCGGCTCGGCCGGCGCCGCGCCGACCGGGGTGACGGTGAACTCGCCGATGCGGAGCTCGACCGGCGCCGACGCGCTGCCGGACAGGTAGGCCGTGAGGCCCACCCCACCCGGCGCCTGCAGCGCATCGGTGCTGTCGGTGACGCTCACCGTCGGGCCGGCCGGCTCGTCCGTGCCCGCCGCCCACACCGTCACCGCGAGCTCGGTGGTGCCGGTGCCCGAGGCCCGGACCCGGACGTCGAGCTCGTTGCCCGGGGTGTAGGTGAGCCCGCTGAGCAGGACCTCCTTGCCGATGATCACCTCGGCGGTGCTCCCGGACAGCCGCACCGCGGCCACCCCGACCCGGCCGTCGGCCAGGAAGCGCACCCGGGCCTGGTAGGCCTGGTTGGTGTCCACGCGGCGGGCGCCGACGTAGACCATCGCCCCACCGCCGGTCGGCACCGACGACAGCGACACCGTCGTCCGCACGTCGGCGCTCGGCTGCAACACCGCATCCAGGTACGAGCCGGTGTTGGTGCCCTTGTTCATCGTGAACACGGCGTCACCGCCTTCCACCGACTGGCGGGACCCGCCGGCCGACACCGTCCAGGCGCCACCGACGTCCGCCGTTCCCAGCCCACCGGACACCGTCCGGTCGAAGGCGTCCGAGGCCAGCTGCGCCGGCGCACCGGGCACCTCGGGGTCGGCCGGGGTCTCCGGCTCGGCCGGGGTCTCCGGCTCAGCCGGCGCCGGAGCATCGCCCGGCACCGTGATGCCGACCGGGGTGACGGTGAACTCGCTGACGCGGAGCTCCACCGCCGAGCCGGCACTGCCCGACAGGTAGGAAGACAGCCCCACCGCACCCGCCGCCTGCAACTCAGGGGTCGAGTCGGTCCGGGTCACCGTCGGGGTGGCCGGCTGCGCGGTGCCCGTCTCCCACACCGTGACCGACAGGTCGGTGGTGCCGGTGCCGGCGGCCTGCACCCGGACGTCGAGCTCCGTGCCCGCGGTGTAGGTCAGGCCAGGAACGGCGACCTCGCTGCCGATCAGCACCTCGTCGGTGCTCCCGGCCAGCCGCACGGCGGCCACCCGCACGCTCCCGTCGGCCAGGAAACGGAGCCGGGCCTGGTAGGTCAGGTTGCTGGCGACCCGGCGGGCGCCGACGTAGACCATCGCCCCGCCGCCGGTCGGCACCGACGACAGCGCCACCGTCGTCCGCACGTCGGCGCTCGTCTGCGACACCGCATCCAGGTACGAGCCGGTGTTGGTGCCCCTGGTCATGGCGAACACCGCGGCACCGTCGGCCACCGACTGGCGGCTGGCACCGGACACCACCGTCCAGTTCCCGCCCACGTCCGCCGTTCCCAGCCCGCCGGGCACCGTCCGGTCGAAGGCGTCCGAGGCCAGGAGGTCGGAGGAGACGGTGATCTCCTGCGTACCGGTGGTCGTCGCGCCGTCGTCGTCGGTGACCCGGAGAGTGACGGTGTAGGTGCCGTCCGCGGCGTACTGGTGCGACGCCTGGGCGCCGGTACCCGTGCTCCCGTCACCGAAGTCCCAGGCGTAGCCGGTGATGGTGCCGTCGACGTCCTGCGCCGCGGCGGCGTCGAAGGTGCCGGCCAGCCCGGCGCCCGCCGCGGTGAAGTCCGCGGTCGGCGGGGCGTTCGGGATCGGCGCCGTCACCGTCACCGACGTGGTGCGGGTGGCGGTGGTGCCCTTGTCGTCGGTCACCGTCAGGGTGACGCCGTAGGTGCCGGCGGCCCGGTAGGTGTGCGTGACCGTGCGGCCGGTGCCCGTCGTCCCGTCGCCGAAGGCCCACGCCCAGGAGGTCACCGTGCCGTCGGAGTCGCCGGAGGCCGCGGCGTCCAGGGTGGCGGTCAGGTCGGTGCTCGCCGAGGTGAACGCCGCGGTCGGCGGGAGGTTGAGCACCGCCCCCGTGCTGCCGGCCGTGTAGTGGTCGGCCACCTGCCTGCCGGTGAGCGCCTTCGGGTAGATGGCGACCTCGTCGACCCGCCCGCTGAAGAACTTGGCCCCGGACCAGGTGCTGTCCCCGCCGATCCGCCAGTAGCCGTAACCCGGCTGGCCGCCGGTCGTGTCGGTGCGCGAGGCGACCGCCTTGCCGTCGACGTAGAGGGTCATCCCGGTGGCGTCGACCGTGGCCACGACGTGGTGGAACCGGCCGTCGTTGTACGACTTCGGGCTGGTGACGATCCGCTCGGACCCGGGCCACAGGCCGAAGTGGAGCCGGCCGAAGAAGTCCATGTAGACGTGCCGGTCGTAGTTGGCGCTGGTGCCGGTGTTGCTGCTCCCGAAGCCGATGATCTTGCCGCCACCCCAGGTGGTCGTGGTGAACCAGGCCTCGATGGAGAACGTCTGCGGGCCCAGGACCGGCTTCTGGGTGGCCAGGAAGCTGGAGTTCTGCCCCAGGGTGTTCGCCGCCGTGTCGCCGTCCCTGGCGATGGCGCCGGCCTGGCCCAGGCTGATGCCGCCGTGCACGGTCAGGTCGCTGCCGCCGACGCTGTCGTAGGCGACCGTGCTGCCCCTGCGCTCACCGAGGGACCAGTGGTTGGCCGCCCCGTCGGCCTTGACCGTCGCGGCGTAGGACCGCTGGGCGGCGGTGCCGGCTGCGACGTCCACCGACGTCCACGCCCCGGTGTTCTTGTTGCCCGTCGGGTCGAGCACGCCGATCCGGTAGGTGTGCCGGCCGGCGGACAGGCCGGTGTCGGTGAACGCGAGGGTGTTCACGTCGTACCAGGTCGAGGTGGACGTGACCTCGTGCACCGGGGTGGTGCCGTCGTCCCGGTAGACGCGGTAGGTCAGGTTCGCGTCGTCCTGGTCGGTGCTCTCGGTCCAGCTGACCCGGGCGGCACCCGGGCCGGTCGGGACGACGGTCGGGGTCAGCCCACCGCCCGTCGGGCCCATCGCGGCCGGCGCCGTCCCGGCGAAGGCGAAGCGCACCAGCCCCTGCTGGGTAGCGCCGTTGACCCGGGGGAACTCGCCGCCGAAGACGACGTACTCGCTGGTGCCGGTCACCGACCAGCCGGCCTGGTTCTGGCCGGTGTAGGTGCCGCCGGCGAAGCTGGGGAACCAGTTCAGCAGGGAGGGCGCGGCCTGCCCGGCGAGGTTGGCGTTCTCCATCGTGAAGGCGCCGGTCCGGCCGGTCGCCGCGAGGCTCTCCGCGGTGGCGTACTTGTTGACCTGGGGGTTGTGCTCCGGAAAGCCACCGATGTTGGCGCAGTCGTGGGCGTGCGACGCGACGTACAGGGCGCCGCCGACGGGGAAGCTGGAGTAGGAGTCGCCGCGGCAGTCGCCGATCCAGCGGATCGCGCCACCGGCGGCCTCGGCGGCGAAGGTGCCCTCGAGGTTGCCGGGGCCGTTGAAGTCGTACCCGGTGCCGTAGACGGTCGTCCCGTCGGTGCTCAGGCTGTAGACGGCGGAGTTGACGCCCTGGTTGGTGATCTTCTGGTTGACGGCGAAGGGTCGGGTGGCCCCGGTTCCCGCGTCCAGCGCGCCGACGCCGGCGGCCGGGGTGTTGTTGAGCGAGTTGAACCGCCCGCCCACCACGACCTGGGAGCCGCCGTTGGTGAGCACCATGGCCAGGACCTCGTTGCTGCCGGCCGTGGCAGCGGCGCCGGCCACCGGCGCCCACGGCAGCAGCGCGCCGTTGGCCGCGGACACCGCGGCCAACCGGGTGCGGCTGGTCGAGCCGACGGCGGTGAGGTTGCCGCCGAGGTAGACCTTGTCGTCGGTGGCCGCGAGGGCGCGGACCTGGCCGGAGACGCTGGGCCTGAAGTCGGCGACCAGCCGGCCGGTGCCGGTGTCGTAGGCCGCGATCCGGTTGCGCACCTGGCCGTCGGCCACGGTGAAGTCACCGGCGACGTAGACGCGCGTGCCGTCCGGGGAGGCGGTGACGGCCAGCGCCTGGGCGTTGAGGCTCGGCACGAAGGAGGTGATCAGCTCCCCGGTACGGATGTCGTAGGCCAGGAAGTTGTTGCGCGCCACCTCCTGCGTGCCGGCAGCAGCGCCGGCCGGGCGGGCGGTGGTGAACTTTCCGGCGACGTAGACGGTGTCGCCGACGACGACCTGGGACCACGCGACGCCGTTGATCTGCACGGTGGGCAGCGCGTCGGCGGTCACCGTGGTGGGGGTGGCCGGGTCGGCCGGGTTCACCGGCGCGGAGTCCGCCCGGGCCGCGGGGGCCATCAGGCCGAGGCCGCCCGCTGCCAGCAGCAGGCTCGTCACCCCGGCGATGCACCGTGACGCCATGGGCGCCTTGCGTGCCGTCATGCTCGTTCCCCAGTCGCTCATCCGCTCGGACCCTGGTGGTCCCAACGCGGTAAACGAACACTAAGCGTGACGATCGATCAGTCGCCAGAGTGAGCCAGTCACCCCTTTTGGTGCATTTGTGCAGGTGGGCGAGGGGCTTGCGGAAACCTGGGTGACGCTCGGTGAGTAAATTGTGGTTACGTAGAGCAACCGCACACACGGCCGCGCTACCCGGGCGCCCGCAGGGGCCGGGAACGCGAGAGCCGGGCCGGCCCGGCGCTGTGGTGCAGCGCGGGGCCGACCCGGCGAGGGTCGACGCGGGGTACGGCGGAGCTCAGTGCAGCCGCAGCCGCACCGAGTGCCGGGCGATCCGCGCGATCAGGTGCGCGGCGGTGTCGCGGGGGCTGATGTAGCAGCGGGGCAGGGTGAACCGGTCGCCCGGGTCGTAGTCGCCGATGACGCATCCGTGGTCGTAGCCGGCCGCCCGGACGGCGTCGGCCGCGGCGTCGTCGAACTCGCCGTAGGGATAGCAGAAGCCGGCCACCTCGGCCTGCAGGACGTCGGCCAGGACCTCGCGGCTGCCGCCGATCTCCGCGGCCAGGGTGCCGGCGCCGGCGCCGGCCAGGTGCGGATGGGTCATCGTGTGGCTGCCCACCTCCTGCCCGGCGGCGGCGACGGCGCGCACCTGGTCGGCGTCCATCAGGCCCAGTCGGGGGCCGTCGTCCCACTCGTTGCTGCCGCCCAGGCGGCCGGCGACCACGTAGAGCGTGCTGGTCATCCCGTGCCGCTGGAGTACCGGCAGAGCGTGCTCGAGATAGTCGGTGTAGCCGTCGTCGAAGGTCAGCCCGATGAGCCCGCGGGCCGCGCCGCGGTCCGCGGCGCGCAGCAGCTCGGAGAGCGACACCCCCCGTAGCCCCAGCCGGCGCAGCAGCCGCAGGTGCCGGTCCAGCCGCGCCGGGGAGACGCGCAGCCGGTGCGGGTCGGGCCGGGTCGACGGGCTGATCGAGTGGTACATGAACACCGGCGGGGTGGCCGTCCGGACCCGGCCGGCGGAGATCGCGGAGTTGTCGAGCACGGTGGTTCCCCCTGGTCGAAGAGCGAGGTGTACGCCGGCAGTGCGCCGGCGGGGTGGTGCTGTCGTCATCCCCCGGAAGGTGCGGCGGGACGGGCGGTCAGGCCGGCCGGTCCCCCGCCGTCGCCACCACGGGCTCGGCGGGCGCCGCGGGCTCCGCGGGCGCCGCGGGCGGGACCGGACGGGCGCCGCCGAGCGAGGTCAGCACCGCGACGAGTCCGTCCCGGTACCGCTGGGGTGCGTGCCGGCGGCGGGCCTCCCGGGCGTCGTCGCAGGCGGCGTTCCGGAAGGTGGCCCAGTCCGCGGCCACCCGCTGGACGGCGTCGGCCCACTCGGCCGTCCGTCCGGCGGGCACCGACTGCGCGCTGGCGTAGCCCGCGGCGGCCTCACGGAGACCGCTGTGGTCGCTGACCACGAGCGGCCGGGCGGCGAGCACCGCCTCCACCGCGGTGTTGCCGAAGGACTCCTCCTTGACCGAGGGCACCAGCACCACGTCGGCGTCGGCCAGGTGCGGCCAGATGTC
This sequence comes from Modestobacter lapidis, assembly GCF_054780755.1. NCBI lineage: Bacteria > Bacillati > Actinomycetota > Actinomycetes > Geodermatophilales > Geodermatophilaceae > Modestobacter > Modestobacter lapidis. Next base: position 92,672 of record NZ_BAAGVS010000012.1, on the reverse strand, counting down.
GGCGCGGAACCCCAGGAACTCGACCCGGTGGCCCAGGCCGTGCTCCTCGACCGTGGCGCGCAGCTCGGCCTCGAACCACTCGTAGCCCTCGAACACCGAGCCGAGCAGCCCCAGCCGCGCGTCCACCCCGCGCGCCAGCAGCTCCTGCAGCGTGGCGAGGGCGACCTGTGGTCCCTTCCGCGGCGACAGCCGGCCCACGAACAGCAGCCGCAGCGGACCGTCGAGCTCCGCGCGGGCCGGCCGCACCTCGGCCGGCGCCGGGACGGTGTTGTGGACGACGGTGCTGCGCGCCCGCAACCGGGGGGCGACATCGGTCAGGACGTCGAGGCAGAACGCGCTGTTGGCCACCACCCGGTCGGCCAGCGACGGGCACACGGCCATCGCCCGCCGCAGCAGCCGCGGCGCCGACTCCTCCGCCTCGTGCACGTGGCAGACCGAGCGCCGGCCGGCGAGCCGCGCGAGCAGCGGCCAGGACGGCAGGGTCAGGGTGTTGACGTAGACGCCGTCGGCGCCGTGCCGCCGGATCAGCCGGAGGGCCGGCACCAGCCCGAGCACGGCGTCGCCGAGCAGCCGGAGGGCACCGCGGGGCCGCAGCGCGGCGTTGCGCAGCACCGGCATCCGGCAGAGGGCGACCCGCACCCCGCGCGCCTCGAGCTCAGCGACGAGCGGCCCGGGTCCCGGCAGCGCGACCGTGACGTCGAAGCGGGTGGCCAGGGCGGCCGCCGAGGCCAGCAGCACCCGGTCGGCGCCGTACAGCTCGGCCCCGGGGTGGACGACCAGCACCCGGGGCTGCGTCGGGACGGCGGCCACGGGTCAGGCCGCCGGTCCGGTGAACACCAGGAACGGCGCGCCGGCCTGGTACCCGACCGAGAGCGTGACGACCGCGCGGGCATCCACCGGCACGGTGAAGACGTAGCGGCCCTCGGCCGCCTCCCCCGGGGCGACGGTCCCGCGGAACGGCAGCTCCGACGGGTCGTCCAGCGGCGAGGCGGGCGTCAGGTCGGTGCCGGTGGCGAGGTCGACCGTGACGGCGTCCAGGGACACCGGCTCGGCTGTGTCGTTGCTGATCCGCACGGTCGCCCGCAGCGCCGGGCCGGCGACGTTGCCGGGGCCCTGCGCCGTCCCGTCGATGGCCTCGAGCGACACCACGGCCCCGGTGATGCCGTTGCCGACGGCGGCGGGCTGGTCGAGGGGTACGGCGGGCAGGCTGGGCGGCAACGCGTCGGCGTCGCTGGTCGGCCCGGCCGGGACCGGCGTGGGCGGCGCGGGGACGACCGTCTCGTCCGGGGCCACGGTGCCGGTCGGGACGACGACCCCCGAGGGCGGCGCCGTCGTCGCGGCCGTCGCGCTGGCGTTCCCGCCGTCGCCGGAGCCGGTCACGACCAGGGCGAGAGTGACCACCGCGACCAGGACCGCCGCGGCGAGCCCGCTCAGCAGCAGGCGCCGGCGGGTCCACGCCGGGCGGGAGAGCTGGGGGGTGTTCATCGGGGCAGCCTGCCGATCTCGCGGAACCACTTGACCGAGGCGAGCAGCAGGAAGGCCGCCGCCGCCAGGAAGAGGAGGGTGTACAGGGGGACGAAGAGCGCCGGCGCGCCGAGGACCAGGAAGAAGCAGCAGAGGAGGCCGTAGTCGGTGGGCAGCACGAGCAGCGACCGGAGCACGCTCGGCCGCTGGTCGGAGCGCTGGGCCCGGGTCGGCGCACCGTGCTGGGCGCGCAGCGCCTCGTTGAGCATCGTGCCGAAGTAGGTGACCGCGTCGACGACGCAGTAGCCGATCGGCACCAGCAGCAGCGCCGGCTCGACGAGGTCGTTGCGGTACATCCCGATCAGCACGGCCAGGTGCAGGCTGGAGGCCTTGACCGCGTCGACCATGTGGTCGAGCCACTCACCGGCCGGTGAGCCACCGCCGCGCAGCCGGGCCAGCTGGCCGTCCGCGGCGTCCAGCGCATAGCCGACGACGAGGCAGGCGGCGATGACGGCACCCAGCGTCCAGGTCGGCGGCCGCAGTGCGATCAGCGCGATGCCGGTGGCGGTGCACGCGGCGCTGATGCCGGTGACCGCGTTCGGGGTGAGACCCAGGTGGTAGGCGACCGCGGCGAGGAGCCGGCCGAGCCTGCGGTTCACGAACCGGGAGTAGGCGGGCGCGCCGGTCGCGCCCTTCTGCGCCGCCGCCAGGCGACCGAGGGTCTGGCCGAAGGTCTCCCCGGTCGCCCGCGGGCCCGGCCCGGGAGCAGGTGCGGGCCGCAGGTCGGGGGCCGTCGCGGTCACTGCCCGACCCCGGCCACCGGGGTCTGCGCCTCGGCGGCCACGTCGGGCACGGGCTCCCCGGCGGCCCGCTGACGCGGGAACGGCACGACGGTCGCGATCTGCCGCTCGCGCTGCGGGCAGCGCCGGCCGCTGGGCCGCCGGCGCGGGAACTGCCGGCCGGCCAGCCGGCGGGCGAGCTCCTCGTAGCCGGTGGCGACGTCGTCCCAGTCGTAGTCGGCCGCCAGCTCCCGGGACCGGGCGCCGTTGCGCCCGACCTCGGCCGGGTCACCCTCGGCGGCCTCGACGGCCGCGGCCACGTCGGCGGCGTCGGTGAAGTAGCGCCCCGCCTCGGCCACGACCTCGCGGTTGAAGTCGACGTCGAAGGCCAGCACGGCAGCACCGGCGCCGATGGCGCGCAGCAGCGAGGGGTTCGTCCCGCCGACCGAGTGCCCGTGCAGGTAGGTGTAGCTGTGCGCGTAGAGCTGGTCGAGCTGGCGCTGGTCCCAGACGCCGCCCAGGAAGCGGACCCGGTCGTCGGCCAGGGAGTGCACCCGCTCGGTGTACGCGTCGGAGTACGGCGCCGACCCGACGACGACCAGCGGCCTGGTCGCCCCGCTGCGGCGGTAGCCGTCGACGATCACGTCGACGTGGTTCTCCGGCTCGAACCGGGCGACCACCAGGTGGAAGCCGCCGGGCTCGAGGCCGAGCTCGGCGAGCCGGTCGTCGCCCGGGTCGATCATCGGGGCGCCGTAGGTGAGCAGCGTGGTGGGCGCGGAGAACTCGCGCCGGTAGTAGTCGGCGATGCCCTCGGCGTCGGCGATCAGCGCGTCGGACCAGCGGACGGCCATCGCCTCCGCGGCCCGGTAGTAGCGCTGACCGGTGGGGCCCCACTTGGCCCGCTTCCACTCCAGCCCGTCGACGTGGGTGGCGACCGGGATCCGCGCGGCGCGCAGCACCGGGAGCAGCGGTGAGTTGGCCGCGTTGAACACGATCGCCGCATCGGTCCGGTGGGCCAGCAGGTGGCCGACCGACAGGGCGGAGTGGCTGAGCGTCTCCAGGGACCGCTTGCGCGCCGCGGGCAGGTGGACCAGGTCCATGCCCAGGTGCGTCGCCGGCGGCGCGGACCGGTCACCGGGCGCCGTCCGGCAGTAGACGACGACGCGGTGACCGCGGTCGGCCAGCCGGAGCCCGACCTCCTCGACGGCGGTCTCGAAACCTCCGTACCGGGCGGGGACGCCGCGCGTGCCCACCAGGGCCACGCTCAGCTTCCCGGATGTGCCTCGGGCCATCGGTGTCACTCCGTTCTGTGCTGCGTCGTCTCGCGGCCGGCGCGACCTCGGGCCGGCAGTGGCGGGTGGTCCCGGTGGGCACGGGCCGCTGCCCGGTCCCGGGTTCCGACCCCTTCCCCGTCGACCATCGACCCGGGACGGCCGGACATCGCGCCGTCCCGGGACGGCGTCACCCGGACGGATGATCGGGCGGACACGTCCGGGTGCCGGGGGTCAGTACGCCCCCGAGGCGCTGACGACGGCGCGGGCCGTGCGCCAGAGGATGTGCAGGTCCATCGCCAGCGACCAGTTCTCCACGTACCGCAGGTCGAGCCGGACGGCCTCCTCCCACGGCAGGTCGCTGCGCCCGGAGATCTGCCAGAGCCCGGTCAGGCCCGGCTTGACCAGCAGCCGGCGGCTCACCGAGGTGTCGTAGCGGGCGACCTCGGTGGGCAGCGGCGGCCGGGGGCCCACCAGGGACATGTCACCGCGCAGCACGTTGACCAGCTGGGGCAGCTCGTCCAGTGACAGCCGGCGCAGCCAGCGCCCCACCGGGGTCACCCGCGGGTCGGCGCGCATCTTGAACAGCAGCCCGTCGGCGTCGTTGCCGTCGCTGAGCCCGGTCACCTGCTGGTCGGCGCCGGTCACCATGCTGCGGAACTTCAGCATGGTGAACGGCACGCCGTTCAGGCCCACGCGCTGCTGCCGGTAGAAGACCGGGCCGGGGCCGGACTGCCGGACGGCCAGTCCGATGGCCAGGAACACCGGCAGCAGGAGCACCAGGGCGCCCAGCGCCGCGGACCGGTCGAGGCCGTCCTTGACCACCCGCCGCCAGCCGGTGAAGCGGGGCTGCTCGACCGACAGCAGCGGGAGCCCGTCGAAGGGACGGATGTGCAGCCGGGGACCGGCCACCTCGACCAGGCCGGGGGCGACCAGCAGCTCCAGGCCGCTGCCCTCCAGCTGCCAGCTGAGCGTGCGGAGGTACTGGGCGGCCGTCTCGCTGGCCGACGTGACGGCGACGGCGTCGGCCGAGGTGAGTGCGGCAGTGGCGAGCACGTCCTGCAGGCCGCCGACCGGCAGGTCGACCGCCTGCGCGACCCGGCTCCGGTCGTCGGGGGTCACGCAGACGCCCACGACGTCCAGCCCGGCGTGCTGGGTCCGGCGCAGCCGGTCCACGAGCTCCAGGACGGCGCCGCCGCGGCCCACCACGACGACGCGCTTCAGGCACCGCCCCTGCTGCCGCTGCCGTTGCACGAACTGCCGGCTGACGTAGCGCTCGGCCGAGGTGACGACGGCGAGGGCCGGGACGGCGACGACCACCAGGGCCCGGCTGAGGTCGAGCCCGGCGGCGTAGGAGATGAACCCGAGGAGCGCGAGCAGCACCAGGCCGGCGCGGCCCACCCGGCGGAACTCCTCGCTGCCGGAGCCGAAGACCCGCTGGTCGTAGGCGCCACAGGCGGCGAGCAGGGCCGGCCAGGCGGCGACGAGGGAGAGGCTGGCCCAGAACAGGCCGGTGGCCGCCGACACCGGCTCGGCCGCCGCGCCCAGGACCACGGCACCGACGGCGCCGGCGATCGCGATCTCGGCACCCAGCAGCAGACCCTGGTACCGGCGGACCCACCGGCGGGCTCCCCGCGGCGCGACCTGGGCGGGACGCAGCTGTTCCGGGGAGTGGCGTGGGCTCGGCACGGCCCGGGCGCGCCCGATGCGCTCGGTCAGCTCTGCGCGTTCCAGCAGCACGTCATCTCCCTGGCACTCCGGCGGTCACGGACCGTCGCCAGGAGTTCCGCGCCCGGACCCAGGTGCTGCAGGTCCGGCGGCGGTCGTCGGTCGGCGACACGACAACCATCACCGTGCGTGACGACCGGGGCAATCCGCTCGCCCAGGGTTCACCCGAAGGGGAACGACCTCGCCCGGCCGGGCCACCCGTTCGTGGGCATGGCTCCGCAGCGTGCGCTCAGCTGCGCGGGTGGACCACGTTCTGAGCTGCTTCCAGCCCCCGCTCGAGGAGCAGCTCCGCGGCGTCCGCGGCCTCGGCGACCAGCAGGTCGAGCGTCTTGCGCTCGGTCGCGGAGAAGTCCTTCAGCACGAAGTCGGCCGGGTCCTGCCGGCCGGGCGGGCGGCCGATGCCGATCCGCACCCGGAGGTAGTCGCGGGTGCCGGTCGAGCGGGAGATCGAGCGGAGCCCGTTGTGCCCGCCCTCGCCCCCGCCGCGCTTGAGCCGCACCACCTCGAAGGGGAGGTCGAGCTCGTCGTGCAGCACCACCAGATCGGTGGCCGGCAGGTGGTGGTAGTCCAGCAGGCCGCGCACCGGTCCGCCGGACTCGTTCATGTACGTGGTCGGCTGGGTCAGCACCACCCGGCGCCCGGCCAGCCGGCCCTCACCGGAGATCGCCCGCGCCCGGGCCCCCTTGCCCGGTGACAGCCGGACGCCTGCCCGGGCGGCGAGCTCGGCCAGCACCATGGCGCCCACGTTGTGCCGGTTCCCGGCGTAGCCCGGCCCCGGATTGCCCAGGCCGACGACCAGGAAGGGGCCCGTGGAGGGCGGCTGGGAAGACGCCGCGGGGGCGCCGGCACTGCCGGCGCCCCCGCGGGTCGTGCTCTCGCTCAGCCCTGTTCCCCGGTCTGCGCCGTGCTCAGGCGTCGGCGGACTTCGAGGCGGAGTCCATGGACTCACCGCTGCCCTGGTCCTGCGGCTCGGGGACGACGTCGCCGTCGGTGTCGGACTCCTCGCGCTCGATGCCGACCTCGGCCTCGGCCTCTTCCAGCTCGGCCTCGAGCTGCTCGGCGGTCGGGGCGCCGAGGAAGCCGATGACCAGCGCCTCGGGGTCGGTGATCAGGCTGGCGCCGGCCGGCAGCGGCAGGTCGCCGGCGGTGATGCCGTTGCCGGCGGTACGGCCGGTGATGTCGACCTCGATCGACTCGGGCAGGTCGGTGGCGTCGGCCTCGAGGGAGACGCTGTTCAGCTGGTGGTTGCTGATCGTGTCGGGAGCCGGGGAGCCCACGATGATCACCGGGACGTCGACGGTGGTCTTCTCACCGCGGCGGACCAGCAGCAGGTCGACGTGCTCGTGGATCCGGCTGATCGGGTCGCGCTGGACGGCCTTGGTCAGCGCGAGCTGCTCCTTGCCGTCGAGCACGATGGTCAGCAGCGCGTTGGTGCCGCCGTTGCGCAGGGCCGCGGCGAACTCGCGGGCCGGCAGGGACAGGTGGACGACGTCCTGGCCGTGGCCGTAGAGGACGCCGGGGACGCGGCCCTCCCGGCGGGTGCGGCGGGCGCTGCCCTTGCCGAACTCGGTGCGGGTCTGTGCCTCGAGGCGGAAGTCAGCCACGGTGATGTGCTCCTCAACAGGTGGATCGGGTCTGGAGCCGGCGCACGGGCGCGGCACACCCGGTGAGGGCAGACGCACGTCGATCACGGAGCACGGTCGGACCGTCTCCCTCGCCGGGCAACGGGAACGAGGTTACAGCACCCATCGCGGCCGCCCAGCACCGAGATCGGAGTCGTGGGGGCCTCGACGTGGGTTGCGCACCCCCACATTCCCGATCTCGCCGGAGGCTACGACGCCCCGTCGAACAGGCTGGTCACCGAGCCGTCCTCGAAGACCTCCCTGATGGCCCGGGCGAGCAGCGGGGCGATGGGCAGCACGGTCAGCTTGTCGAAGCGCCGTTCCGGCTCGATCGGCAGCGTGTTGGTGACGATGACCTCGCTGACCCGGCTGTTCTTCAGCCGGTCGACCGCCGGTCCGGACAGCACCCCGTGGGTGGCGGCGATGATCACGTCGGCGGCGCCGGCGGCGAACAGCGTCTCGGCCGCGGCGACGATCGTGCCGCCGGTGTCGATCATGTCGTCGACGAGGATGCAGACCCGGCCCTCGACCTCACCGACCACGCGGTTGGCGACGACCTGGTTGGGCTGGGTCATGTCGCGGGTCTTGTGGATGAAGGCCAGCGGGGTGCCGCCGAGCTTGTCGGTCCAGCGCTCGGCCACCCGGACCCGGCCGGAGTCGGGCGAGACGACGGTGAGGTCGCGATCGCCCCACTTGCGGCAGATCTCGCCGACCAGCAGATCGATGGCGAAGAGGTGGTCGACCGGGCCGTCGAAGAAGCCCTGGATCTGCGCGGTGTGCAGATCCACCGACATGAGCCGGTCGGCGCCCGCGGTCTTGAACATGTCGGCCACCAGCCGGGCGGAAATCGGCTCCCGGCCGCGGTGCTTCTTGTCCTGCCGGGCGTAGGGGAAGAACGGCGCCACCACGGTGATCCGCTTGGCCGAGGCACGCTTGAGCGTGTCGACCATGATCAACTGCTCCATGAGCCAGGTGTTGATCGGCGCGGTGTGGCTCTGCACCACGAAGGCGTCGCAGCCGCGTACCGACTCCTCGAACCGGACGAACAGCTCGCCGTTGGCGAACTCGTACGCCGCGGTGGGCGTCGGCGTCACCCCGAGGTGACCGGCGATCTCCCCGGCCAGCTCCGGGTACGCGCGCCCGGAGAAGAGCATCAGGCTCTTGTTGGTGGTCTGCCTGATGGCGCTCATCTGCTTGTCCCTACCGCTCGTCGTCCGGCGCCGAGCCGGTGGCCCGGCTCCCGGCTTGCCCGCCCCCACCAGTCTCCGCCGCAGCCTCGGCCGCCGCCTCGGCAGCTCGCGTCCCAGGGCGTCGGAGCGCGACCCAGCCTGCCACATTGCGTTGCCGGCCCCGGGCGACGGCCATCGCCCCGGCGGGGACGTCCTCGGTGATCACCGACCCGGCGGCGGTGTACGCACCGTCGCCGACCTGCACCGGAGCGACGAACATGTTGTCCGCGCCGGTGCGCGCGTGGCTGCCGATCGTGGTGTGGTGCTTCGCGACGCCGTCGTAGTTCACGAAGACGGTCGCCGCGCCGATGTTGGTGCCCGCACCGATGGTGGCGTCCCCGACGTAGCTCAGGTGCGGAACCTTGGAGCCCTCGCCCAGCTGGGCGTTCTTCGTCTCGACGAAGGTGCCGACCTTCGATCCGCGGGCCAGCCGGGTGCCGGGGCGCAGGTAGGCGAACGGCCCGACGGAGACGTCGTCGCCGACGACGGCGAGCTGGCAGTGCGCCCGCACGACCGAGGCCCGCTCCCCCACCTCGGTGTCGGTGAGCGTGGTGTCCGGTCCGACGACCGCGCCGGCCGCGACGGTGGTGGCGCCCAGCAACTGGGTGCCCGGGTGCAGCACGACCTCGGGGGCCACCTCCACGGTCACGTCCACCCAGGTGGTGCGCGGGTCGACGACGACCACGCCGTCCCGCATCAGGCGGTCGAGCACCCGGTCGTTGAGCGTCCGGCGCCGGTCGGCGAGCTCGCGCTGGTCGTTGCAGCCGAGGGTGTCGGCCGGGTCGTCCGCGCGGTGCCCACCGACCCGCCGCCCGTCGGCGACCAGCAGCCCGAGGACGTCGGTCAGGTACTGCTCACCCTGCTGGTTGGCCGACCCGACGCGGGTCAGCGCCTCCCGGACGGTCCCCGCGTCGCCGACGTAGACCCCGGCGTTGACCTCGGTGATCGCCCGCTGCGCGTCGTCGGCGTCCTTCTCCTCGACGATGCGCTGCACCGCGCCCCCGGTGTCCCGGACGATCCGGCCGAGGCCGGTCGGCTCGGCCACCTCGGCGGTGAGCACGGTCAGCGCGTCGCCGGCGGCGCGGTGCGCGGCGACCAGCCCGGCCAGCGTCTCCGGCCGGAGCAGCGGGGCGTCCCCGTTGACGATGAGCACCGGCCCGGCCACGTCGGGCAGCGCGTCGAGCGCGACCGCGGCCGCGTGACCGGACCCGTTCTGCTCCTCCTGCACGACGGCCAGGGCCGACGGGGCGGCCTCGGCCAGGTGGGCGGTGACCTGCTCGCGGCCCGAGCCGACGACGACGGCCGTACGCGCTGCGGCCAGTGGAGCGGCGGCGGCGAGCACGTGACCGAGCATCGAGCGCCCGCCCAGCGCGTGCAGCACCTTCGGGGTCCGGGACCGCATCCGGGTGCCCTGGCCGGCAGCCAGGACGACGACGGCCGCGACGACCGGCTCGGCGGGGGTGGTGCCCACCGGGGGCTCCTGCAGACTCACGTGACTCCTCGGCTGGTGGTTCGTGGACTGGTGCCGGGCGGCAGGTCGGCCGGCCGGGCGCGCCGCGGTCGTCCGGCGCTGGACGGCGCACGCGGCTGTGGCTGGGGGACTCGGACTCGAACCGAGACTGCACGGCTCCAAAGGCCGGCGGGCTGCCGATTACCCCATCCCCCATCGCCGGCCACCCGCGCCGGCGCCCCGGACGAGTCGCCTCGACCCGGACGTGCCGGTGGAACCGGTGGCCCGCGCCTGAGCCTAGGGCCGGGACGTCGCCCGGGCACCAGCGGTCGGCGTGGCCGTCACCTGCCCGGGGGACAGCAGGAGCGCCGCGGCACGCCGACCGGCCCCCTCCGGGGGCGCGGAGGACGATGAGGGCATGACCACACCGGACACCGCGGGCGGGTCCCGGCCCCGGGTGCGGATGACCGGCGCGCAGCGTCGGCAGCAGCTGCTGGACGTCGGGCGCGAGCTGTTCGCCCAGCGCGGCTACGAGGCCACCTCCATCGAGGAGATCGCCACCCGCGCCGACGTCTCCAAGCCCGTGGTCTACGAGCACTTCGGCGGCAAGGAGGGCCTGTACGCCGTCGTCGTGGACCGGGAGATGCAGCGACTGCTCGACCGGTTCACCTCGACGCTGTCCTCCGGCGGGCACCCTCGCGAGCTGCTGGAGCGCGCGGCCCTGGTGCTGCTGGAGTACATCGAGGACGAGACCGACGGCTTCCGGGTGCTCACCCGCGACTCCCCGATCGCGACGTCGGGCACCTTCTCCTCGCTGATCAGCGAGGTGGCCCGCAAGGTCGAGCACATCCTGGCCGCGCAGTTCAGCACGAACGGGTACGACCCGCGCGCCGCGGAGCTGTACAGCCAGGCGCTGGTCGGCATGGTGGCGCTGGTCGGCCAGTGGTGGCTGGAGAGCCGGACGCCGGGCAAGCGGCAGGTCGCCGCGCACCTGGTGAACCTGGCCTACAACGGCCTGGCCCACCTGGAGACCCGGCCGCAACTGGTCGGCCCGCCGCGGCCGGCTCCCGACCCGCGGTAGCTCCCCCACCGGCAGGTGCGGTTCAGCCCACCAGCCGGGCGCCCGGCACCGGCCCGTGCACGGCCCGCACCGTCCGGAACACCCCGGCCCCGGCCAGGCTCGCGGCGAGCCGGACGGCGGCGTCCTCGTCCTCGGCCAGCGCGGCCACCGTGGGGCCCGAGCCGCTGACCACCGCGGCCCGCGCGCCGGCCTCGGCGGCCGCCTGCAGCGCCCGGCGCAGTTCGGGGCGCAGCCGGACGGCCGGGGCCTGCAGGTCGTTGGTCAGCGTGGCCGCCAGCGCCGACGTCGGGCCGCTGCGCAGCGCGGCGATCACCGGCTCCGCGGCGTCCCCGGCCCCCTCGGCGTGCGGCGCGGCCGTGCCGTCGGTGCGCATGGCGTCCAGCTCGCCGTAGACCGTCGGCGTGGACAGCCCCTCGCCGGCGATGCCCAGCACCCAGTCGCAGCGGCGCCGGGCCAGCACCGGCGAGAGCTGCTCGCCGCGGCCGGTGCCCAGGGCGACGCCACCCATCAGGCTGAAGGGCACGTCGCTGCCCAGCTGGGCGGCCAGGCCGGCGAGGTCGCCGCGCGTCGCCCGGGTGCCCCAGAGCGCGTCCAGGGCGACCAGGGTGGCTGCGGCGTCGGCGCTGCCGCCGGCCAGTCCCGCCGCGGCCGGGATCGACTTGTCGACGTCCAGGTGTGCGTCGGCGGCCACCCCGGCGTGCCGGGCGAGCAGTTCGGCGGCCTGCCAGACCAGGTTGCGGCGGTCGGTCGGCACGCTCGCCGGCCCCTGCCCGGCCGCGCTGCCCTCGCCGCGGACGGTGAGCGCGATCCCCTCACCCGGGCGGGCGGTGACGGTGTCGAAGAGGGAGACGGCGAGGTAGACCGTCGAGAGCTCGTGGAACCCGTCGGGGCGCAGCGGGCCGACCCGCAGGTGCACGTTGACCTTGGCCGGGGCGCGGGCCACCACGGCACCGTCGCCGGCGATCCGTCTCGGGCCACCGGTCATCGCGTTGCTCACCGGCACACCCTCCCCGCCGAGCGGAGCACGCGCTACCGACCCTCGCCCGGCACCGGGGCGGTGGCGGCCAGCCGGGCGAAGTCGGTGACCGACAACTGCTCACCGCGCGTGGTCGGGTCGATGCCGGCCGCACGCAGCCGGGTCTCGGCGGCCGCCGGGCTGCCCGCCCAGCGGGCGAGGGCGGCGCGCAGCCCCTTGCGGCGCATGGCGAAGGCGGCGTCGATGACGGCGAAGGTCGCCGCGCGGTCGCCGGCCGGAGCCGGCCGGCGGGTGAGCGCGACCAGGCCGGAGTCGACGTTGGGAGCCGGCCAGAAGACCGGGCGCGGCACGTTCCCGGCCCGGCGGACGTCGGCGTACCAGGCGGCCTTCGCGCTCGGGACGCCGTAGGCAGCGGTTCCAGGCGCGGCCGCCAGCCGGTCGGCCACCTCGGCCTGCACCAGCACCAGCGCGGTGCGGACCGACGGCAGCAGCTCGAGCAGGTGCAGCAGCACCGGGACGGCGATGTTGTAGGGCAGGTTCGCCACCAGCGCGGTAGCGGGCGGCCCGGGGAGCCCGGTCACCCGGAGCGCGTCCGCGGTGACCACGGTCAGCCGGTCGGCGAACTGCGGGGTGCGCGCGGCGACGGTGTGCGGCAACTGGTCGGCCAGCCGGGGGTCGATCTCCACGGCGGTCACGCCCGCGCAGGCCGGTAGCAGGCCCAGGGTCAGCGACCCGAGGCCGGGACCGACCTCGCAGACGACGTCGTCCGCCGACAGCCCGGCGGTCCGGACGATCCGCCGGATGGTGTTGGCGTCGTGCAGGAAGTTCTGCCCCAGCGCCTTGGTGGGGCGCAGGTCGAGCTGCCGGGCCAGATCGCGGATCGCGGCCGGGCCCAGCAGCCCGTCGGACTGCGGTGCTGCGTTCAGGGCGTCGTGTCTGCTCAGCCGAACAGGCGCGGGCCGCAGTGCGGCCACTGGCCGGCACCGGAGCGGGCGTACAGCATCTGCGCCCGCTGCGTCTGCTCCGCCGCCGAGGCCGCGGCCGGGTCACCGGAGCCGCCGACGGCGTTCCAGGTGCTCTGCGAGAACTGGTACATGCCGCGGTACTTGCCGGTGCCGCTCACCGCGTCGGGGCGGCCGCCGGACTCGCACTTGGCCAGCGCGGCCCAGTTGAGGCCGTCGGCGGTGGCCGGGGCACCACCGGCGGCGGGGGCCGGCTCCGGCTTGGGCTTCGTGCCGACAGCGACCTGCTGGTCGACCGGCGCGGTGGTGACCGTGACGCCGACCTGCTCGCGCGCCGTCTCGACACCGTCGGTCACGGTGACCCGGAAGGTGACGGTCTGCGCGCCCTCGACACCCCGCTGCGTGACGGTGCGGGTGCCCTCGAGCGCCCCGGCGTCCGGGGTCTCGACGGTCTGGTAGTCGATCGGCTGGACCTCGGCCACGTCGGTGACCTGGATCCGCGAGACCCGCAGGACCATGGCGTTCATCAGGGGCTGGGTCGCGGCGAGGCTGGTCCGGTCGGTCGGGGAGAGGGCGATGCCCTGCTCGGCGAGCAGCTCGCCGGCGGTGGCGGCGATGGTGTTGACGACGCGCTGCTGCCCGTCGGCCACCAGGGTCACGGCCTTGGGGGTCTGGATGGCCAGGTCCATCCCGTCGAGCGGGAGGCGCTCGCTGCGGCTGGCGGACAGGACGAGGTCGTCCTCGCGGTAGCCGAGCTGCTCCAGCGCGGCCTCCACGGACAGCGCGGTGGTGTAGACCTCGCTCCGGACGCCGTCCACGGTCAGCGCCAGCGGGCGGGCCCGGTTCAGGACGACGGTGTCACCGTCGCGGACAGCCTGGTCCGGCGCCGGCAGGACGACGTCGTGCGCCGCCGGGCTCAGCCCCTCGTCGGCGAGGATCTCGCCCGCGGTCGAGGCGTAGGTGCTCACCTCGCGCGACTGCCCGTCGATGGTGAGGGTCACCGACTTCTGGGCGACGAAGTAGGCGAAGGATCCACCCACCAGGCCCGCCAGAACCAGGGCGAAGAGACTGAGCTTCAACGAACGGCGCACAACACATCCACGTGGTCACAGGTCCGGGCAGGGAACGTGGGCAGCACGCCACAGACCCGGCCCGGAGGCGGCGGTCCGTCGTCGTACGCCCCGACGGTGGCCTGCCCGGGATACCCGGGCCGGCCGCCTGGGAGTTCCCACCCCGGCTGGTCGGTCACGACACGATAACGAACGCGGTTCGGAAGACAACCGTGCTCCGGCAGTAAAGCGCCCTGTCGACAAGTCGTTGCGCAGGCGCGCCGGTACACAGCGTCACACCGGGTCGGCGTTTCGGCGGCGGATCGGGCAGATGATCAGTGGTGAGGCCCACACAACGGCTGGGCCGCCCCCGGGCAACCCGGGAGGTCAGCCCGCCAGGGCCCGGCTGCTCTGCCGCACCGGGCGCAGCCAGGTGGTCAGGAACACCGCGACGGCCAGGCCGGCCAACAGCGCGGAGAAGCCACCGGCCACCAGCGCGACCGGCACCAGGCCGGCCCCGTCGCCGCCGACCACCTCGCCCTGCCCCAGCCCGGCGACCAGCAGCAGGCTGCCCAGCGGCAGCAGGGCCAGCGTGCTGGCCGCCGCCACGACCAGGTGCGCCGTCCAGGTGCGCTGCGCCTCGTCGACCGGCACGTCGGCCCCCTCGGCCGGCACCGGCCGGACCAGCACGCGCAGCAGCGCCACCTCCGCCAGCAGCCAGGCGACCAGTGGCACGGCGAGCGCCGTTCCGGTGACCGGCGTGCCGAGGTCGTCGGCGAGCAGGACGGCGGTGAACACCTCGCCGGCGACGGCACCGCGCATCGTCCACAGCAGCCACGGCGAGAGCTGGTCACCCCGGCGGGGCCGGCGCGCCGGGGACGAGAGGGCCCAGCGCGGGCGGGGCCGGCTGGCCTCGGCCAGCAGCACCCCCAGCAGCAACCCCGTGGCGAGCGCCGGCACCCACAGGAAGACCGACGCCTCGGCGAAGATCACGATGCTGGCGACCACCGCCAGCACGCCCAGGACCAGGCCCAGCTGCCGCACCCGGCGACCGTGCACGGCCTGCCGGGTCAGTTCGGCGGCGCCCGCCTGCGAGGGCGTGACGAACTCGACGGCGGCACCTGCGACGGCACGACGGCCGGCGGCCAGTGACCACCCGCGGACGAGCAGCCCGGCGGGCACCATCAGGGCGATGAAGAGCACGACGGCGATGAGACGGCCCACACCGAACAGTGTGCCCTTCTTAGCTGTGTGACGGCGCCGGGTGTCAACCCCAGGCGCCGAACACCCGCTCCGCGTTCGTGGTGAGGGCGTCGCAGAGCTGGTCCAGCGGGGCGCCGGTGAGGTCGGCCAGGGCACGGACGGTGTGCGGCACGAGCCGGGAGGAGTTGGGCCGGCCGCGCAGCGGGGCCGGGGTGAGGAACGGTGCGTCGGTCTCGACCAGCAACCGATCCATCGGCGTCAGCGCCGCGGCCTCCCGCAGCCGGCCGGCGTTGCCGAAGGTCAGCGTTCCGGCGAAGGACAGCACGTAGCCGCGCTCGATGCACGCCCGCGCGAACGCGGCGTCCCCGGAGAAGCAGTGCAGCACCGTGTGCTCCGGGGCCCCCTCCTCCTCGAGAACGCGCAGCACCTCGTCGTGGGCGTCGCGGTCGTGGATGACCAGCGCGATGCCGTGCCGCTTGGCGATGTCGATGTGCGCCCGGAAGGACGCCTCCTGGGCCGCCCAGCCCTCGGGGCCGGTGCGGTAGCGGTCCAGCCCGGTCTCCCCCACGGCCCGCACCCGGGGCAGCGCCGCCAGCCGGTCGATCTCGGCCAGCGCCCCGTCGGTCGACGCACCGGCGCCGGCCTCGTTGGGGTGCAGCGCGACGGCGGCCAGCACCTCCGGACGGCGGGCGGCCAGCGCGGCCGACCAGCGCGAGGAGGCGACGTCCACACCGACCTGGACCAGCCGTGGCACGCCCACCGCCACCGCTTCCGCGACCGCCCCGTCGACCTCGGCGTCCGTGGGCTGCCGATCCTCGCCGCCCACGGCGATGTCGAGGTGCGTGTGGCTGTCGACCGCCGGCGCGGGCAGCGGCTCCGGCGACGGTGGCGGCTCCCCCCGCCGGTTGGCCCGGGAGCCGGCCGACCGGCTCACCTGAGGGCCAAAGTCGCGACTTTGGCCCTGCGGTGCGGCCCGCTCGGCCTCCCGGACAGGGCCAAAGTCGCGACTTTGGCCGGTGGTGTGCTCACGCCTCGCCGTCCGCCCGGCCGCCCGCGCCGCCCTCTTCCAGCCGGGCGAGCTCCTCGTCGACCACCGACGGGTCGAGCTTGGTGAACACCGGCTTCGGCGGGGCCAGGGGCGTGCCCGGCGCGGCCAGCGGCGTGGAGCCCCAGACCGCCTGCGCCTCCCCGTAGGGGCCGGTGATGATCGGGTAGGGCGAGCCGTCGTCGAGGTCGGTGACCTCCTCGACCCGGGGCACCACCGACCAGATCCCGGTGCCGCCGAGCAGCTCGTGCACCTGCTGCGACGAGTGCGGCAGGAACGGCGTCAGCAGGGTGTTGCAGTCCTTGATCGCCTGCAGCGCGGTGTGCAGCACGGTGTCCCGGCGGGCCGGGTCCTCCTTGAGCTTCCACGGCGCCTGGTCGGACAGGTACTTGTTCGCCTCGCCCACCACCCGCATCGCCTCGGTGGCCGCGGCCTTCTGCCGGTTGCGCGACAGCAGGTCGCCCACCGGCCCGAACGCGCCCGACGTCGTCGCGAGCAGCGCCCGGTCGGCATCGGTCAGCTCGCCCGGGGTGGGGACGGCGCCGACGTTCTTGGCCGCCATCGACACCGAGCGGTTGACCAGGTTGCCCCAGCCGGCGACCAGCTCGTCGTTGTTGCGCCGCAGGAACTCCGCCCAGGTGAAGTCGGTGTCCTGGGTCTCCGGTCCGGCGACGGCGATGAAGTAGCGCAGCGCGTCGGCGTCGTAGCGGGCCAGGAAGTCACGGACGTAGATGACCACCTGCCGGGAGGAGGAGAACTTGCGCCCCTCCATGGTCAGGAACTCGCTGGACACCACCTCGGTGGGCAGGTTCAGCCGCCCGTAGGAGCCCGGCGTCCCGCCCTTGTCACCCGCGCCGTTGTACCCGAGCAGCTGGGCCGGCCAGATCTCGGAGTGGAAGACGATGTTGTCCTTGCCCATGAAGTAGTAGGCGTCGGACTCCGGCGACTGCCACCACTGCCGCCAGGCCTCGGGGTCGCCGGAGCGGCGGGCCCACTCGATGGACGCGGACAGGTAGCCGACGACGGCGTCGAACCACACGTAGATGCGCTTGTCCGGCCGGTCGCGCCAGCCGTCCAGCGGCACCGGCACGCCCCAGTCGATGTCCCGGGTGTAGCTGCGCGGCTTGAGGTCGTCGAGCAGGTTGACGCTGAAGTTCAGGACGTTGGGCCGCCAGCTCTTCCGGGTGCCCAGCCAGTCGCCCAGCGCGCGGGTGAATGCCGGCAGGTCGAGGAAGTAGTGCTCCTCCTCGACGAACTTCGGGGTCTCGCCGTTGATCCGGCTGACCGGGTTGATCAGGTCGACCGGATCGAGCTGGTTGCCGCAGTTGTCGCACTGGTCGCCGCGGGCGCCGTCGTAGCCGCAGATCGGGCAGGTGCCCTCGATGTAGCGGTCGGGCAGCGTGCGGCCGGTGGACGGGCTGATCGCACCCAGCGTCGTCTGCGGGAAGACGTAGCCGTTCTTCAGCAGGCCGAGGAAGATCTCCTGGCTGACCGCGGCGTGGTTGGCCGTCGTCGTCCGGGTGAACAGGTCGTAGCTCATGCCCAGGCTGGCCAGGTCGTTGACGATGACCCGGTTGTTCCGGTCGGCGATCTGCCGCGGGGGAACCCCTTCGGCGTCCGCCGCCACGGTGATCGGCGTCCCGTGCTCGTCGGTGCCGCTGACCATCAGCACCTGGTCACCGGCCATCCGGTGGTACCGGCTGAAGACGTCGGAGGGCACGCCGAAGCCCGAGACGTGCCCGATGTGCCGCGGGCCGTTGGCGTAGGGCCACGCGACTGCGGTCAGGATGTGTCGGTCACTCACGGTCCGAGACTAGTTCGGCTCGCCCGGCCGGTTCCCGCCGGACCGGCGTCAGGGGGCGGTGTCGACCGCGGCGGTGGCGGGGTCGGCGACCGGGCCGGCCGGGGAGCTGACGAGGCAGAACGTCGTCAGCGCGAGGCCGATCACGCCCACGGTCACCCCACGCAGCACCCGGTGCCGGCGAGGCAGCGCCGGGCGCGCGGCCCGCGGCCGGGGCCCGGCGGCCAGCCAGCCGGTCGCCGCGACCGAGCCGGCCAGCAGCAGCTTGGTGAGCGGGACGGCGAGCGCCAGCAGGGTCAGCGCCGGCAGGG
This sequence comes from Modestobacter lapidis, assembly GCF_054780755.1. NCBI lineage: Bacteria > Bacillati > Actinomycetota > Actinomycetes > Geodermatophilales > Geodermatophilaceae > Modestobacter > Modestobacter lapidis. The sequence continues at coordinate 74,701 of NZ_BAAGVS010000012.1, read as the reverse complement.
GCAGCCCACCGAGTGGTCCGCCGACCACCAGCCACACCCCGCCGACGCCGAGCACCCCGGCCACCGTCAGCACCAGGAGCAGGGCGATCTCCCCGCAGGAGACCGCGATGAGCAGCAGGCGGCCCGCGCCGTCGACCAGGCCGGCACCTCCGCCCGCGCAGAGCACGACCCAGGCGGCGAGCAGCAGCAGGGTGAGGGCCACCAGGCCGCCGTCCGGCCGCAGCGCGGTGCCGAAGATGCCGTCCAGGCCGGTCAGCCCCACCGCGAGCAGGGCCAGCGACTCCACCACCGCGAGCAGCCCGGCGGCGGCCACCGGCAGCGGCGTGCGGGGCCGGCGGGCGATCGGCCGTGCCGGGGGGACGACGCGCGCGACGTCGGGGACGGTGGTGCTGGGCACGGGAACTCCCTGACCGGAGGACTGGCTGTCACCAGTCAGGTCGGCCGTGCGGGTGCGCTGCCGGAGGAGGGCCTCACCCCTCCGGGTGAGGGAGCGGTCGGTGCGACGCAGGCCCCGCGCACCGGTCGGCACGAGGCCGGTCGACCGCCACGTCGTCCTGTCGGGGGCCGGTGCCTACGCTGCCGGTGCCGCATGCCCGGCCGACAGCGGCGTCAGGACGACCGAGGAGGTCCGGTGAGCGACACCGAGAACACGACCGGCACCGCGACCGGCCGCTCCGCACCGGCGGCGCTGCCGGTCACGCTGCGCCCGCGCCCGGCCGGGGAGGCGCGTGAGCCGCGCCCCGAGCGCGCCGGCGGCGGCCCCGTCGTCGACTGCGCCGTCTACGTCCAGGGCAAGCGGCTGGACGTCGACCCGTCCGGGGCGCTGCAGCTGGCCCGGGAGCGCGGCGGCTACGTCTGGCTGGGCCTCTACGCACCCTCCGAGGCGGAACTGAACGCGATCGGCGAGCACTACGGCCTGCACCCGCTCGCGATCGAGGACGCCGTCTACGCCCACCAGCGCCCCAAGCTCGAGCGGTACGACGACTCGCTGTTCATGGTCTTCAAGACCGCGCGCTACGCCGAGCACGAGGAGCTGACCGCCACCAGCGAGGTGGTGGTGACCGGCGAGATCATGGTGTTCGTCGGCCGGCACCACGTGATCACCGTCCGGCACGGCACCCACGGCGACCTCGCCGAGCTGCGGCAGCAGCTGGAGCAGCAGCCCGACCTGCTGTGCCACGGGCCGGCCGCCGTCCTGTACGCCGTCGCCGACCACGTCGTCGACGACTTCGTCGCGGTCGCCGAGGCGGTGGAGGACGACGTCGAGGAGCTCGAGGTCTCGGTGTTCAGCCCGGCCCGGACCGACGACACCCCGCGGATCTACCAGCTGAAGCGGGAGCTCATGCAGCTGCGCCGAGCCGTCGTACCGCTGGAGCTGCCGCTGTCGACCCTCGTGGACCGGCCGAACGAGCTGGTGCCCGACGGCATGCGCTCCTACTTCCGGGACGTGCAGGACCACGCCCTGCGCACCCGCGACCAGGTGGCCGGCCTCGACGAGCTGCTGTCGAACATCCTGCAGGCCTCGCTGGCCCGCACGTCGGTGGCGCAGAACGAGGACATGCGGAAGATCTCCTCCTGGGCCGGCATCATCGCGACCCCGACCCTCGTGGCCGGGATCTACGGCATGAACTTCGAGCACATGCCCGAGCTCACCTGGCGCTTCGGCTATCCGCTGTGCGTGCTGCTGATGTTCAGCCTCTGCTTCGCCCTCTACCGCGGCTTCAAGCGCAGCGGCTGGATCTGACGCCGCCCGCACGTCGCAGTTATGGCCCATGGCTGCCTCTCCGGTCGTCGAAGCAGCCATGAGCGCACAATCGCGGAGGCCTGTGGACGACGGGACCGGGAGCGGGCCGTTCTCCGGCACGGTGCACCGGTGCCCGTGCCGCCGGTCGTCCCCGCCGAGCTCCGCTCGCGGGTGTTCCGCGGCACGGCCGTCGTCGGCGCGGGGCTGCTGACCCGGGCGCAGTTGCGCAGCAGCCCGTGGCGCCGGGTCCTACCGGACGTCTACGTGCACGAGGACGTCGCCGTCACCCACGCCCTGCGCGCCCGCGCCGCCGCCGGGGTGCTGCTGCCGGACGCGGTGGTCACGGGCTGCAGCGCAGCCGTGCTGTGGGGCGTCGACCTCGCGGGCCCCGCGGACGACGTCGAGCTCACCCGCGCCCCGGGCACCAACCCGGTGCGGGTGCCGGGACTGCGGGTGCGTCGCGCCGTCCTGCCGCCGGGCGCCGTCGGCCGGCGTCGGGGCGTCGCCGTGACGACACCCGAGGCGACGGCCGCCGCCGTTGCCGCAGCGCTCCCGGGTGACGACGGCGTCGTGGCGGTCGACCGGCTGGTCCACTCCGGCGTCGTCGACCTCGACGCCGTCCGCCGGTGCGCGGCCTCGCTGACCGGCCCCGGCTCCCGGCGGGCTCGGGACGTGTGCGCGCTGGCCGACGGACTGGCGGAGTCGCCGCAGGAGACCAGGGTGCGACTGCTCGTGCGGCGCAGCCCGCTGCCGGACCCGGTCGCCCAGTTCCGGGTGTACGACGGCGCCCGGTTCGTGGCGCGGGTCGACTTCGGCTGGCCGGACCGGCGGGTGGCGCTGGAGTACGACGGTCTCTGGCACGCCGACCCTGGTCAGCTCGGGCGGGACCGGGCGCGGCTCAACCGGCTGACCGCGGCCGGCTGGCGGGTGGTCTTCGGAACCGCTGCGGATCTGCACCATGGGCACCGGCTCCTGGCGCGGGTCGCCGTGGCCCTGGGCGGGTGACGCCGTTGTGCACCCAGGGCTGCCTCCCTGCCGACCGAGGCCGCCATGAGTGCACAACGGCGAGGGGCTACGGGCTCTTCGCGGCGACGACGGCGTCGTAGACCACCCGGCGCGGCAGCCCGGTGCGGGCGACGATGGTGCGGATGGCGTCCTTGCGGGTGGCACCGGCGGCCTCCTCGATGGCCACCTCGGCGGCCAGCTCCGCCGGGGACAGCGAGGAGGGCCCGGCGACGGCGCCGGCGACGACCAGGGTGATCTCGCCGCGCACGCCCTCGGCCGCCCACGCCGCCAACGAGGCCAGCGACCCGCGACGGACCTCCTCGTGGGTCTTGGTGAGTTCCCGGCAGACGGCCGCCGGACGGTCGTCGCCGAACGCGGCGGCCGCATCGACGAGCGCGTCGGCCAGCCGGTGCGGCGACTCGTAGAAGACCATCGTGCGCGGCTCGGCGGCCAGCGCGGCCAGCGCGGCCCGCCGCTCGCCGCCCTTGCGGGGCAGGAAGCCCTCGAAGCAGAACCGGTCGCAGGGCAGCCCGGAGACGGCCAGCGCCGTCACGACGGCGGAGGGCCCGGGCACCGAGGTGACCACGATGCCGGCGTCCACCGCGGCGCGGACCAGCGTGTAGCCCGGATCGGAGACCGAGGGCATCCCGGCGTCGGTGAGCAGCAGCACCGTGGCGCCGTCCCGCATCGCGGCCACCAGACCGGGTAGCCGCGACTGCTCGACCGACTCGTGGAAGCTGACCAGCCGGCCGGTGAAGGTCACGCCGAGGTCGGCGGCGAGCCGGTGCAGCCGGCGGGTGTCCTCCACCGCCAGGACGTCGGCCGAGGCGAGCACCTCCTTCAACCGGGGCCCGACGTCGCCGGGCTGCCCCAGCGGCGCACCGCCGAGCACGAGTCGTCCGGTCATGGACGCGAGCCTGTCACGACGATCGCCCCCGGCCCGCCTGCAGGGGCCCGGCGCGAGCTCGCGAGTGCCGGGGGCAGCCGGGTCCTGTCACTACGCTGGCCGACATGGCGGTGCTGACCCCGGAGCGGGCGGAGTCGACCCCGGTGGACCCGCTCCGCGCTCCGCGCCGCCGGCCGCCGCGGCCGCGCCGGCAGGGCACTCCCCCGCTGCCCGGCGACCGCCGCCTGGCGGCTGCGCTCACCGCGGTGCTCGGGCTGGCCACCTTCGTCTCCCGGGTCTGGGGCCTGGACTACCCCGGTGACCTGCTCTTCGACGAGGCCTACTACCCACCCGAGGCGCTGGAGCTGCTGCGCTGGGGCACCGAGTACAACCGCGGCTACACGTTCATCGTCCACCCGCCGCTGGGCAAGTGGCTGATCGCGGCAGGCATCCAGCTGTTCGGCTACGACTCGCTGGGCTGGCGGCTGCCCTCTGCCGTGGCGGGCACCATCGCCGTCGTCGTGCTGACCCGGCTCGCCCGGCGGCTGACCGGTTCCACCCTGCTCGGCCTCGTCGCGGGCCTGCTGCTCGCGCTCGACGGGTTCTCCTTCACGCTGTCCCGGATCGGCCTGCTGGACGTGTTCCTGCAGGCCTTCGTCGTCAGCGCCGTCGCCTGCCTGGTGGTCGACCGCGACCGGGTGCGCCGGCGGGTCCGGGACGGCGCCGACCGGGTGAACGCGGCCGGGTTCCGGCTGGGCCCGCGCGGCTGGCGGATCGCGGCCGGGGTGCTCTTCGGCGCCGGGTGCGCGGTGAAGTGGAGCGGCGTCTGGTTCCTGGCATTCTTCGCCGTCCTCTCGCTGTTCTGGGACCGGGCCGCCTGGCGGGAGGCGGGCGCGCCCCGTCCCACGCTGGTCACCGTCCGCCGTGGGCTCCCCGGGGCGCTGTGGGCGCTGGCCGCCGTCCCGGTGCTCACCTACCTGGCGTCGTTCACCGGTTGGTTCCTCTCCGAGACCGGGCAGGGCCGGCACTGGGCCACGCAGCACCCGGACACCGCGTTCGGCTTCGTGCCCGGCGCGCTGCGGTCGCTGTGGCACATGCACGGCGAGTGGCTGGCGTTCCACAGCGGCCTGTCGACCCCGCACCCGTGGGAGTCCGGGCCGTGGTCGTGGCTGGTGACCGGCCGGCCGATCCTGCTGTGGAATCCGCAGGGGCTCACCGATGCCGCCGGCGACCAGGTCGTCCGTTACATCCTGATGGTCGGGACGCCGACGCTGTGGTTCGCCTTCGCCCCGGCGATGCTCTGGCTGATCTGGCGGATCGCGGCCCGGCGCGATCCGGCGGCGCTGACGGTGGCGGTGGCCATCGCGGCCGGCTGGCTCACCTGGTTCGTGAACCTGGACCGGACGATGTTCATCTTCTACATGGCCCCGGCGGCACCGTTCTTCGTGCTCGCGGTGACCCTGGCCCTGCAGGACGTGCTCGGGACGCCCCGCGCGAGCGAGTTCCGCCGGCAGCTCGGTCTCGGCGCGGTCTGCCTGTACCTGGCGGTGGTCGCCATGACGTTCGTCTTCCTCCATCCGATCCTGACCGGGGACCCGCTGTCCCACGGCGAGTGGCTGGAGCGGATGTGGTTCCCCTCCTGGTTCTGAATCCCGCGCCGGGGAGCCGGACGGCGCCCCGCCACCTAGCGTGGCGGTGCGGCCGGCGCGGCGCCGGCGCGGAGGAGGACAGGGATGAGCAGTCCGGGAACCGACGCAGGGGCGCACCGGGTGAGCACGGCCGTCGACGGCGACGTCTGGCGGGTCACGCTCGACTCCCGGGAGGCCGGCAATGCGCTGGACCTGCCGATGGCCGAGCAGCTCGTCAGCGCCTTCACCGCCCGGCCGGCGGAGACCCGCACGGTGCTGCTGACCGCGAACGGCCCACGGTTCTGCGTGGGCGGGGACGTGCGCGGGTTCGCCGCCGCCGCGGACCTGCCCGGGCACATCGGCGCCCTGGCCACGGCCTGGCACGAGGTGTTCCGCGCGGTGCTGCACTGCCCGGTGCCGGTGGTGGCCGGGGTGCGCGGCGCCGTCGCCGGCGCGGCGATCGGCCTACTCGGTGCCTGTGATCTCGTGGTCTGCGGCCGTTCCCTCAAGCTGCACCCGGGGTACGGCTCACTGGGCCTGTCGCCCGACGGCGGTACCTCCTGGGCGCTGACCCGGGCCCTGGGTGCGCCGCGGGCGCTGGAGCTGCTGCTCACCGACGGGGTGCTCAACGCCGCCGACGCGCACACCTTCGGCCTGGTCGCGCGGCTGGTCGACGACGAGGTGCTGACCGAGGAGAGCATCGCACTGGCCCGGCAGATCGCGGCCGGCCCGGTGCGGGCGATGGTGCGCACCCGCGCGCTGGTGCGCCAGGCCGCGGTGCGCTCGCTGGCGGAGCAGCTGGACGAGGAGGCCCGGCAGATCGTGGCGTCCGCGCGCGACCCGGAGGGCCGCGAGGGCGTGGCCGCCTTCGCCGAGCAGCGGCAGGCGAACTTCCGAGCAGCGGAATAGATCGCACAGCCGCGGAGCGGAATAGATCGCACAGCCGCGGAGCGGAGTAGATCGCCGCGGCGCCGGCTGATGGCGGTCAGCGGGGCGTGTCCACGACCTGCCCCGTCGCGGCGTCCCAGGTGATCTGCCCCCGCTCGAAGTCGCTGCGCCGGCCGCCGGGCACGTCGTACTCGTCGCTGGTCGGGTAGCCGAGGTAGGACCGTTCCCAGCCCAGACCCGCCCAGCGCTCCAGGATTGCGCCGTGCACCTCGTGCGCGCCGGTGGTGGGCGTCCAGTAGACCGAACCGGCCGCGAACTGGTTGTACCGGCCGACGCCGTCGGGGGTCGGCGTCTCGTCGGTGAGCGGCGGGCCGAACCGCACGTGGCCGCCGACGGCGAGATAGCTGCCCAGGATCGCGCCGTGCACCTCGTGCACACCGGTCGCCGGTGTCCAGTACAGCCGGCCGCCGGCGTAGGGCCGGTACCGCAGGGCCGCGTCGCCGTTCTCCGGCTCCACCGGCTCGCCCAGCAGGGCCCGCAGCGCCGCATCCGCGGCGAACCGCCGGTCGATCGGGGTCAGGTACGTGGCGGCCAGCGTGACGTCGGCGTCCGGCATCACCAGGGTCCGTTCGCGCGAGGTGTTCCCGTCCTCCCAGCGGTCGAAGGTGGCGACGGAGTCGCTGGCCACCGTCGGCGCGATCACGGTCACCCCGGCGCCGACGGTGATCTCCGAGACCGGCCGGGCGGTGCCGTTGACCGTGACGGCGCTCGGGGTGGTGCCGGCGAGGGTCAGCGTGCGCAACCGGGGCAGTGCGGTGAAACCCGTGCGCGCCGTCACACCGAACCGGTCGGTGGCGGTGGCGACGACCTCCAGGTGGGTGGCGTCGCCGTGGTCGTCGAACGGCCGGGAGAAGGTGTCGGCGGTGACCGACTCGCCGGGGTGGTCGTGGCAGTACCCGCCGCTGCAGTGCACCAGGACGACGCTCCACCGCACCGGCAGCGGCCCGTCGTCGGGATCGGTGGCGGTGGCGGTGGCCTCGACCATCTCGCCGACCGAGAACCGCCGGTCCGGCGGTGGCGCGCTGAGCGTGATCACCGGTACGCCGTTGGCCGGGACGACGACCACGTCCGTCGTCCCCTCCGCTCCCGAGGGGTCGGTGACCGTGAGCCGGGCGGTGAGCGGCGTCGTCCCCGGCTCGGCGTAGGTGTGGCTGACCTGCGCGCCGGTACCGGTGGTGCCGTCGCCGAAGTCCCACCGGTGGGTGAGCGGATCGCCGTCCAGGTCGGTGGACCCGCCGCCGTCGAAGGTCACCGTGCGGGTGGCGGCGTCGGTGCTGATCGCGGCGACGGCGACCGGGGCGCGGTTGCCGGGGACGTAGACGAGCCGCTTGAGCGTGCTGCCGCCGATGTCGGCGTAGACGACGTCGCCGTTGACGGCCGTGGCGAAGGCGACCGGCAGCCCGTTCTCCGCGCCGAACCCGTCGTCCTCGGGCCGGGACACCAACTGACCCTGCGCGTCGTAGCGCAGCGTGTAGAGCCGCTGCGAGGCGTAGTCGCCGTAGAAGTAGGCGCCCCGGTACTGCTCGGGATAGCTGGAGCCGGTGTAGACCACCCCGCCGGTGATGCTGGTGCCGAGCGGCCCGTGCGGATAGGTCCACAGCGGCGCCGAGTTGCCGACCCCCTGGCAGCCGGCCAGGTCGGCGTAGCCCGGGGTCGGGCTGTTGCCCTCCCAGCACGGCCAGCCGTAGCCGGCGCCGGGGCGCACCAGGTCGACCTCCTCCCAGACGTTCCAGCCGACGTCCCCGACCACCGGCGCGCCGGTCGTCGGGTCGAGACTGAACCGGAAGGGGCTGCGGAACCCGCTGGCGTACACCCGGCTGCGCCACGAGTCCGGCGCGGCCGGGTCGTAGAACGGGTTGGTCTCCACGCCCGTCCCGTCGGCGTGCACGTGCAGCAGCTTGCCGTAGCCCGTGTCGACGTCCAGGGCGCGCAACGCCTGCGGGTCGACGGTCCGGAAGTCGGCGCTGTCACCGATCGTCACCCACAGCGTGCCGTCCGGCGCGGTCAGCAGGTCGGTGATGGCGTGCACGTCGGACCCGGCCGGCAGGTCCCACAGCACCTGCTCGTCGGCGAGCGCCGCCGGCTCCGGGGAGCTGACCACCGCCCAGGAGCTCAGCCGCATCACCCACTGCCCGTCGACGTCGATCGTGCGGGCCAGCAGGATCCGCCCCGATGTCGCGTGGTCGGGGGCCAGCGTCACGCCGGTGAGCCCCAGGTCCTGCGTGGACACGACGGGCAGCTCGGCGAGGGTGCGCGCGCGACCGTCGGCCGAGACCCAGGCGACCCGGCCGTTCTTGCCGGTGGTGTACCAGCTGCCGTCGGGGACGGCGGCGAGGTCGGTGAGCAGCTCGTCCTGCCCACTGGGCAGGTCCCGCACCGCGAAACCGGGCGGGAGGCTCGGGGCCGCGCCGGCGGTGGCCGGGGTCAGGACCCCGGCGACCACGAGGAGGACGACGGCCAGCACCAAGCGGGCGGCCGTCCCGAGCCCTGGGCGTCCGTGCCCTGCGCGGTCGGTGTGCACCCGGGATGGGTACCAGCCGCCCCCGGCGCGCCACAAACCGGCGGCGTGGGGGCGGCGAAAGGGCCCCGGACGCAGCAGGAGGCGGTGGCTGTCGCCACCGCCTCCTGCTGTACCTCTCCGGGTGGAGCTGAGGGGAATTGAACCCCTGACCCCCTCGATGCGAACGAGGTGCGCTACCGGACTGCGCCACAGCCCCTTGCACGGAGAGCTTACCGTCCGCCGCCCCCGGAGCTGCCACAGGGGTGGCCCTCCTGCAGGGCCCCGACGCGAGCTTGCGAGCGGTGGGGGGCAGGTGTGGCCCTCCTGCAGGGCCCCGACGCGAGCTTGCGAGCGGTGGGGGGCAGGTGTGGCCCTCCTGCAGGGTCCCGACGCGAGCTTGCGAGCGGTGGGGGGCAGGAGGGTCCTTTACCCGTTGGCGACGCGTCGCGGCTGGTAGACGTCGATCTCGGCGAAGCCGATGTCCTCGTCGTCCAGCCCGACGACGGCGCTCTGCTGCCAGCCCGCCGGGGTGGGCGTGCGCGCCGCGACGACGCGGCCGGGACGCAGCGGGTGCACCGGGGCCAGCGGCAGGCTCGGGTGCTGCTGGGCCGCGGCGGGCTCGGCGACCTGCGGCTCGGGCGCGGCCGGGCGCTGGGCGGCAGCCGGGCGCTGGGCGGCAGCCGGGCGCGGAGCGGACGGACGTGCCACCCGGGCCGGCGGGCGGTGCGCCATCCGGGCGGCGCGGCGGGCCGCGACCCGGCGTTCCCGCTGGGCGGCGGCGCGCAGCACCATCAGGTAGCCGACCACCGCCAGGTCCAGCAGCACCTGCGGGGCCCACAGCCAGGAGCGGTAGGTCAGCGCGCCCACCAGCAGGAGCAGCGCGAGGGCGACCAGCCCGGCCAGCGTCCGGCGGCGCACGGCGTGCACGTCGACCTTCAGCTCACCGGTGGTGCGCAGCGCGGCGCGGTCGATCGTCACCTGCTCGGTCTCCGCGGAGACGAGCGGATCCACGGTCCGCCGTCGCTGCAGCGTCCGTCCCGACTCGGCCGAGCCGGCCCCCACCGCACGCGAATCGCCCCTGGTGACCACCATCGGCACCAGCACGACGAACCACAGCACGACGAGAGCGGCCAGCAGTACGCCCGATCCCATCACCGAACACCCCGATCCGTCCCTGGCGCCCTGCGACCCCGATCCCTGGGGCCACACGAGTCACAACTGTCACTCGTCGGTCAATGTAGGGACGCGGTCTGCCGATACAGCGGAACCTGATCGGTGTGTCGCTGTGGAGTCGGCGTCGCCCCGGCGTGTCGCGCACCCCACGAGCGCCGCGGACCAGTCGCGCGGACCTGTCGTCACGACACGATTTCCGTCAGTGACCGGTCTGCGCCTGCCACCGGGCCAGCACCCCGCCGGGGGCGTCCTCGGCCAGCAGCGCGTACCCCAGGTGGTCCCGCCAGGCGCCGTCGATGTCCAGGTAGGAGCGGAACAGCCCCTCCCGGCGGAAGCCCAGCCGTTCCACCAGCCGCCGGCTGGGCCCGTTCTCCGGCCGGATGTCGGCCTGCAGGCGGTGCAGGCCGACCGGGCCGAAGGCGTGGTCGCAGACGAGCGCGACGGCCAGCGAGGCCACCCCGCGCCCGGCGACGGCCCGGTCCAGCCAGTAACCGAGGTGCCCGGAGCGCAGCGCGCCTCGGACGACGTTGTCCACCGTGACCTGCCCGGCCAGCCGCCCCTGGTAGCGCAGCGCGAAGGGCAGAGACAGGCCGGCCCGCGCCCGCCGCGACGACGCGCGACGCAGCGCCCGGTAGGCCGCCGGCGAGTGCCGGTCGGGCCAGCCGATCCCGGCCGAGGGCTCCCAGGGGGCCAGCCAGTCCTCGTTCGCCGTCCGCACCCGGGACCACTCCCGGGCGTCGCCGCGCTGCAACGGGACCAGCTCGACCGGGCCGTGGGCCAGCCGGGCCGGCCAGCCCGGGTGCGGTGCCGGGTCCAGCTCAGCCGCCGAGCAGCATGGGCATGACGGTCACCAGGCCGCCCGCGGAGACCTCGGTGACGTCCTCGTCCACGACGATCAGGCAGTTGGCGCGGGCCATCCGGGCCAGCATCGCCTGGTCGCCGTCGCCGATCGGCTCGACGACGTAGCCACCGTCGGGGTGCCGCATCACCTGGCCGTGCAGGTACTGCCGGTAGCCCAGCGGCGAGAGCAGCTGCTGCGCCGACACCGCCTGCACGGTACGGCGGAACAGCTGCCGCTTGCCCAGCATCAGCCGGATGGCCGGGCGGACGAAGACCTCGAACGCCACCAGCGCGGCCACCGGCTCGCCGGGCACGCAGATGACCGGCACCTGCTCGTGCCCCAGCCGGCCGAAGGCGTGCAACGGGCCCGGGTGCATCGCCACCTGGGTGAACGCCATGCCGCCCAGGGCGTGCAGCGCCTCCTGCAGTTGATCGGCCCCGCCGCTGGCGAACGTGCCGGCGATCAGCACGACGTCGCTGCGCAGCAGCTGGCTCTCCAGCAGGTCGGTGAGCCGCCGCGGGTCGCCGGGCAGGATGCCCGCCCGGTACACCTCGGCTCCCGCGTCCCGCGCGGCGGCGGCCAGGGCGTAGCTGTTGACGTCGACGATCTGGCCGGGGCCCGGCGTGGCACCCACGTCGACGAGCTCGTCGCCGGCGCACAGCACCGACACCCGGGGCCGGGGCCGCACGGAGACCCGCTCGCGGCCGACCGCGGCCAGCAGGCTGATCTGGGCCGGGCCGATGGGGGTGCCGATCTGCACCGCGGTGTCGCCGGGGGCGACGTCGTCACCGGTGCGCCGCACGTAGCTGCCCGGCGCGAGCGCGGCGTAGACGGCCACCCGGGCGGCGCCCTGATCGGTCCACGCCGCCGGGACGACGACGTCGGCGCCGGCCGGCATCATCGCGCCGACGGCCACCTTCTGCGCCAGCCCCGCGTTGATCGCGGCCCGCTCGCCGGACCCGGCGGTGCTCTCCCCCACCACGGCCAGCTCGACCGGCGCCTCGACGGTGGCCGCGGCGATGTCGGCGGAGGAGACGGCGTACCCGTCGAGCCCGGCCTGCTCGAACGACGGCAGCGCGCGGGTGCTGGTCACCAGCTCGGCGCAGAGCAGCCCCTGCGCGTCGAGGACGGCGAGCTCGATCGGGTCGGGCTGCGGCACGGAGCCGAGGATCTCGTCCAGGTGCTGCTCGACGGTGCGCAGCCGCAGCGCCGAGACGTCGACCGACCCGGTGTTCCCGATCGGGTCGGGCGCGCGGTCCCCCGAGGAGACCGCCGGCGAGGGCACCCGCTCGGCGGCGAAGACCGACCGCTCGACCTGCACGGTGTCCCGGCTGGGCGCCGGCGCGGACCCCTCGTCGAGCAGTGCCAGGCCCGCGTCCGGCGCCGGGTGCCGCACCGGGGTGCCGCGCTCGAGGTCGAGCTGGGTGGTCTCCCGGCTCCCGCCGAACCACCCGCGTGACTTGTCCTCGGTCATCCCCACCACCGTCGTCCCACCGTCGTCGCTGCCCGGTCCGCACGTGGCCCGTCCTCTCGTGACCGGGCCACCCCGACGGACACTCCGGCTGCGATGGTGCCCCCTGGGGGCGCGGGTCAGGCGGGCGACGCGCCCTCGGCGGGCAGGTCGGCCACGAACTTCTGCAGCCACGGCCGCAGCGCGGGGCCCAGGTCCTCCCGCTCGACGGCCAGCTGGACGACCGCCTTGAGGTAGTCGAGCCGGTCGCCGGTGTCGTAGCGGCGGCCGGAGAAGACGACGCCGTGCACCGGCACACCGTCCTCGACCAGCCGGACCAGGGCGTCGGTCAGCTGGATCTCCCCACCGGCACCGGGCTCGGTGACCCGCAGCGCCGGGAAGACCTCCGGCGGCAGCACGTAGCGGCCGATGATGGCCAGGCTGCTGGGCGCCTCGTCGGCCGGCGGCTTCTCCACCAGCCCGGTGATCCGCACCGTGGAGCCCTCGCCCTCGACGGCGACCGCGCCGTACTTGCTGATGTTGTCCCGACCCACGTCGAGCAGCGCGACGACGGCACCGCCGTGCTCGGCCTGGACGGCCAGCATCTCCTCCAGCAGCAGGTCACGGGCGTCGATGATGTCGTCGCCCAGCAGCACCGCGAAGGCCTCGTCGCCGACGAACGCGGCGGCCTGCAGCACCGCGTGGCCCAGCCCGCGGGCCTCGCCCTGCCGGACGAAGTGGACCTGCGCGACGTCGGTGGAGGCCTGCACGGCGTCCAGCCGCGACTGGTCGCCCTTCTTCTCCAGCGCCGCCTCGAGCTCGGGCGTGCGGTCGAAGAAGTCCTCGATGGCGGCCTTGTTGCGGCCGGTCACCATGAGCACCTCAGGCAACCCGGCGCGGGCGGCCTCCTCGACGATGTACTGCAGCGCCGGGCGGTCGACGACCGGCAGCAGTTCCTTGGGCACCGCCTTGGTGGCGGGCAGGAACCGGGTGCCCATCCCGGCGACCGGGATGACGGCCTTGGTGGTCTCTCGGCGCACGGCAGACGGGCTCGGCATGGGGCGAGCCTAGCCAGGCCGGATCGGGCCTAGCCTGCCGTCGTGGCCGATCCCCCTGTCGTGGTCACCCGCAAGGCCGAGCTGCGTGCCCGGCTGCTGGCGGCCCGGGCGGCCCGGTCGGCCGGCGACCGGACCCTTGCCGGCCGCCTGGTGGCCGCCGCCCTGGCGCCCCGGCTGGCCCGCACCCCGGTGGTGGCCGCTTACGTACCGACCGCCGAGGAGCCCGGCGCGGGCCCGCTGCCGGCAGCGCTGGCTGCCGTCGTCGGCCGGCTGCTGCTGCCGGTGGTCCCCGACCGCGGCCGGGAGCTGTCCTGGGCCGAGTACGACGGCCGGCTGGTGGCGGGGCGCTTCGGGCTGGCCGAGCCCCCCGGGCCGCGGCTGCCGGCCACCGCCCTCGGGACCGCGGACGTCGTCGTCGTCCCCGCCCTGGCCGTGGCCCGGGACGGCAGCCGGCTGGGCCGCGGCGCCGGCTACTACGACCGGGCGTTGCTGCTGGCCCGCCCGGGCACGCTCCTGGTCGGCGTGGTGTTCGACGACGAACTGCTCGACGAGGTGCCCGCCGGGGAGCACGACCGTCCCGTGTCGGCCGTCGTCACGCCGTCGGGAGGCTGGTCCCCGGTGGGCCGAGGCACCCTCCGGTCGCCCGCGGCACCCGGTCACTGAGAGAGTGGGCGGCCATCTGGGCACCGCCCGACACAGGAAGAGGGACCACGTGACCGGACCATTGGACGGCGTCCTCGTCGTCGACCTGACCCGCGCCCTCGCCGGCCCGCACGCCGGGATGATGCTCGGCGACCTGGGTGCGCGGGTGGTGAAGGTGGAGACCCCCGGCGGCGGCGACGACAGCCGTGGGTGGGGCCCGCCGTTCGTCGACACCGCCGATGGCGGCCGCGAGTCGACGTACTTCTTCTCCGCCAACCGGAACAAGGAGTCGATCGCCCTCGACCTCAAGGACGACGCGGACCGCGCGGTCCTCACCGAGCTGGTGCGCCGCGCCGACGTGCTGCTGGAGAACTTCCGGCCCGGCACGCTGGCCCGGCTCGGCTTCGGCACCGACGTCCTCGCCGAGCTGAACCCGCGGCTGGTGACCCTGGCCATCAGCGGCTTCGGCCACGACGGCCCCGAGGGCGGCCGGGCGGGTTACGACCAGATCGCGCAGGGCGAGGCCGGGCTCATGTCGATGACCGGGTCCGGTCCCGACGACCCGCAGAAGGTCGGCGTCCCGATCAGCGACCTGCTGGCCGGCATGTACGGGGCCTACGGCGTGCTGGCCGCGCTGCTCGAGCGCGAGCGCACCGGCCGCGGACAGGTGGTGCGCACCTCGCTGCTGTCGGCCGTCGTCGGCGTGCACGCCTACCAGGGGACGGCGCACACCGTGGGCGGGAAGGTGCCCCGCGGGCAGGGCAACCACCACCCCTCCATCTCCCCCTACGGCCTCTTCCACTGCGCCGGCGGCGGCAGCGTGCAGCTGTCCTGCGGCAGCGAGGGGCTGTGGCGGCGGCTGTGCACCGAGTTCGGGCTGGACGCCGACGCCCCGGGCCTCGCCACGAACGGTGAGCGGGTCGCGCGGCGGGAGGAGGTCATCGAGCTGCTGGAGCGGGTCTTCGCCGACATCCCCGCCGAGGAGCTGCTCGCCCGGCTGTCGAAGGCCGGCGTCCCGGCGGGCAAGGTGCGCACCCTCGACGAGGTCTACTCCTGGGACCAGGTGGAGTCGCAGGGTCTGAAGGTCTCCGTCGAGCACGCCACCGCCGGGCCCCTGACGCTGCCCGGCCCGCCGCTGCGGTTCTTCGCCGCCGGACCGGACGGCGAGTCCGAGACCACCCGGCGCGACCACCGGCCACCGCCGGTGCTGGGGGCCGACGGCGACGCGATCCGCGCCTGGCTGGCCGGCTCCGGCGGGGCCGCGACCGACGCCGGGCACTCGTGACCGCCGCGGGGAAGCCCCGGCGGCTGGACGCCCGCTCGCTGCGTGACCTGGTGCTCGACGCCGGCTCGTGGCGGTCCTGGGACACCCCGGTCCCGCCGCGCGAGATCGACGACGGCTACGCCCGCGAGCTGGCCGCGGCCACCGCCAAGACCCAGCAGGACGAGGCCATCGTCACCGGCGAGGCGATGCTGCGTGGCCGCCGGGTGGCGGTGGTGGCCGGCGAGTTCGGCTTCCTGGCCGGCTCCATCGGCACGGCGACCGCCGAGCGGCTGATGTCCGCGGTGGAGCGGGCGACCGAGGAAGGGCTGCCGCTGCTGGCCGCCCCCGTCTCCGGTGGCACCCGCATGCAGGAGGGCACGGTCGCGTTCCTGCAGATGATCGGCATCACCGCCGCCATCGCCCGGCACAAGGAAGCCGGCCTCCCCTACCTGGTCTACCTGCGCGGCCCGACGTTCGGCGGGGTGCTGGCGTCCTGGGGGTCGCTGGGGCACGTGACGATCGCCGAACCGGGCGCGGCCATCGGCTTCCTCGGTCCCCGGGTGTACGAGGCGCTCTACGGCGAGCCGTTCCCGGCGGGGGTGCAGACCGCCGAGCACCTGGCCGAGCGGGGGCTCATCGATGGGGTGGTGCCGCCGGAGGAGATCGCCGAGGTCGCCGACCGCGCCCTGCGGGTGCTCGCCGCCCGGGCGACCTGGCACCGCGGGGCGCCGGTCGAGGGGCCGGTCGAGGGCGACGGCACCGACGCCGACGACCCGGAGGACGGGCGCACGGCGTGGGACGTGGTCACCGCCTCCCGGCGTACCGACCGGCCGGGCGCGCGCCAACTGCTGCGCACCGCGGCCACGGACGTCGTGCCGCTCAACGGCACCGGCGCCGGGGAGGTCGACCCGGGGCTGCTGCTGGCGCTGGCCCGCTTCGGCGGTGCGCCCTGCGTGGTGCTCGGCCAGGACCGGACCGGTCAGTCGCTGTCGGCGCCGCTGGGCCCCGGGGCGCTGCGGGAGGCCCGGCGGGGCATGCGGCTGGCCGCGGAGCTGCGGCTGCCGCTGCTCACCCTGATCGACACCCCCGGTGCCGCGCTGTCCGTGGCCGCCGAGGAGGGCGGGATGGCCGGTGAGATCGCCCGCTGCCTGCAGGACCTGGTGATGCTCGAGGCGCCGACGCTGGCGGTGCTGCTGGGGCAGGGCACCGGGGGCGGCGCGCTGGCGCTGGTGCCGGCCGACCGGGTGCTGGCCGCGGCCAACGGGTGGCTGGGCCCGCTCCCGCCGGAGGGCGCCAGCGCGATCGTGCACCGGACCGTCGACCGTGCCGACGAGATGGCGGCCGCCCAGGGTGTGCGGGCGACCGACCTGTGGCGCGCCGGGATCGTGGACCGGGTGGTGCCCGAGCGTCCCGACGCCGCCGACGAGCCGATCGAGTTCTGCCAGCGGATGGGCCGGGTGCTCGCCGAGGAGCTGACCGGTCTGCTCGGCCGGGACAACGCCGAGCGGATGCGCAGCCGGGGGCGGCGCTGGCGGCACCTGGGCCGCTGAGCCGGGCGCCGGCCCGATTCCCGTCCGCACCCTGTGGTCGCCGTCCTCACGCTGTGCGGAGCGGTCGGCGACCACCGGGTGCGGACGGCGGCCGGGTCCGGGCCGGTCGGCACCGGACGTCGGACCCGCACGCCAGGATGACCGCCGTGGACCGCCGACCGATCCGCCGCTTCCGCCCCGACCGCGCCGCTCCGCCGCCGACCCCGGCGCAGCGCGCGGCCTGGCCGCTGACCGTGCCGGCGATCGCGCAGGTGCTGGACCAGGGGCTGGAGCTGCCCGCCGGGGCGCTGGTGCTGGTCGGCGAGAACGGATCGGGCAAGTCGACCTTGCTGGAGTTGATGGCCGTCACCCTGGGGCTCAACCCCGAGGGCGGCTCGGTGCACACCCGGCACCGCACCCGGGCCACCGAGCCGGAATCGCTGGGGCTGGTGGTCGAACGCAGCCCCGGCGCGTCCCGCTGGGGCTACTTCCTCCGCGACGAGACGCTGCACGGGCTGTACAGCCACCTGGAGGAGATCGGCAGCCCCGATCCGAACTACCACGAGCTGTCCCACGGCGAGGCGTTCCTCGAGGTGCTCACCCGGCGGTCGGGTGGTGGCGGCACCTACCTGCTCGACGAGCCCGACGCCGCACTCTCCTTCGGCGGCTCGCTGGCGCTGGTGACCGTCCTGCTCGACCTGGTGGCGGCCGGCGCGCAGGTCGTCGTCGCCACCCATTCCCCGATCGTCGCCGCGTTGCCGGGCGCCACCCTGCTGGAGGTGGGCTCGTGGGGCCTGCGCCCCGCCGTGTGGTCGGAGCTGGAGCTCACCGCCGCGTGGCGGCAGTTCCTCGACGATCCGCAGACGTTCCTGCGCCACCTCCGCTGAGGAGCGACCCGGCAGGACGCTGCAGACTCCTAGGTGTTCGCGCCGCGGCGGGCGGCCCAGACCCTGCGTTCGGTGCGGACCGCGAGGTCGTGCCGGCGCGCGATGCTGTGCGGACCGTCGGCGTCGAGGAGGCGGTCGAGTGCGGTGAGGTCCTCGGGCGGCAGCAGGTCGGCGACCCGGTGGCGGAGGCGCTGCAGAGCGGCGAGGGCGTAGGCGCCGACTCCGGCACGTCCCGAGGCCTCGATGTTCACGGTGATCGTCCGCTCACCTTCGACGGCGAAGCCGGCGGCGACCAGTTTCGGGCCCCAGTCGGCGCCGCGGTGCGGCAGGTGCTCGGCGAGGTCGCGCTCCGTCGCGGCGTGGCAGCGCTCCTCCAGCCCGGGCCGGTCCTCCGGGGCATCCTCGGGGAGGAAGCGGGGGAAGCCGGCGAGCTCGACGACCGCGAGCAGCCCACCGGGCGCGAGTACGTCGTGAACCCGGCGCAGCGCGCGATCGGGGTCGACCAGGTGATGCAGTGCGGCCGATGCCCAGGCCAGCTCCGGCGTGCCGAGATGGGGCCAGCTCAGGTCGTCCAGGTCGGCCTGCACGGTGCTCACGCGCGCGGCCACACCCCGGGCGGATGCCTTCTCCCGCAGGCGCTGAAGGTGCTCGACCGAGGCGTCGACCGCGGTGACGTGGGCTTCGGGGAAGCGGTCGAGGAGGGCGAGGGTGCCGGCTCCCGTGCCGCATCCGAGGTCCAGGATCTGCCGAGGTGCGGCCTGTCGAGGCAGCCATCGGACGATGTCGGCGTTGATCTCGGCCAGCACCTCGGCGTCCCGGTCGAGGATCTCCCCCTGGCCGTGGCGGGCGTGCTGATCGGGGTGGTCGTGCGGTGCCGGGCGGTCGCCGCTGTCCGGGTGGGTTCGGGTCATGCCGACAGGCTAGGTTGCTCTTGCTTCATAAGCACGACTTCTTGCGTGTCGAGCAAGAAGGTCGACGTTGACACGACCTGCCGGGCAAGGCCTGTTCGGCGCGGGATCACGTCTCGGGGCGACCGAGGTCGCCGTCCCCATCGGTACTGCGGTGACCACGGCGCGCGTCGCGATCGAAGATCCCGAGGATCTCGCACGGCCCACCGGCGGTCCCGATGGCATGCGGCAGCATCGTGGGGAATTCGGCGGCCTGGTCGGTCTCCACGCGGAAGCGCCGGTGGCCCAGCATGAGGACGGCGGTCCCGGACAGGACGACGAGCCATTCACGGCCGGGGTGTGCGCGCATGCGCGCGGGATTCTCGGGCGGCGGCTGGGTGATGCGCTGACGGACGACGGACATGCCCGGATCGCCCTTGACGGTCCACCGCATCAGCCCGTGCGCGCCGTCGATCGTCGGATTGGTGACCACGTCGTCGGACGCCGTCTCGACCAGCTGGTCCAGCGTCGTGTCCAGCGCGCGAGCCAGGGTGACGAGCTGGTCGAGCGCGAGGCGGCGCTGCCCGTTCTCGATCCGGGAGAGCGTCGACTGGCTGACGTTGGCCCGGGTGGCGAGCTCGCCCAGTGACCACCCCTGCGCGACACGCAGCGCCCGGATGCGCTTGCGCACCAGGCTCTCCAGCTCGTCATCGTCTTGCGTCATGAGCATGAGCGTATGACCGTCCAGCAAAGGTCCCCCAGGGCGACGCTAGGCGGCGGGGCGCACCGCTGCCGGGAGAAGCCCCCAGGCGCCGGCCAGCAGTTCCAGGCTGCGCACCCGCTCCGCCGCTCCGTGGGTGGACGCGGACACCATCAGCTCGTCGGCGCCGGTGTCGGCGGCCAGCTGCCGCAGCCCGGCGGTCACCCGCTGCGGGCTACCGATGATCGCGTTGCTGGGCATCGCCTCCGCGGCGGCCCGCTCGGGATGCACGGCGGCCTCCGCCGGGCTCGGCACCGGCCGCAGCCGGTTGGTGCGAATCGCCAACCGCATCAGCTGACCGGGCAGCGCGAGCCGCCGGGCCTCGTCGTCGTCCTCGGCGACCAGGGTGTTCGCCGTGACGATCGTGTACGGCCGCTCCAGCGCGGCCGAGGGCCGGAACGACTCCCGGTACCGCTCGACGGCTGCCACCGTGTTCGGGCTGCCGAAGTGGTGGGCGAAGGTGAACGGCAGGCCGAGGGCGCCGGCCAGCTCCGCGGAGAAGCCACTGGAGCCCAGCAGCACCACCGCGGGCGCGGACGACGCGGCGGGGGTGGCGCTGAACCGCTCGGCGAGACCGCCCTCGACCCGCCCGTCGCCGAACAGCCCCAGCACGTCGATCAGGTTCTGCGGGAAGTCCTCGGCCGACAGGGCCTTCGGGTCGCGGCGCAGCGCGAGCGCGGTGTGCTGGTCGGTGCCCGGGGCCCGGCCGATGCCGAGGTCGATCCGCCCGGGGTGCAGCGCCTCCAGCAGCGCGAACTGCTCGGCCACCACCAGCGGCGCGTGGTTGGGCAGCATCACCCCGCCCGAGCCCACCCGGATGCGGTCGGTCACGGCGGCGAGGTGCGCGATCAGCACCGGCGGGTTGGTGCTGGCCACGGCCGGCATGTTGTGGTGCTCGGCCACCCAGATCCGGCTGTAGCCCAGCCGGTCGGCGGCCTGGGCCACCTCGGTGGTGGCGGCCAGCGCCTCGGCCGTGGTCTGCCCCGTGCCGACGGTGGCCAGCTCGAGGACGGACAGGGGCAGTGGCGTGCGCGTCTCGGACATCGCCTGCGGCAACGACCGGCGGCCACCGGAGCTTCCCGGAGCGTCAGCTGCCGGCGATGGCCCGCTGGGTGTGGTCGGGGTCCAGCCGCTCGAGGACGGCGCCCAGCGCCTCGCCCAGCAACCGGGTCTGCTCCGGGGTGAGCGCGGCGAAGAAGGAGTCGCGGACGGCGGCCACGTGGCCGGGCGCCACCCGGGCGACGACCTCCTGCCCCGCCTCGGTGAGGACGGCGACGTTGCCCCGCCGGTCGTCGGTGGCCCGCTCCCGGCGCACCCAGCCGCGCTCCTCCAGCCGGGCCACGGTGTGCGACAGCCGGCTCTGCGACTGGTTCGCCACCCGCGCCAGGTCGCTCATCCGCCGGCTGCCGTCCGGCGCCTCCGACAGCATCGCCAGGACGACGTACGCCGCGTGGGTCAGGCCCGCGTCGCGCTGCATCTGGGCGTCCAGGGTGCGCGGCATCAGCTCGGCCACGGCCAGCCAGACCCGCCAGGTGTGCTGTTCGGCCTCGTCGAGCCACCGGTCCGCCACGGCCGGAACCGTACCGGCCGACCGCGAGCCCCTCACCGTCCGGAAGTCGACGGTTCCCCGATCAGGACGCCACGCTGTGACCCGCGGCACGACGCGCGTGGCCCGGTGGACGTGGACGACCGGCCCCGGACGGCGCATGATTGGCAGTCGCCGGGCCCGAGTGCCAGCCTGGCGACCACTCGGACGAGGAGCCACTGCACCGTGCCCACCTACCAGTACGTCTGCACCAACACCGAGGGCAAGCACGAGTTCGAGGTCGTGCAGTCGTTCAGCGACCCGGCGGTGAGCACCTGCCCGGAGTGCGACGCGCCGGTGCGCAAGGTCTACGGCTCGGTCGGGGTCGTCTTCAAGGGCTCGGGCTTCTACCGGACCGACAGCCGCAAGGCCGAGACCTCCACCGCGTCGGCGAAGGACTCCTCCTCGAACGGGTCGAAGGACTCGAACGGGTCGAAGGACTCGAACGGGTCGAGCGGGTCGAAGGACTCGAAGGGGTCGAAGGAGCCCGCCTCCGCGGCGCCGAAGAAGGACTCCTCGTCGAGCAGCACCTCCTCCAGCGGTGCCGCCAGCAAGGCCGCCAACTAGCCCGAGCACGGCGGGCGGGCTCGCCGCCCGCCGGCGTCCACACCTGCCGGCGATGTCCACAGTCCCCGGCCGGCCGCCGTCCCGGGCGGGCGCGGCGACCTAGCGTCGCGGCGTGCGACTCCTGCGGCGTCCCCGTTCCCCGGTGCACCTGCTGCGCCAGGTGGCCGCCGGCCTGCTGGTCGGGCTGGCCCTCGCGCTCGCGCTGCGCCCGGCCCCGTCGATCGGGCCACCGGCGGTGAGTACGGTCCCGGTGCTGGTGGCAGCGACCGACCTGCCCGCCGGCACGCTCCTCGCCGCTGCGGACCTGGCCGTGGCCGCCCTTCCGGCGGCCCTGGTCCCCGACGGCGCGAGCGGACCGGGGTCCGGGGTGGCCGGACGGGTGCTGGCCGGGCCGTTGCGCCGCGGGGAGCCGGTGACCGACGTGCGGCTGGTGGGCCCGGCCATGTGGGCGCAGGTGCCCGTCGGAGAGGTCGCCGCCCCGGTGCGCCTGGCCGACCTCGCAGTGGCCGCCCTGGTCCGCCCCGGCGACCGGGTGGACGTCCTCTCGAGCGTCCCGGAGGCCGGGACCGCCGAGGTCGTGGCCGCTGACGCGCTGGTGCTCGGCGCACCGCCCGGCGCCTCGACCGACGAGCCGTTCGGCACCGCTCCGGAGGGCTCCGGGTTGCTGGTGCTGGCGGTCTCACCGGAGACCGCGCGGGCCCTGGCCGCAGCCGCTGCCACCGGATCGCTCACCGTTACCCTCGGCCCACCGTGACCGGCCCGGGGCCCTCCCGGGCGGTGCGCTCCGAACCCGGGAGAACCCGTGATCAAGGGCTTCAAGGACTTCCTGCTGCGCGGCAACGTCGTCGACCTCGCCGTGGCGGTGGTGATCGGCGCCGCGTTCACCGCGGTCGTCGGCTCGTTCACCGCGTCGTTCCTGGAGCCCCTGATCGGCCTGGTCGGCGGGGGCGGGGTCGACGGCGGCACCGTCGTCGTGGACGGCCAGCGGTTCACCTGGGGCGCGTTCGTCAACGCCGTGATCACCTTCGTGCTCACCGCTGCCGTCGTCTACCTCGTCGTCGTGCTGCCGATGAAGACGCTCGTCGAGCGGCGTCGGCGCGGCGAGGAGGCCGGTCCGGTGGCGCCCACGCAGGTCGAGCTGCTGGTTGAGATCCGCGACCTGCTGCGCGCCCAGCAGGGGCAGCGGCCGGGCGGCGACCCGTCGGGTCCGGGCACCACCGCACTGCCCGGCCGGCTGTAGGCCGTCAGTCGCTCCCCCAGTGCGGCGGCCGGTCCTCCAGGTAGCGGCGGTCCTCGTCGTCGGGGTCGGTCAGCCGCTCACCCCAGCCGAGGTCGCTGTCGTCCGGCGCACGTTCCGGCCGGACGACGGGGCCGGGCGCCGGGCGGTCGTCGTCGGGTTCGCTCATCACCGCGAGCCTAGAGCCGCCGGCGCCTCACTCCAGCGGCTGGCCGAGGCCCTCGAGCACCGCGGCGCCCGGGAGCGCGGCCAGCACCGCCCCGGGTACGGCCAGCTTGCTGCCCCGGGTGCCCGAGCCGACGACGAGCAGCTCCCCGGCCGCCACCCGGGCGTCCACCAGCACCGGCCAGTCCGCGGGCAGCCCGACCGGGGTGATCCCGCCGTAGGCCATGCCGCTCTCGGCGACCGCGACGTCCTGCGGCGCGAACGAGGCCTTGCGGGCACCCAGGTGCCGGCGGACCAGGCCGTTCACGTCGGCCCGGGTGGTCGCCAGCACCAGGCAGGCGGCCAGCGTCGTCTGCCCGCCGCGCCGGGCGGCGACGACCACGCAGTTGGCCGAGGCCTCCGGCGGCACCTGGTAGGTGTCGGTGAAGGCGGCGGTGTCGGCCGCCGCGTCGTCGATCTCGGCCACCCACGCCGGTCCGGACAGGCCGGCCAGGGCCGCGGCGACCGGATCGCCCAGCAGGTCGGGCCGGTCGGCGGCGGGGTGCCAGGTGAGCGTGCCCAGCTGGGGTGCGGAAAGCGGGTCGGCCATGTGCCGATCGTGCGGCACGACCGGCGCGGCCCGCAGCCCGGGTGGCCGCGCGCCGTGGCGCCGCCACGACACCGGGCTGCCGGGCCCCGGCCGGCCGGGGGAGGATGGCGGTCATGATCGGCCAGTTGCACTCCGTCGTCATCGACGCCCCTGACGCCCACGCGCTGGCGACCTTCTACGCCGAGGTACTGGGCATGGAGGTCAGCGGCCGGCCCGGCGACGACTGGGTCGTCGTCACCGGCGCCGGTTACCGGATCGCCGTCCAGCAGGCCCCGGATCTCGTTCCCCCGGCCTGGCCGGACCCGACCCGGCCGCAGCAGTTCCACCTCGACATCCGGGTCGCCGACGTCGACGTGGCCGAGCCGCAGGTGCTCGCCCTGGGCGCCCGCCGGCTGCCCGGCGGCGGCGGCGACTTCCGGGTCTACGCCGATCCGGTCGGCCATCCCTTCTGCCTGGTGTGGGACGCATGAGCGCACTGCCTCCGACGGACCTGGCAGCGGTCAGCTCCTTCGCCGCTGCCTCCGGGTTCGTGCCCGCCGAGGTGTCCGGCACCCGGGTCACCGGCGCCGTCGACCTGGGGCGTGCGCACCACACCCCGTGGGGCGTCGTGCACGGCGGCGTCTACTGCACGGTGGTCGAGTCCGCCGCCAGCATCGGCGCCAGCGCCGCGGTGGTCGACCGCGGCGAGTTCGCCGTCGGCCTGCACAACGCGACCGACTTCCTCCGGCCGATGACCAGCGGCCGGCTCGACGTGCTCGCCGAGCCGGTCCAGCAGGGCCGTACCCAGCAGCTCTGGCTGGTGAGCCTGACCCGGGCCGAGGACGGCAAGCTCGTCGCCCGCGGACAGGTCCGGTTGCAGAACGTGCCGCTGCCTGCGACCGGGTGACCGCACCCTGCCGAACGACGGGGGCGACGTCGTGGTGCTCCGGTGCCCGCGCAGGTGGTCACCCGGGTCGCGACGCCGACCCCACGGCTGCGCCGCAGTGCTGACGCCGTCGACCGGTCAGCGCAGCGGCGCCGGGACGCCTGCCGGGTCCAGGGTGATCCGGAACAGCGCCCGCGGGTCCTGCAGCGTGGCCGGCGGGCGGGCCGCCGATCGCGGCACCACCCCGCCGAAGCGGGCCGGCCGCCGGTGCGGCAGCAGCTCCCGGCCGGCGAAGGAGTAGCCGCCGACCACCTCGCCGAGCAGCAGCCCGGTGCCGTGCTCGACGGGCAGACCGACGAGATCGCCGGGGCGCATCTCGTCGAGGAGCGCGCTCAGCTGGCGGAGGTCCTTGGCCGGCCGGCGCCCGGAGAGCTCCTTGGCCAGCACCCGCAGCTCGGCCGGGCTCAGCCCGGTGGCGTCGACGTCGATCCCCGACTGCGTGCCGAGCCCGACGACGCCGGTGGCCAGCGCGGCGCCCAGCTCGGTGTGCGCCCGCGGTCGCACCACCCACACCGGCACGCCCTCGGGCGCGGGCGGCGGCGGCACGTCGTCCGCGCCCGGCCACACGTAGGGCAGGTCGGCCGGCTCCGCGCCGAACGCCGGCCGGTAGAACCCCGGATCCTTGGCCAGCAGGTTGGACCGGTGCGACCGGTGCAGCGCCTCGTCGCCGACCCAGCTGGGCAGCAGGCCGGCGGCCGCGGCCTGCGCCTGGGTCATCCGCGCGGCCTCGGGGGCGAACTCGGCGATGAGCGTCTCGGTGCTGTCGGCGAACCCGCGTTCCGTCCAGGCCCGCACCATCGCCAGGCCGTAGACGACCAGCCCGGCGGTGCGCCCGCGCCACATGGTGACCACCGGGTGCGCGGCCCAGCCGTAGTCGGGCAGCTCGAGGGCCCGCAGCACCTGGAGGGTCTCGACCCGCTGCTTGCCCAGCCGCGGGGAGTCCAGCAGGCGGGCGCTCTCGGCGAAATCGGCGACGGGGAGGAAGGTCTGCATCACCGCCCAGTCTGGGCCGGACGGGCCGGCGGCGCCGGGTCAGCCGGCCAGCCGGCGGGCGAGCTCCGGCAGCACCACGCCGAGCGGGGCGTCGACCCGGACGTCGGCCTTCGCGTCCCCGCGGGTGGCGCCGGCGTTGACGATGGCCACCGGGATGCCGCGCTTGGCCGCGTGGATGACGAACCGGTAGCCGCTCATAACGGTCAGCGAGGAGCCGAGCACCACCAGGGAGGCGGCCCGGTCGACCAGGCCGAAGCAGTGGTCGACCCGGTCGCGCGGCACCGTCTCGCCGAAGAAGACGACGTCGGGCTTGAGCGGTCCGCCGCCACAGGCCAGGCAGTCGACCATCACGAAGCCGTCGAGCGCGGCGTCGGGGAGCTCGACGTCACCGTCGGGGTTGACCTCGTCAGGAGCGTGCCCGGCCGGCCGGAAGCGCGGGTTGACCGCCTGCAGCCGGAGGTCGAGCTCCGCGCGGTCGGCGACGTCCCCGCAGGCAAGGCAGACGGTGCGGTCCAGCCCGCCGTGCAGCTCGACGACGCCACGGGCGCCGCCGGCCTGGTGCAGTCCGTCGACGTTCTGGGTGATCACGTCGCCGACCGTGCCGGCCTGCTGCAGCGCCGCGACCGACCGGTGGCCCGGGTTGGGCCGGGCGTCGGCGATCTTCCGCCAGCCGACGAAGCTGCGCGCCCAGTACCGGTGCCGCCCCCGCGGGTCACGGGTGAACGTCTGGTAGGTCATCGGGGTGTGCCGGCGCAGCGAGCCGGTCACGCCCCGGTAGTCGGGGATGCCGGAATCGGTGGAGATGCCGGCCCCGGAGAGGACGAGCGCCCCGCCGTCGGCGAGCAGGTCGGTGAGGGCGGAGATCCCCTCCACGGTGGGTGGCGCGGCGGTCACTCCCCCATGGTCCCTGCCGATCGGCACCCGCGCCGCCGGCCGGTGCCGCGGGGCGTCCGAAGTGCTTCCGCAGCCGGCCCCGGCGCCGCTAGCCTGCCGCCGCCGGCGGAGCGGCGGACGGAGTCGGGATGGGCATCAGGATCGTGGTGGGCGCGCTGGCGGCCCTGGCCGCCGGGATGGCGCTGGGCGCGGTCTCCCGGGGGCTCATGGCGCTCGTGACCGTCGCGTCAGGCGGGGAGAACTCGTTCTCCTGGAGCGGCACGGCGTTCATCCTCGTGCTCTACGTGCTGGTCATGGTGCCGGGAGGAGTGGTCGCCGGGGTCACCACGAAGCGGCGACGGTGGCTGCTACCGGTCGCCGGCGCGCTGTTCCTGTGCCTGCCGGCCATCGGGGTGGCCGCTGAGGAGGTGGGCTCGACGGTGGGGTTCGGCCCGCTCCAGTGGCTCGGCGTCGGGATCACCGGCACCGCGGTCTTCGCCACGATCGCGGCGCTCCCGCTGCTCACCGTCCGGCTGACCGACCGGTGGCTGGGCCGCCGGAGCGCCGGCCCCGGGCTGCCCGCGCCCGCTGCCGCGCTCAGCCCGCGTTGACCTCGGCGTCCAGCCGGCTGATCAACCCCTCGTAGATGCGGCGCAGCCCCTTCGGGGCGAAGGTTCGCTCGAAGAAGCCGCCGATGCCGGTGGCGCCGTTCCAGGTGCTGCGCACCCGCACGGTGCTCACCCCGGCATCAGCGGGATGCACCGTCCAGGTGGTGACCATGCTGGAGTTGGCGTCGGTCTCCACCAGCCCGCCGTCGGGAGTGGCGGTGACGACGAGATCCTGGTCGCGCACCCGCTTGCTGGTGGCGGCCAGCTTCCAGTGCACCCGGGCGACGGCGCCGTCCGCACCGTCGCTGACCCGGTACTCGCTGAACTGCTCGGTGAGCATCCGCCGGCGAGTGCCCTCGTAGTCGGCGAGCGCGGCGCGCACCCGCTCGGCGGGCGCGCGCACGATGCCCTCTGCTGTCGCGACGACCTGACCCATGCCGCCATCCTGCCCGGCGGCCGTCCGCGGGTGTCGCGCGCCCCGGTCGGGGGACGACCGGGCCGGTCGCGCCCTACTCCTGCTGCTCCTCGTTGTTGAGGTAACGGCAGCGGAAGCGCGCGCCGGACATCGCCTCGGTGAACCGGGCCTCCCACAGCGGGTCCTGCGCGGGGAAGGTCTCGAAGACCCGTTCCTCGAGGACCTCCGGGCGGCCGTCCAGGCCGGTGCAGGTCCGGCGCAGCAGCACCCTGGTCACGCCGTCCACCTCGTCGTGCGCGGTCACCCACCGGGCCGCGGCGATGGCCCGTTCCTGGCGGGCGCGGTCCCACGGCGGCAGCGCCCGCGGGCCGGCGCCGGGGGTCTGCACCTGCCCCGGGCTCTGCAGCACCCGCCACGCCCACGTGCCCAGCACAGCGAGCAACGCGATCAACACCACGACCGCGAGGAGTGCGCCCATGCCGGAACGGTAGTTCGCCGACCGCGCCGACGGCGGGTCCGATCGACCGCGGCCACGACGACCGGGGACGGCAGCACGGCCCGGGAGGCCACCCTGTGGGCGCCCTCCCGGGCCGCACGAGAGCCGGTCTAGCCGAACGACGCGGTCAGCCGCCGCCCGACTGCCCGCGTCCGCACGGACCAGACGATCGAACCGAGCAGGAGCACGAGCCCCAGGACCACTCCCGCCGCGGACACCATCTGCTCACCAGTCCAGGAGAAGAGCCCGCCGTCCCCCACGGTGATCGAGATGTTCGTCGAGGCGATGGCCCCCGGCGGAGCGGTCGGCCGGTCGAAGAGCCCGGCACCCCAGGCCGCGGAGACGGCCATCAGGAGGATGCCCACGGCGCCGAGCAGCCGCGGCCCGAGGTGCCGGCCCATCAGACGGCCAGACCCGAGTCGATCGCGTACACCGTGCCGACGTAGGCGCCGTTGCTGGCGAAGGTCAGCCGGAGGAAGCGGTCGACGTCGGCACCGTGGTCGACCATCAGGCCGTCCTGGGTGACGTGCAGAACGCCGTCGGTGACCTCGAACTCGAGCGGCGCCGCGGTGTCGCACGCCGCGGTGTCGCACGCCTCCAGGGTGACGTCGCCGGTCTGCAGCTCGTCCTCGAACGCCTCGACCTCGAGGCCGATCTGCACGGGGGTGTCGTGGTCGCCGCGCGAGTTGGTCACGTTGACGGTGTAGACACCGCTCTTGCCCACCTCGAGTTCGGTCGGCCCGGCCACGGTGATCCCCACGGCGGAGTCGCAGTCGCTGCTCGGGGCGATCGTCCGCTGCGCCAGCTCCTGCACGACGCCGTCCACGGTGGCCTCGACGCTGACGGCGACGACCTCGTCGAAGGCGACGAGCCGGCTGTCGGAGGTGGTCTCCTGGCCGGCGGCCAGGTCGGCCGTGACGCTGTCCGAACCGGTCGCCGTGGTGAAGGAGACCGTGCCGGCGCCAGCGTTGGTGCCGTCGGTGGAGCCGGTGTTGTCCGTCGTCACCGTGAAGGCGATGCCCTCGTCGGTGCAGTCGGCCACGACGACGGTGGCCGCCGGCGCGAACGTGGGCGGAACGGCCAGGCCCTCGACGGCGAACCCGTCGGTGGCCAGCACGTCCTTCTCGCGGGGCAGCGGAACGGCGGCCTGCGCCTCGGCCAGGACGGCCTCGGCAGCGGTCACCGCGGCAGCCGCCGCGGTGACCGCGGTCTGTGCCGCGGCGAGGTCGGCCTTCGCCTGGGTGAGCGCAGCCTGGGCCGCGGTGTTGTTCGCCAGGCGCTGGGCGTAGGGAATGGCGAGGAACGCGCGTTCCCGGTCGATGCCCGGGCCCATCCAGGCCAGGTTGTCCGCCCGGCACTGGGCCCCGGCGGCGCCGAAGCTGCAGCCCTGGTTCATGATGCCCAGGAAGGCGTTGAGCGTGGTGAGCTCCTGTTGGTGCTGCGCGTCGGTCCTCGCTCCGTACGCCGCCTCGTCCGCGGCGGCCTGGGCGACGGGCACCGCGGCCTCGGCGTCCAGCACGGCCTGCTGGGCCGCCGCATGCGTCTCGTTCGCCGTCGCCAGGTCCGCCTGGGCCTGCTCGATCCGGTGACCCTGGCTGTGGTCGGCCAGCGCGGAGGTCGCGGTCGCCCCCAGCACCAACCCGATCGCACTGACGACGATCATGGTCTTTCGCAACATGTGTTCCCTTCCCATCAGGGAAGGCGTGTCGGTTTCGCCCTGGCTCACCACCGGGCTCGGCGACCAGCTGATGCGCCCGGCGGATCTGTGCCTCACACCCTCACGGACGTCCGCGTCGACGTCTCGGGCGCTTGTGTAGCAGTGAGTAGTGGCTTTGATCACGTTTAGTGCACGAATGGGTGAAAGGGTCTTCCGCGCGCGCCGTTCACTTGCACCGACCTCCCGTGTCGGGTATGCGAGCAGCGAGTCGAGCGCTGCCGCCGGCGGCGGCGTCGTCGACGCAGGGCACGCTCCTGCCGTTGCTGACCGAGATGGTGCCGGTGGCGTCGGCGGGCGGACCCCGTGGGTAATCCGGCCGCCGGAGATGCACCGCCCCGGCCCGCTGGCCGCCGTAGCGCCCGCCGGGATGCCGGTCGGCGCGGCCACGGTCAGCCGGGCGGCTCGTCCGCCGGCTCCTCGTGAGGTGGCATGGCGGCCAGCGAACGGCGGAGGTTCTCCAGGATGTTGCCGGCCACGAACAGGTCGTCACCAGTGGTGACCCGGACCCGACGCAGCTCGTCGGCGAACCCGCGCAGGACGTCGTGGGCCCTGCTGCTCACCTTGGGGTCGGCGGTGGCCCCTTCGACCGACCGGAGGACCTCGGCGACCCCGGCCAGGGCCCGCGCCGCCGGAAGGCGCAGCGACGGGCCCAGCGGCACCCAGTGGTTGTCGGCGTTCTCGGTCTCGGCGATGAGCTGGGTGAGGTCCTCGACGAGCAGCGTGAGCCGCTCCAGCGCCCGCGCCTGCTGGTACTGCCGTTCCGCGTCGTTGCGGTACCGGCGCGCACGCCGGTTGCCCCGCCGCGCCTCCATGGTCTGCTGCACGGCCGTGCGCATCTGGGCGAGGACGGGGTCGATGGTGTGGATCCGCCCCTGCCACCCGGCCTGGGTCGGCGGGTGCTCCTGGCTCAGCCCGTCGACCAGGTCGTCCAGTTGCCCGGCGAGGGTGTCCCGCAGCGCCTTAAGCTGCTGCTCGGCGGGCGCCAGCGGGAGCGGGGGGAAGGCTGCGGTCACGGCCACCCCCACCAGCGCCCCCAGGAACGTCAGCCCGGTGTAGCCCAGCACGTAGCCCGTGGGGTTGTCGCGTCCGATGATCAGCACGAACAGCGCCGACGTGGGCAGCCAGCTGCCGGCGCTGCCCAGTCGGTGCCAGCCGGCCAGCAGCACCCCGATGGCCACGACAGCGGCCAGCGCCAGGAGGCGCGGCCCCGGCACAGCGTGGAAGCCGATGGCGACCGCCGCTCCCAGGGCGATCGCGGCGACCGTCTGGAGCGACTCCCGCGCGGAGCCGGCGACCGTGGTCGAGGTGGCGATCACGGCGCCGAGCGGTGCGTAGTACGGGTAGTCGCTGGCGGGTCCGGGGACGAAGCCCACCAGCACCCAGGCGGTCACCGCGGCCAGTGCCGCCTTGACGGCCAGCCCCAGCCGCGGGTGCCGCGCCCACGTGCGCCGCAGCGGCCCGGTCCAGCCGCCGGGCCGGCCGGGGTGGGCGGCACCCTCGCCCGAGGGGTGGAGCAGTGCAGGCATCGGGTCATCCTGACGCGCCCCGGCGGAACCGGCAGCGGAGGCACGTCGCCGGACCCGATCCTGCCCGCCGCTCAGGGACGGGGGTTGGTCCGCGTCCAGCCGCGCTCGTCCCGGCGGACACCTTGGGCCGCCCGGCAGCGGCGGCACACGAGCTGCACGCCCTCCGCGTGCCGACCCGACTCCGGTTGGACGTCCGCCCAGCCGACGTGCGGGAAGCGGGCCAGCCGGGACCTGTTCAGCGACAGCCCGCAGACCGTTTCGTTGCGCCCTCGCTCCCACGCGTGCACCTCACCGGCGGGGTAGCGGACGCCGTCGTCCGGGTCGGTCCACTGGTCCGCGGCCGCGACCGCCGCGCTGCGTGCTCCCATGCGTGCGCCGGTACCCGCAGGGTCCGGCCACCATCCCGGGACGGCAGGAAGCCGGGCGTCCGCGATGTCCTGCGACATCACGATGGTGCCCCCGGCAGGATTCGAACCTGCGACACACGGTTTAGGAAACCGATGCTCTATCCCCTGAGCTACGGGGGCGGGACGTGTCCACATCGCTGTGGAGGACCGCCGTGGCTGGGCTCATCGTGGCACGTCCGGGCAGCGGCCCGTGGGGCGGGCACCCCGGGCGGCGCACGGCAGAGGGGCCCGGCGGCAGCTGCCACCGGACCCCTCTGGTCACTGCCCGACGGGCGCTGGGTCCAGCGCCCGGGAACGGCAGCCCGTCAGCTCTGCAGGGACTCCATGAAGTCCGGGTTCTGCTCGATCCACGCGTCGACGGCCTCGCCGTAGCGGCCCTCGCCGTACTCGTTGACCACCAGGTTCTCCAGCGAGCCGTACTGCTCGTCGGTCAGCGTCAGGTTCTCCATCATGGCCGCGACGTCGCTGCAGTCCTCGGAAAAGCCGGTGCGGGCCAGGGTGTGCAGCCCCTCGGCGTCACCCAGGGCGCCCTCGGGGTCGGCCAGGTCCTTGACGGGGAACTCGCTGTTGGCCCAGAAGGGACGCCACAGGGTGACGACGATGTCCTCGTTGGCCTCGGTGGCGGCCTGCAGCTCGGCCAGCATGGCGGTGGTGGAGGACTCGACCAGCGTGTACTCCTCCCCCAGCCCGTAGGTGGGGATGACGCTCTCCTTGGTCGTCTTCGTGAGCCCGGCACCCGGCTCAATCCCGATGATCCGGCCGTCGAACATCTCCGCGTTGCCGGCCAGGTCGGCGATGGAGTCGATGTCGGTGTACTCCGGCACCGCGAAGGTCAGCACCGCGCCGTCGTACCAGGCACCGAGGTCCTCGATCTGGTCGCCGTACTCGTCCATGTAGGCCGCGTGCGTGACCTCGGACCACGCCGACGGGTAGACGTCGACGTCCCCGCCGGCCAGCCCGGCGTACAGCGGCGCCGCGTCGGAGATCTCGGTCATCTCGACCTCGATGCCCTGCTCCTGCAGGACGTGGTCCCACAGGTGCGCCAGGCTCAGTCCGTCGGTCCAGGACGGGATGAAGCCGAGGTTGACGGACTCGCAGGCCGCGCCCTCGGACGCGGTGGAGCCCGCCGCGCTCGCGTCGGTGTCGCTGTCGCCGCCGCAGGCGGTGGCGGTCAGCGCGACGGCGGCGAGGCCGGCGGCGAGGCGCGCGCCTCGGGTGGTCAGGTGCTTGTTCATGCGGTCGTTCCTCTCCTACATCTGGTGGCGGTCGACTGCCCCGCGCACCGTTGGTGCTCCGGATCCGCGGCGACGGCCCGGGAGGGCCGCGCCGATCGACTACCGGGCAGGTCGGTTCGGTGAGTTCTGGTCGGTTCCGACGGGCATGACCGCATCGGCGGACCGGCTACTGGCGGCCAGGCCGGCCTTGCCGACCGTGCCGCCACGGCTGAGGAAGGACGGGAAGCCGGACAGCCGCCCCCGCCGCTGACCGAATGCGCTGGTCAGCCGGTCGAGGTAGATGGCGAGGATGACGACCGAGAGGCCGCCCTCGAAGCCCAGGCCGACGTCGAGCCGGGAGATGCTGGTGACGACGACGCCGCCCAGGCCCGCCGCCCCGATCAGGCCGGCGATGACCGCCATCGAGAGCGCCAGCATGATCACCTGGTTGACGCCGGCCATGATCGTCGGGAGTGCCAGCGGGAGCTGGACACCGCGCAGGATCCGTCCGGGCGGGCTGCCGAACGCGTGCCCCGCCTCCACCAGCTCCTTGTCCACCTGCCGGATGCCCAGCTCGGTGAGCCGGACCCCCGGCGGCATCGCGAAGATGATCGTGGTGACGACGCCCGGGACCAGGCCGATGCCGAAGAAGGTCACGGCGGGGACGAGGTAGACGAACGCGGGCATCGTCTGCATGAAGTCGAGCACCGGCCGGAGGACCGCGCTGATCCGGTCGCTCTTCGCCGCCGCGATGCCGATCGGGATGCCGATCGCCACCGCGATCACCGCGGACACCAGGACCAGGGCCAGCGTGGCCATCGCCGGGTCCCACATCCGCATGCTGATCATGAGCAGCAGCCCGAGCAGCGAAACGACGGCGAAGCGCACCGACCGCACCACGCCACCGAGCACAGCCAGCAGCACCGCGAAGACGATCGGCGGCAGGAACAGCAGCGCGTCCCGCAGGCTCTCCACGCCGGCCTCGGTCCCGGTGCTGATCGCATCGAAGACCGGGGAGAAGTTGTCGGTCAGCCAGTCGAGGCCGGTGTCGATCCAGTCGCCCAGCGGAACCCGGGGCAGGTCGCCGTCCTCGGCGGCCACGAGCAGAGATGTCTCAGCCACGAACGGCCTCCCTCGTCCCGACGGCGGTCGCGCCCGCCGTGTGCGGCGATCCGGTGCCGCTGGGCACCGGCCGCCCGTTGCCGGTGGCGCCGCCCAGCGCGGCCAGGACGGCGCCGCGGGGGACGACGCCGACCAGCCGGCCGTCGGCGTCGACGACCGTCACCGGCACCTCGTCCTGCGCGGCCGGGGTCAGCAGGTCCGCGAGCAGCGTCGTCGTCCGGACGCTGACCGGGGGCTGCAGGGGCAGACCGACCAGGCTCGGCGCACCGCTCTCGGCGGCCGTCCGCACGGCCTCCTCGGTGGCCACGCCGGCCAGCCCGCCGTTCCCGTCGCCGACCAGGACGGTGCCGGTCCGGTGCGCGCGCATGGCGGTCAGCACGTCGGCGGGCGCCGCCCCGAGGGGGACGGCGGCGGGTGCGGCCACCATGACGTGCCCGGCGGTGAAGACCCGGCCCCGGTCGACGTCGGCGAGGAACTGCGCGACGTAGTCGTCGGCCGGCTCGTCGAGGATCTGCTCGGGCGTGCCGATCTGCACGATCCGGCCGTCCCGCATGATCGCGATCCGGTCGCCCAGCCGCATCGCCTCGTTGAGGTCGTGGGTGATGAAGACGATCGTCTTGCCCAGCTGGGCCTGCAGCTCGAGCAGCTGGTCCTGCATCTCGCGCCGGATCAGCGGGTCCAGCGCGCTGAACGCCTCGTCCATCAGCATCAGGTCGGTCTCGGCGGCCAGCGCCCGGGCCAGGCCGACCCGCTGCTTCATCCCCCCGGACAGCTCGTCGGGCTTCGCGTCCGCCCACTGCTCCAGGCCCACCAGCGCCAGCGCCTCGCGGGCCTTGGCCCGACGGGTCCGGCGGTCCATCCCGCGCACCTCGAGGGCGTAGGCGGCGTTGTCGACCACCGTGCGGTGCGGAAAGAGCGCGAAGTGCTGGAACACCATGCTCATCCGCTCCTGCCGCAGCCGGCGCAGGGCCTTGGCGTCCAGCGTGGTGAGGTCGTCGCCACCCACTCGGACCCTGCCGGCGGTCGCGTCCAGCAGGCCGTTCAGCATCCGCAGCAGCGTCGACTTGCCCGAGCCGGACAGCCCCATCACCACGAAGATCTCGCCCGGCTCGACGGTGAAGCTGACGTCGATGACGGCCGGGGTCGCCCCCAGCTCGCGGACGTCGGCCACGGAGGCGCCGTCCCCGAGCCGGCGCACGGCCTCGTCGGTGCGCCGTCCGAAGATCTTGAACAGCCCTTCAGCGTGTACAGCAGGCACGTTCACCTCTCGTCGTCGGACATGGACCGGCCCTCGGCGGGGATCCGTCGATCGGGCGCCGCGCGGTCGCCGCGCCCAGCGCCGCACCTGGCGGGCGGACAGCCCCACGATGGGGTGGCGCGACCCCGGCGCGCGTTGCCGCGAGCACTGCTCCGCAGCTCGCGCACCGGGCACAGGCGGCCATGAGGGTCATGGTCGCGACATCGTGCGAAGGGAAAGCTAACAGCCAATTCATTGGTCACCCACCAATAGCGACGGATCCGGCCATTCTGTTATGCGGTCGTGACGTCGATCGACAGTGTCGAACAGCACATTCAGCGGATATCCTCCTCCCGCGTCGACTGCCGAGCACGCCGCCCCGGCCAGCCCGAACGCGTCGCTGTCGAGTCGTTCCAGCGCGTTCTCCGACCATGGCGCGCAGTAGCTGACCTGTCATGAAATCGTCATGAGATCTCCATGTCAGGATGCTGGCAGCCATTTCCGCAGCCGTTCCGGCCCGGCGCCGGGATGGGCGGAGCGGAGCGTGCGTCGCGCCGCACGAAGGCCGCCGCGTCGGGTACCGCCGATACCCGACGCGCCCGAACGGGGAACACCCGATCGGCCCAACGCGTCTCCAGAAGCGGGCGGTTCTGTGCCGCAACCGTTACCTTGTCTCAGCACGTGAGCCTCGGCAGCGGCGCCGAGACAGTGGAGGTGACTGAGCACGATGGACATCACGGTGGTCGACGTCCCAGGACGTGGACGCTTCGAGATCCGGGCGGACGACCGTGTCGTCGGCCTGGCCAGCTACCACGTGGACGGCGACGTCATGACGTTGCCGCACACCGAGATCGACCCGTCGATGGGTGGGCAGGGTCTCGGTACGACGCTGGTCCGCGAACTCCTGTCGGCCGCCCGCTCCCGGCAACTGCACGTGCTCCCCTACTGCTCGTTCATCCGCAAGTACCTGCAGGACCACCCCGAGGACCTCGACCTCGTGGCCGAGGACGACCGCCCGACCTTCGGCCTCTCCCCCGCCGTCCGCTGACGTCCGCCCGGCCGGCGCGCACCGCCCTGCTGTGGTTCCGGCGCGATCTGCGCCTGGGTGACCACCCGGCGCTGCTGGCCGCCGGCGAAGCGGCCGGGAACGACGGCGCCGTGCTGCCGGTCTTCGTGTTCGACGACCGGCTCTGGGGGCCCGCCGGTGCGCCGCGCCGCCGCTTCCTGCTCGACTGCCTGGACGACCTGCGGACGGCGACGGACGGGGCCCTCGTCCTCCGGCACGGCGACCCGGCCCGCGTCGTCCCGCAGCTGGCCGCCGAGGTGGGTGCCGCCAGCGTGCACGTCTCCGCCGATCCCGGCCCCTACGGCCGCCGGCGCGACGCCGCGGTCGAGCGGGCGCTGGGCGACGTCCCGCTGGAGCGAACCGGCTCGCCCTACCTGGTCACCCCGGGCCGGGTGACCAAGCGCGACGGCACCCCCTTCCAGGTCTTCTCCCCGTTCGCCCGCGCCTGGCGCGAGCACGGCTGGCGGGCACCTGCGCCGCGGCCCCGCGCCGTCCCCTGGCTGTCCGGCGTCCCGTCCACCGACCCGCCGCCGGCCCCCGACCCCGGTGACGCCCAGCTGCCCCCGGCCGGAGAGGCCGCGGCCGCGGCGACCTGGGCACGGTTCCGGGACGAGCGCCTGCGCGACTACGCCGAGGGCCGCAACACACCCGGTACCGACGGCACCAGCCGGCTCTCGGCGTACCTGAAGTACGGCTGCATCCACCCCCGCACCCTGCTGGCCGACCTGGCGGCACAGGACGACGGCGGCGAGGCGGTGCGGCGGTACACCGACGAGCTGGCCTGGCGGGACTTCTACGCCGACGTGCTCTGGCACCGGCCGGACTCCGCCCGGGAGTACCTCGACCCCCGGCTGCAAGGCATGCGCTACGACACCGGCCCCGACGCCGAGGAGCTGGTCCGCGCCTGGGAGACCGGCCGCACCGGCTTCCCGATCGTCGACGCCGGCATGCGGCAGCTGCTCGGTGAGGCCTACGTGCACAACCGGGTGCGGATGATCGTCGCCTCCTTCCTGGTCAAGGACCTGCACCAGGAGTGGACCCGCGGCGCGCGGTGGTTCATGCGGCACCTGGTCGACGGCGACCTGGCCAGCAACAACCACGGCTGGCAGTGGGTCGCCGGGACCGGCACCGACGCCTCGCCGTACTACCGGGTGTTCAACCCGGTCACCCAGGGCAAGAAGTTCGATCCGGACGGCACCTACGTCAAGCGCTGGGTGCCCGAGCTGCGCGACGTCCCGGCCCGGTACGTGCACGAACCGTGGCGGTCACCCGACGGCGTCCCGGCCGGGTACCCGGAGCCCGTGGTCGACCACGCCCACGAGCGCCAGGTGTCCCTGGACCGCTACGCAGCCATCCGCACCCGCTGAACTCGCGACACCCCCGGGGGCCAAAATCGCGACTTTGGCCCCCCGGGGGTGTCGGCTGGGTCACCGGTCCCGTCGTGGCGGACGGCGTCGGCGCAGGTGAAGCTGGGTGCATGACCGCGCGAGCTGCCCGTGCCTGAGGGCCACACCCTGTACCGGCTGGCCCGCGAGCAGCACGCCGCGTTCGCCGGCCGCGAGGTGCACGTGACCAGCCCGCAGGGGCGCTTCGCCGGCCAGGCCGAGCTGATCGACGGCCGGGTGCTGGACGAGGTCACGTCCTACGGAAAGCACCTGTTCGCCGGCTTCGGCCCCGACGTCGTCCACGTGCACCTCGGCCTGTATGGGAAGTACACGTCCGGGACGGGGCTGCCACCGGCGCCCCGGGGTGCGCTGCGGATGCGCTGGGAGGGGCCCGGTGAGGACGGCCACGGCGTGTGGACCGACCTGCGCGGAGCCACCACCTGCGACCTGATCACCGACGGCGAGGTGAAGCTCCTCCTCGACCGGCTGGGCCCCGACCCGCTGCGCCGGCGCTCCGACCCGGGAAAGGCGTTCGC
The DNA here is from genome assembly GCF_054780755.1 of Modestobacter lapidis. NCBI lineage: Bacteria > Bacillati > Actinomycetota > Actinomycetes > Geodermatophilales > Geodermatophilaceae > Modestobacter > Modestobacter lapidis. Next base: position 36,836 of record NZ_BAAGVS010000012.1, on the reverse strand, counting down.
CCGCATCGCGAGGAGCCGGACGTCGATCGGCGCGCTGCTGATGGACCAGGCCGTGCTGGCCGGCGTCGGCAACGTCTACCGCGCCGAGCTGCTCTTCCGGCACGGCGTCTCCCCGTTCCGGCCCGGCCGGGACGTCGACGCCGGCACCTGGACGGGGATGTGGGCGGACCTGGTGACCCTGATGCGGGCCGGGGTGCGCGCCGGGCGGATCGTGACCACCCGGCCCGAGGACCGGGAGCGGCGGCGGGGCGTGGCCGGCCCGACCGACGCCCACTACGTCTACCGGCGCACCGGGCTGCCCTGCCGGATCTGCGGCACCGAGGTGCGCACCGAGGTCATGGTCGGCCGCAACCTCTTCTGGTGCCCCACCTGCCAGGCCACCTGACGAAGGACCCCGTCCTCCTCACTCCTCGCAAGCTCGGAGCGAGCCTCGGGACGGGGCCATCACGCCGCAGGGCCGTTGAGCTGGTGCACACCGGGCCGGCGGGTCAGGATGCGAGGTGTGCCGGACACCGAGCGGGACCCACGTCCACTGCGGGTCGCCGTCGTCGGCGCCGGCCCGGCGGGCATCTACGCCGCCGACGCGCTGGCCGGGCAGGACGATGTGCCCGTCGCCGTCGACCTGATCGACCGGCTGCCCACGCCCTTCGGGCTGGTCCGGCACGGCATCGCCCCCGACCACGCCAAGATGCGCGCGCTGCGCGACACGCTGCACCACACGCTGGACCACGAGCGGGTCCGGTTCGTCGGCAATGTCGAGATCGGCCGGGACCTCGGCCTCGACGAGCTGCGCCGGCACGTGGACGCCGTCGTCTACACCTACGGCGCCGCCGGCGACCGCCGGCTGGGCATCGAGGGCGAGGACCTGCCCGGCAGCCTGGCCGCCACCGACGTCGTCTCCTGGTACTGCGGTCACCCCGACGCCGACCGCGCGCTCGTGGAGGAGGCCGTCGGCCGGGCCCGGCACGTCGTGGTCATCGGCGTGGGCAACGTGGCGCTGGACGTCGGCCGGGTGCTGGCCCGCTCCCCCGACGAGCTGCTGCTCACCGACATGCCGCAGCACGTCCTGGACAGCCTCGCGGCGGCGCCGGTGGAGCAGGTGACGGTGCTCGGGCGCCGTGGCCCGGCGCAGGCGACGTTCACCACCCAGGAGCTGCGCGAGCTCGACCACCTCGCCGACGCCGTCGTCCTGGTCGACCCGGCCGACCTCGAGCTCGACCCGGCGGCCGAGGAGGCCGCCGCCGCCGACCGGGTGATCGCCCGCAACCTGGCCACGCTGCGCGGGTGGGCCGGGCACACCCCCGCGCCGGGCCGGGTCGGCATCCGGCTGCGGTTCCACGCCCGGCCGGTCCGGCTGGTGGGCACCGACCGGGTCACCGGGGTGGAGGTCGAGCGCACGGTGGTCGACGCCGCGGGCACCGCGACCGGCACCGGTGAGTTCGACGTCGTCCCCGCGGACCTGGTGGTCCGCTCGGTCGGCTACCGCGGCCACCCGCTGCCCGGGCTCCCGGTCGACGGGCGCTCGGGCACGGTGCCCAACGAGGCCGGCCGGGTGCTGCGCGACGGCGCCCCGAGCACCGGCGAGTACACCGCCGGGTGGATCAAGCGCGGGCCGACCGGGGTGGTGGGCACCAACAAGCACGACGCACGGGAGACGGTGGCCGCCCTGCTCGCCGACGCCGCGGCCGGCACGCTGCGGCCGGGCGGGGACGTCGACGACCTGGTGGACACCCTGGTGGCCCGCGGGGTGGAGCCGGTGCTGCTGTCGAACTGGCGGGCGATCGACGCGGCGGAGACGGCTCTGGGCGCGACCCGCGGCCGCGCCCGGACCACGCTGCACGACCGGGCGTCGCTGCTGGCCGCTGCCCGGGCGGCCGCGGCGGCGGTGCAGGCGTAGGTGCGGCCGGCCCCGTCGGGCACCCGGCCGGCAGCCACCGCCGGTGTGGCGGTCCCGGTGTCGCGGGGCAGGATGCTCCCGTGACCCGACTCCAGGCCGCGCCCGCCGCTCCGTCCCCCGCCGAGCACGGGGAGGGACCGGTCTGGGATGCCGATCGCCAGGAACTCGTCTGGGTGGACATCACCGCCGGCCGGTTCCGGCGGGCGACGGTGTCCCCCGACGGCGAGCTGACCGAGGTGGGCGCCGTCGAGGTGGGCGGCACCGTGGGCGTCGCCGTCCCGGTTGCCCACGGGGGCTGGCTGCTGGGCGCCGGCCCCGGCTTCACCGCCGTGACCGCCGACGGTGAGGTGCGCTCCCTGCTGGAGCTGGCCGGCGAGGGTGGCCCGGCGCAGGCGCTGGAGGGCCGGCCCAGCGGCACCCGGATGAACGACGGCGGCTGCGACCGGGCCGGCCGGTTCTTCGCCGGGACGATGGCCTTCGACGAGCGCCCCGGCGCCGGCGCGCTGTACCGGGTCGACCTGGACGGGACGGTCAGCAGGGTCCTCGACGGGCTCACGATCTCGAACGGGCTGGGCTGGTCACCCGACGACCGCACCGTCTACCTCGCCGACTCCGGCGCCGCGGTCGTGTGGGCGTTCGACTACGACCTGGGCACCGGCGAGTTCGGCGGCCGGCGCCCGGTGGTCCGGTTCGCCGGGGACGACGGCGTCGCCGACGGGCTGACCGTCGACGACGAGGGCTGCCTGTGGACCGCGCTGTGGGGCGCCGGCCAGGTGCGGCGCTACTCCCCCGCCGGCGAGCTGCTCGCGGTGGTCGACGTCCCGGCGTCCCAGACGTCGAGCTGCGCGTTCGCCGGCCCGGGCCGCGACCTGCTGGTGGTCAGCACGTCCGTGCACGGGCTGACGGCCGACGAGCGCACCGGCCAGCCCGACGCCGGGCGGTTGTTCACCGTCCGGCCCGGGGTGACCGGCCCGCCCGCGTTTCCCTACCGCGGCCCGCTCAGCGGCCTCCGCCAGTAGAAGGACCTCCCTGCCCCCCACCCCTCGCAGGCCCGGGTGCAGGCACCCGCGGCGTACGAAGCGCGTCGTGGGGGGCACCCGGGTACTTCTTCAGGAGCCGAAGGCCTCCCGCCAGGCCGGCATCAGGTCGCGCTGCGCCCACTCCAGGTAGGGCTGCTGCTGGTCGCCGCCGATCTGCACCAGCGCCAGGTGGCTGAAGCCCGCCTCCGCGTAGGCCTGCGCCGCCTCGATGACCGCCCCGACGTCGTTCCCGCATGGGATCGACGCCGCGACGTCCTCCTCGCGCACGAACTGGCTGGCCGCCTCGAAACCCGCCGTCCCCGGCAGGTCGGCGTTGACCTTCCAGCCCAGGCCGAACCAGCGGAACAGCGAGTGCGCGCGGGTGACCGCCGCGTCCCGGTCGGTGCCGTAGCTGATCGGCATCTGGCCGATCCGCGGCTTGTCCCCGCCGCCGGCGGCCGCGAACGTCTCGGTGAGCTCGGGCCGGGGCTCGGTGGCGATCAGCACGTCGGCGTACTCGGCGGCCAGCTCGACCGACTTCTCCCCCGACACGGCGATGCCGATCGGCACCCCGCCCTCGGGGAGGTCCCAGATCCTGCCGCCGTCGACGTCGTAGTGGTCGCCGTGGAAGGTCGTGTATCCCTCGCCCTGGAGCAGTTCCCGAATGATCTGCACCGCCTCGGCGAGCATCTCGTGCCGGACGGCGACCGGCGGCCAGCCCTCGCCGATCACGTGCTCGTTGAGGTTCTCGCCCGCGCCCAGGCCGAGGGTGAACCGGCCGTCGCTGAGCAGCTGCAGGGTCGCCGCCTGCTGGGCCACCACCGCCGGGCGGTACCGCATGATCGGGCAGGTCACGTAGGTCATCAGCGGCAACCGGCTGGTCGCCTGCGCCACCGCGCCGAGCGTGACCCAGGCGTTGGGGGCGTGGCCCATCTCGTCCAGCCACGGGAAGTAGTGGTCGCTGCTGACGGCGAAGTCGAAGCCGGCCGCCTCGGCGCCGACGGCGTGGGAGACCAGGTCCTTCGGCCCGGACTGCTCGGTCATCAGGGTGTAGCCCAGCTGCATGCTCATGGGCTGCGGCTACCCCGCCGCCGGGTCGGCCGAACCGGGCACCGACCCCACCCTGTGGTCGCCGTCCTCACGCTGGGAGGTGAGGACGGCGACCACGGCGCGCACCGGCCGGCGGCTGGAGCGGCCACCCTTCAGGGGCCCGCGCCGAGCGTGGTGACGTGCTGGAGCGGCCACCCTTCAGGGGCCCGCGCCGAGCGTGGTGACGTGCTGGAGCGGCCACCCTTCAGGGGCCCGCGCCGAGCGTGGTGACGTGCTGGAGCGGCCACCCTTCAGGGGCCCGCGCCGAGCTTGCGAGGCGTGGGGGGAAGGGTGGTCCTTCTTCAGACGCGCTCGGCCTTCAGCGCCTCCCGGAACTTCACCTTGCCGCCGGTGCGCAGCAGCGCCCCGGCGTAGACCCGCCCACCGATCCGGACGATCGCGGCGATCGCCAGCACCATCAGGACGACGGCCACCGCGACCTCCCACCAGGCGGCGGCACCGGCAGCCTGCCGCACCGGCATCACCATCGGCGACATCCCGGGCACGAACGAGGTGACCGTGGCCAGCGTGCTGTTCGGGTCCTGGGCCGCCTGGAAGGAGATGACGAAGCCGAGCACCAGCAGGATGGAGGCCGGGGTGATGACGCTGCCCAGGTCCTCCTGGCGGCTGACCAGCGAGGCCGCCGCGGCGAACACCGAGGCGTAGAAGGCGTAGCCGACCACGAACCAGGCGATGACGGTGACCACGGTGCCGATCAGCCGGCCGGGCACGCTGACGACGTCGAAGGCCAGCGCCCCGACCACCCCGACGACGGCGATCACCAGCATCTGCAGGAAGCCGAGCAGCCCCAGGCCGATGATCTTCCCGGCCAGCAGCTGCCACGGGCGCATGGTCGCGAGCAGCAGCTCGACCACCCGGCTGGACTTCTCCTCGACCACGCCCTGGGCGACGAACTGCCCGAAGAGGATCAGCAGGCTGTAGAGCACCAGGACGCCGACCACCGCGACGACGGTCGCCTCGGTGTTCTCCTCCGCGTCCTCCTCGAGGGCGACGACGTCGACCTGGGGCGGCGGCGTCAGCTGGACCCCGGCCGCGGTGAGCTGGTCGTCGATCGACAGACCCTGCACGGTCGACTGGACCAGCGCCTCGAGCTGCGCGTCGCCGCTCATCACGAGCAGCTCGGGCTGCGCGCCGGACGGGGCGAGCAGGGCGGCGTCGACGTCCTCCGCCTCGACGGCGGTGCGCGCGGCGGCCTCGTCGTCGAGCGCGACGACCTCCACGTCGGTGCCGAAGGCCTCGCCCTGCGCCTGCAGCGCCTGGTCCACCGCGGCGTTGCCGTCGACCACGCCGATCCGGGTGTCGTCGCTGCCGCTGCTGAGCACCACCTGGAAGACCAGCATGCCCAGGATCAGCAGGATCAGGACGGCGGAACCGATCAGGAACCCCTTGTCCCGGATCCGCGTCGAGATCTCCCGGCCCGCGACCAGGCGGACCTGTGCGGCCGCGCTGTTCGGCCGGGTCGCCGGGGGCGGGGTCCGGGCCGACGCCTGGGTCGGGGCCTGCGTGGACGCGGTCACGCCGCCACCTCCGCGGGGGCCGCGGTGACGGCACCGCGGAACAGTTCGACGAGCGTGGGTTCGCGCCAGGCGAAATGGGTGACCGGGCCGGTGGTCAGCGCGGCGGCGAGCACCTGCTGGTCGTCGTACCCCTGGGCCACCTCCAGCACCGTGTCGCCGCGCTGCTCGGACACCACCCGGACGCCGGGCAGCCCGGCCGCCCAGCCGGGGCGCGCCTGGGGAGCGACGACCCGCAGCTGCCGGCCGCTGCCGGCCGCCTTGAGCTCGGCGACGGTGCCGCTGGCCACGATCGTGCCCCGGGCGAGGATGCCGACGGCGTCGCAGAGCCGCTCGACCAGGTCGAGCTGGTGGCTGGAGAACACCACCGGGACGCCGCGGCGGCACTGGTCGAGCAGCGCCTCGGCGAGGGAGTCGACGCCCACCGGGTCCAGCCCGGAGAACGGCTCGTCGAGGATCAGCACGTCGGGCTCGCTGACCAGCGCGGCGGCCAGCTGCACGCGCTGCTGGTTGCCCAGCGAGAGCTTCTCCACCCGGTCGTTGCGGCGCTCGGCCAGCCCCAGCCGGTCGGCCCACTCGGCGGCGGCGCTGGTGGCGGGGCCGGCGGCCATGCCGTGCAGCCGGGCGAAGTAGGCGAGCTGCTCGCCGACCTTCATCTTCGGGTAGAGACCGCGCTCCTCGGGCATGTAGCCGATCCGGCGGCGGGCCTCTTCGTCCACCCGGGCGCCGTTCCAGCGCACCTCGCCGGCGTCGGACCGGGCCAGGCCCATGGCGATCCGCATCGTGGTGGTCTTCCCGGCGCCGTTGGAGCCGCAGAAGCCGAACATCTGCCCCGGGGCGACGGTGAAGCCGACTCCCTGGAGCACCTGGTTGCTGCCGTAGGCCTTGTAGAGGCCGTCGAACTCGAGCACTGTCCCTCCGAGGGTGTCGGGCGAGCCGGTGCGGCGCGGCCGGCGACCGCCCACTTTCCGCCGCGGAAAGCCTGGCCCACCACTTTCCGAATCGTCAAGCGAACACTCCAGCACCCGCTCGGGTTCACCCTGCACGCTCACCCCGTTTCCGGTGTCATCGGGCCATGAGCGCGCACAACCATCCCGCCCAGGTCCCCGACGACGTCGGCCTGGCCCGGCTCCGCGAGGCGGCCGCCGGGTGCCGGGCCTGCGAGCTGTGGGAGCCGGCCACCCAGACCGTCTTCGGCGAGGGCCCGGAGTCCGCCCGGATCGTCTTCGTCGGCGAGCAGCCCGGCGACCAGGAGGACCGCGCCGGTGAGCCGTTCGTCGGCCCGGCCGGAAAGCTGCTGGACCGGGCGCTGGCCGACGCGCAGATCGACCGCCGGGACGCCTACGTCACCAACGCGGTCAAGCACTTCCGGTTCACCCCGACGCCCAAGCGCCGGATCCACCAGTCGCCCGGCGCGGAGCACCTGGCGGCCTGCCGGCCGTGGCTGGAGGCGGAGTTCGCCGTCCTCGCCCCGGAGGTCGTCGTCTGCCTGGGCGCGGTCGCGGCCAAGGCGCTCATCTCGCCGTCGTTCCGGATCACCCGGGAGCGCGGACAACTGCTGCCGTGGACACCGCCGGGCGTGCCGGCCGCCGAGGTGGGCGAGGCCGCCGCCGACGGGCCCGAGCCGGAGGAGGAGGTGCCGGCGCAGACCTGGATCCTGGCGACCACGCACCCTTCCGCCGTGCTGCGGACGCCGGGGGAGGGCCGGGCCGCCGCCTACGACGCGCTCGTCACCGACCTCCGGGTGGTCGCGCACGCCCTGGCGTGACCCCCGGGCGGGCTAATCCTCCTCGGGCTCCGGGAACCGCGCCCCGGCGGCCAGCGAGGCCCCGGCCCCGACCGCGGCCCGGCGGCCGACCAGGGTGATGTCGCCGTCCCCCCCGATCGTGGCCCGCTCCCCCACGTCGACCTGGTCGTCCAGGACGGCGCGGGTGACCGTCGCCCCGGCCCGCACCCGGACACCGGGCAGCAGCACCGAATCCACGACGGTCGCCCCGGCCTCCACGACCACCCCTGGCGACAGCACCGACCCGGTCACGTGCCCGGCCACCCGGGTGCCGCCGGACACCAGGCACTCCTCGAGCACCGCGCCCGGCAGCAGCCGGGCGGCACTGCGCCGGCCGCCCCTCGTGTGCACCGGCCAGCCGGGCTCGTCGAGGTCGATCGGCGGCTCCGCGGACAGGAAGTCGCGGTGCGCCTCCCAGTAGGACGGCACGGTCCCGACGTCGCGCCAGTAGCCCGGCAGCGGGAAGGCCCGGGCCTGCCCGTCCCGGGTCTGGGCCGGCAGCAGGTGGCTGCCGAGGTCCTCCAGCCCTTCCTCCCCGACGTCGGCGTTGATCGCCTCGAGCCGGTCGAGGGTCGGCCCCGGGGAGAACACGAAGACCTCGTTCGTGGCCATGGTGGTCGCCGGCTGCTCCGGCTTGTAGGCGTAGTCGCTGACCTTGCCGCCCTCGCCGACCTGCACGATGCCGTAGCGCGAGGCATCGTCCTCGGCGACCTCGGTGGTCACCATCGTGACCTCCGCGCCGGAGCCCAGGTGGGCCTCGACGACCTCCCGGTAGTCCAGCTTGTACACGGCGTCGGAGCTGACGACGACGAGCGCGTCGGCGCCGAACCCGCGGATCAGGTCCGCGTGCCGCCACAGCGAGTCGGCGGTGCCGGTGTTCCAGCCGCCCCGGTGGGTGCCCATGAACGGCGGCAGGGTCAGCAGGCCGCCGGTGGTGCGGTCGAGGTCCCAGGGCCGGCCGTTGGACAGGTGGTCGTGCAGCGACGTCGGGTGGAACTGCACCGAGATCCACACGTCGGGAATCTGGGAGTGCTCGCAGTTGCTCAGCGGGAAGTCGATCAGCCGGTACACCCCGGCGAACGGGACGGCGGGCTTGGCCCGGTTCTCGGTGAGCAGTTCCAGCCGGCCGCCGGCACCACCGGCGAGGACGAGCACGAGGATGCGGGGCAGGGCCATGGCCCCCCGCTACCCCGCCTCCCCCGGTGCAAGCGCGAGCCGTCAGTCCGCTGCCAGCCGGCGGCGGGCCTGCTCGGCGAGTTCGTCGGCCCGGGACGCGCGGAACAGCCAGAACGACGGGACGGCGACGGCCACCACGGCCATCGCCACCACGATGATCACGCCGCCGGACACCATCGCCATGCTCACGCCGAAGCTGCTGGCGACCAGACCGGCGCGCAGGTCACCCAGCCGGGGCCCGCCCGCGACGACGACGATGAACACGCCCTGCATCCGCCCGCGCATCTCGTCCGGCGCCGCCGTCTGCAGCATCGACGAGCGCAGCACCGCGCTGACCATGTCGCCGGCGCCCGCCACGGCCAGGCAGAAGACCGCCAACCACAGCGTCGAGGCCAGCCCGAACCCGATGATCGCCACGCCCCAGACCGCGATGGCGGCCAGCACGACCGCGCCCTGCCGGTCGACCCGGCTCACCCAGCCCGAAGTCAGCCCCATCAGCAGCGACCCGATCGAGACCCCGGCGAACAGCCAGCCCAGGCTGTTGGCGTCCCCGCCGTACGTGGTCTGCGACAGCTCGGGGAAGACCGCCTGCGGCCAGGCGAACAGCATCGCGATGACGTCGACGACGAAGGTCATCAGCAGCACCGGCTGGGTGCGCAGGAAGGCGAACCCCTCCCACACGCCGCGCACGGCGCGGCCCAGGTGCAGCCGGTGGGTCTCCCCGCCCGGGGGCAGCGGCGGCAGCCCGCGCAGCAGGACCGCCGCGGCGACGAAGCCGATCGCGTCGACCGTGTAGGTGATCGCCAGGTCGCCCAGGCCGATCAGCAGCCCGGCCAACAGCGGCCCGACGATGACGCCGGCCTGGCGCACCGTCATGGCCAGCGCGTTGGCCGCCGCCACCCCCTCGTTGCCCACCAGCGCCGGGATGACCGCGCTGCGCGCCGGCTGGTTGACCGCCGCGAATCCCGACACGGCGGCGGTGAGCACCCACAGCACGGCCAGGTTGCCGTCACCGGGCAGCAGTGCCTGCACCGCCAGCAGCGCGCTGGTCACGGCGGCGCCGACCGACGTCACCACCATCAGCGTGCGGCGGTCCATGGCGTCGGCGATCGCACCGCCGAGCAGGCCGAAGACCACCAGCGGGACCAGCGCCACGATGGAGGTGACGCCGACCATCAGCGTGGAACCGGTGAGCTGGTAGACCTGGTACGGAACGGCGACCAGCGTCATCTGCTGGCCGAGCATCGTGACCGCGACCCCGCTGAACACCCGCCGGTAGTGCCGGTTGCGCAGCGGCGAGGTGTCGATGGCCCAGCCCCGCCGGCGGCGTACCGGCTGCGGCTGCTCGACCGGCCCGCCGCCCTCCAGCGGGTCGACCGGCGTCGTCCCGGCGGGGCCGGGCCCCGGTGGCGGGGTCCCTCCCGGCCCCGTCACGGGTGCTCCTCGCCGGCGTTCGTCGGCCACGTGCCGCCCGGTGCCCTGCTCAGGCGTGAGCTCGCGAACTCGCTCACGGGGCGAGCCGCCGCACGACCCAGCCGCCGCCCTCCTGGTCGTCGCGCACGAACTTCAGCCGGTCGTGCAGCCGGTCGGAGCCGCCCTGCCAGAACTCCACGGTGTCGGGCCGCACCCGGTACCCGCCCCAGGCCTCCGGCCGGGGCAGCGGGCCGGGCGGGGTCTGCTCGTCCAGCAGGCGCACCCGCTCGACCAGCTCGTCGCGGGAGTCGACGACGGTCGATTGCAGCGAGGCCGCGGCCGCCAGCTGCGACCCGCGCGGGCGGGGGTCCCAGAGGAGGTCGGAGGCGGCCGGGCCGATCCGCTCCACCGGCCCGGTCACCCGGACCGAGCGCTGCAGCGCGTGCCACGGGAACACGAGCGCGGCCCGCGGGTTCACCGCCAGCTGCGCGGCCTTGGCCGAGGCGTAGCTGGTGCCGAAGACGAAGCCGTCGACGTCGTAGCCCTTCATCAGCACGACCCGGGCGTCCGGGGCGCCGTCGGCATCCGCCGTGGCGACCACCATCGCGTTCGGCTCCGGTAGCTCGGCGGCCACCGCGTCGGTGAACCAGGAGTCGAACTGCTCCACCCAGGTGGGCGCCACGGTGTTCTCGGCGAGCCCCCCGTCGTCGTAGTCCCTGCGCATGCGGATCAGGTCGGGCACGGCACACATGCTGTCATCGCCGGGGACCACCCGGCAGCCGGCCGACCCGAGGCACCGGTCACGTCCTGGCCGGTGCCCACCCTCCCGGGTTCACCGGCACGGCGGAGAACCCCTAAGTTGGCGGCTGTCGTACGCGGAGCTGCGGACGACACACCGCCGCGCGCAGAGGAGCTTGCGAGATGGCCGACGACTTCGTACCGGGTCTGGAGGGCGTCGTCGCCTTCGAGACCACCATCGCGGAGCCGGACAAGGACGGTGGCGCCCTGCGCTACCGCGGCGTCGACATCGAGGACCTGGTCGGCACGGTGACCTTCGGCGACGTCTGGTCGCTGCTGGTCGACGGCGAGTTCGGCTCGAGCCTGCCGCCGGCCGAACCGTTCCCGATTCCGGTGCACACCGGCGACGTCCGGGTCGACGCGCAGGCCGCGCTGGCGATGCTGGCCCCCATCTGGGGCTACCGGCCGCTGCTGGACGTCTCCGCCGAGGAGGCCCGCGACCAGCTCGCCCGGGCCTCGGTGATGGCGCTGTCCTACGTCGCGCAGTCGGCCCGCGGGATCGGCGTCCCCGCCGTTCCGCAGCAGCGGGTCGACGAGGCCGGCACCGCCGTCGAGCGCTTCATGGTCCGCTGGCGCGGCGAGCCCGACCCGCGGCACGTCGCGGCCGTCGACGCCTACTGGACGTCGGCCGCCGAGCACGGCATGAACGCCTCCACCTTCACGGCCCGGGTGATCGCCTCCACCGGTGCCGACGTCGCCGCGGCGCTGTCCGGCGCCGTTGGCGCCATGTCCGGCCCGCTGCACGGCGGCGCGCCCTCCCGTGTGCTGCACATGCTCGACGGCGTCGAGCAGAGCGGCGACGCGGAGAAGTACGTCAAGGACCTGCTGGACTCCGGCGACCGGCTGATGGGCTTCGGGCACCGGGTCTACCGCGCCGAGGACCCCCGGGCCCGCGTGCTGCGCCGGGCGGCCCGGGAACTGGGCGCCCCCCGTTTCGAGGCCGCAGCCGCGCTGGAGCAGGCCGCCCTCACGGAGCTGCGCGAGCGCCGTCCCGACCGCGCGATCGAGACCAACGTCGAGTTCTGGGCCGCGATCGTGCTGGACTTCGCCGAGGTGCCCAGCTCCATGTTCACCTCGATGTTCACCTGCGCGCGTACCGCGGGCTGGTGCGCGCACATCCTGGAGCAGAAGAACACCGGGCGGCTCGTGCGCCCGTCGGCGCGGTACGTCGGGCCCGACCCGCGCCGGCCCTCCGAGGTCACCGGCTGGGACACCGTCCAGACCAAGGCGATCGACGAAGCCGCGCCCACCTCCTGAAGAAGGACCCCGTCCCGCTCACCCTCGCAAGCTCGGGGCGAGCCTCCGGACGGGGCCACACCGAGGCCGCATCCCGAGAGGCATACCGCTCATGAGCATCACCATCCCGACCGACCTCCTGCCCAGGGACGGCCGCTTCGGCTGTGGCCCGTCGAAGGTGCGCCCCGAGGCGCTGCAGGCGCTGGCCGGCGCCGGCGCCGCGCTGATGGGCACCTCGCACCGCCAGGCCCCGGTGAAGAACCTGGTCAAGCGGGTCCGCGAGGGGCTCGGCCAGCTCTTCGACCTTCCCGACGGCTACCAGGTGGTGCTGGGCAACGGCGGGACGACGGCGTTCTGGGACGCCGCCACCATCGGGCTGGTGCGGCAGAAGAGCGCGCACGGCAGCTACGGCGAGTTCTCCGCGAAGTTCGCCAGCGGGGTCGCCGAGGCACCGTTCCTCGATGCCCCGGTTATCGCCAAGGCGGACCCGGGGTCGCTGGCCCTGCCGTCCGGGGAGCCGGGTGTGGACGTCTACGGGTGGGCGCACAACGAGACCTCGACCGGCGTCATGGCGCCCGTCGTCCGCCCCGAGGGTGCCGACGACGACGCCCTGGTCCTCATCGACGCCACCTCCGGAGCCGGCGGCCTCCCGGTCGACGTGCGGGAGACCGACGTCTACTACTTCGCCCCGCAGAAGTCCTTCGCCAGCGACGGTGGGCTGTGGCTGGCGCTGATGTCGCCGAAGGCGCTGGAGCGGGTGGCCGAGATCAAGGCCTCGGACCGCTGGATCCCCGGCTTCCTGGACCTCTCGATCGCGGTCGACAACTCCGGCAAGGACCAGACCTACAACACCCCGGCGGTGGCCACGCTGTTCCTGCTGGCCGACCAGATCAACTGGATGCTGGGCCTGGGGGGCCTGCCGGGAGCGGTCGCCCGCAGCCAGGAGTCCTCGGGCCGGCTGTACGGCTGGGCCGAGAAGACGTCGTACACGTCGCCGTTCGTCGCCGACCCGGCGCACCGCTCCTACGTCGTGGGCACCGTCGACTTCGACGACTCGGTCGACGCCGCCGTGGTGGCCAAGACGCTGCGCGCGCACGGCGTCGTCGACGTCGAGCCCTACCGCAAGCTCGGCCGCAACCAGCTCCGGGTCGGCATGTTCCCCGCCGTCGACCCCGACGACGTCAGCGCGCTGACCGCCTCCATCGAGCACGTGGTCGGCCAGCTGTGACGTAGGCCCCCGGGCGCGGTCTCCGCGCCCGGGGGACGTTCAGCGCAGCAGGATGGCGAGGACGTCGGGCGCTGCGAAGCTGCGGTTGTAGGTGTTCTCGTTGTACTTGGCCAGGACGCCGGCATCGACGAGCTGAGCCACCAACTTGTTCGCTCGTACGTACCCCACGCCGAGCCGGCGTTCCACCTGCCGCACGGTGAAGATCGGTCGCGCGAGCGAGAAGTCAACCAGGGACATGGCCGTTTCCGCACGCATCCCAGCGGCCTTGACTCGGCTCTTCAGGGTTGTCTGGACGGTCAGCAGGTCGTCCAACTGCGACGCAGTCGAGTTGGCCGAGTCCGTGAGCCCATCGGCGAAGAAGCGAACCCACGCGTCCCAGTCGCCAGTGGCACTGACGCCCAGCAGCCGGTCGTAGTAGTCCGCTCGGCGTGCCTCGAACCACGGCGAGACGGTGAGGCTCGGCTCGGTTAGGACACCGGTCGTGAAGAGTTGCAGCACGACGAACAGACGACCGATCCGGCCGTTGCCGTCGTTGAACGGGTGCAGGGTCTCGAACTGGTAGTGCCCCATCGCTGCCGACACGACCGGATCGATTTCCTCCTGGAGGTCCAGGCTCACCCAACCCAGCCAGTCCCGTACCTGGGCTTCCAGCTCAGGACCGGGAGGGCGCGGGATGAAGCGAGCGTCCTGCACACGAGCACCCCGGCGTGACCCGATGACGACTTGGATGTCGCGGATCCGGCCGGCGCTCGACGTCTCGGCCGAAGTCCCCCTGACCAGTCGGGCCTGCAGCTCGATGAGCAGACCGACCGTCAGTGGTCGACCTTCACCGACCCAGGCAAAGGCGTGTTCGGCTGCACGCAGGTAGTTCAGCACCTCACGGAGATCGGCGTTTGACTGATCCTCGTCCTCGTCCGCCGCGAGCTCTCCGCGCGCACAGTTACACCCTAGGCGTTGATCAGTGTCATTTCCCTGTCGGATGTTGCCTGTACTTACACCCCAACGCGGCAGGACGCTCGCCTGTGCGAACAGAACAAGCGGTCGGATGGCGACCCGACCACGTGCGCGTCAGTGGACGTCACCACGCACTCAGCTCGTTCATCTCCGCCAGGCCCCGTCGGCTCTCGGCGTGGTCGACCGGGTCACAGCCGACTTTCAGCGACTCCCGCCGCATCCGATCACGCCCGGGGACTTGACCCCGACGACGCCGCACGACGTCGACCAGCGCTTGACGGATCGCCTCGGACACAGTGGACCCGTCAGCGGTGAGTTCCGCGAGGGCCCGCTCCGACCGCTCATCGGTGTGGAAGGTGACGACGACCATCAGAACAGCCGGTCGGGCGACGGCTCGGCAATCTCTGCCTCGGTGAAGTTCGGTTTCCGGTCTGCCGGGTCAGCAGCTTCAACGTGACCGCGAAGTCGGCGGCGACGTTGTCGGTGAGCAGTTGCAGCGCTCACCCCCGTCCCGCTACAACCGCCACTCGGTGCCGTTCGTGTAGATGAGGTTCGGCAGGTCGCGCTGACGCTCCCACTGGCGCTTGTTGTGCCCGGTGAACGAGTCGGGGTCCACGGACGCCCCAGGCTTCTTCACCTCGATGTAGCCGGTGATCGCGCCGTTCACCGCGATCGCGTAGTTGCCGCCGCCCGGCGACCAGGCCGAACGCCACAGCTCGTCGGAGCAGTTCGTCACCTGAGTGCGGTCGGGGACCTGCTCGCTCGGTTCGGCACCAGACCTGGGGCGGCAGGGCTGCGCGTACTGCGCAGCCCTGCCGCCGCTCAGGGGCGAGCGACCGTCAGTCGACGGGTCCGGTCAGGCACTCGAAGTTCGCGGCTTCGTCAATGCTTCCCGTCCCGGTGTACTGCGCGACCGCCGGGTAGAGGCACAACGGCCGGGTCTGCACGACCTGGTCGTTCTCCACCCGCTGCGCCGTCAGCTGCTCGGGCGCGTCACCGTTCTCCACCCAGTCCACCAGCTCGGCGAACGGGTCGACCGGCTGCGGCCCGGGACCACCGGCGCAGTGGTCGACCCCGGGAGCCATGAACAGCCGCGCGAAGTCCGTCACGTCGCCGCCCAGCTCCTCCTGGACCCGGTCGAAGTAGTCGATCGACCCCATCGGGAAGATCATCCGGTCGTTCCAGCCGTGCCAGGAGAGGACCTTGCCGCCGGAGTCTCGGAACGCCGACAGATCGGGGTCATCGGTGCCGATCACATCGTTGAACATCTCCTGCGACTGCCGGAAGACCTGCTCGAAACCCTCGTACGTCAGCGTGCGGTAGTCCCAGTCGGGATCGGCGAGGACGAAGTACTTGATGTACTGCTCGCTGACCAGGAAGGGGTTGGTACCGGCGAGGCGGTCCCAGCCCGCTTCGCCCGGCTCCCACACGCCGCCGGTCTCGCCGACGCCCGCCGGGTCATCGCCCAGCGGCGCTCCCGGCTCCAGGCCGTACCAGAGGAAGCTGCCGTCGGCCGCGCGCGGACCGTCCCAGATCTTCTGGATCGCCGCTGCCTCGCCCTCGGTGAAGACCCCGCACGGCGTCTCCTGTCCGATCAGGCTCGCCGGGTCGAAGTCGCAGCGCCGTGGATCCTCCAGGAGGCCGTCCACCACTCCGTCCAGGGGGTCGCAGTACTCCACGGCGGCCTCGGTGGCGAGCTCCAGCTTGCAGGTGGGGATCGGTCCGCCGAGGTCCTGGTGCATGACGACCTGGGGCCACATCTCCGCGACGAGGAAGCGGTCCCAGTTGATCGCCGGCGCTTCGGACAGGATGCCGTCGTAGGCGGCCGGCATGCGCTGGGCCAGCATGAGGCCCTGCCTGCCACCCGTCGAGCATCCCGTCCAGTACGAGTACTCCGGCTCGTTCCCGTAGAAGGCCTCGATCAGCTGCTGCGACTTCTTCGTCAGCTCGAAGAGGGAACGCGAGGCGAAGTCCTCGATCAACTGCCAGTTGCGCTCGCCGTTCTCGGCCAGGGCGAAGGCACCGCTCGTGCCGGTGTCGGGATGCCCGGTGTCCGTCGACGCAGTCGCATAACCGGCACGCAGCGCGGGACTCATCGAGCTGTAAGCGATGAATCCGGCCATGTAACCATTACCCACTGCCTGGAACCGGCCGTTGTAGGTGTCGGTCGGCAGCCAGACCTCGATGTTCACCTGCGGTTCCACGGTCAGCGCAACCCTGCAGAACTCGGGCAGGTCCTCCTGGTCCTGCCCCTCGCCCTCCGGATCCTTGAAGCTACCTGTCGTGACCAGTTCGGCCGAGATCTGATTGACGTCCGCCAGGCCCAGATCAGCGAGGCCCTCGCAGCTGTCTCCGTAGAAGTCGGCTGCCGCCGGCGTCTCGTGCGAGCCGGCTGTCGCCGGAGTCTCGTAGGAGCCGGCCGCCGCCGAGGTCGCCGAGGCCACGCCGATGACCATCAGGGCGCTCGTCGCGCCTGCGAGTAGTACGGAGAGCCGCCGATCACGCCCATGGCCGGCCAGACCCGCCCGCCGTGGAGTTCCGCTCATTCCTGTTCCTCTCTGGAATTCAGTGAGGGCCCGTCCGCCGATGCGCGTACCTCCGGCCACCCCGGCAAGGAGGAACCGACTCGACACACGAATTTCGGACACACGAAATACAGATGCCTCGCCTCGCACCTGACGCGAGCGGGGGCACACCGCCACCGACGGGCCGGCCCTATCCGGGGGAAACTCGATTCAGCGCGCGACCGAGATCAGCGGTTCGGAGCACTGCACGAGATCAGCGGCCCGGAATGCGGATCACGCTCCGCGCCACGACGGCACCTTTGCATCACGGATCGGTCACGGTCAACCCGACCGCGGGGCCGTGCAGTGGCCCGCTGCGCCGAACTCAACACGACATCATCGACACTGCTACCGGCATCCGGTGAACGACGTCGTCAAGAGATCAATGCATCCGGCCGGATCGTCAGCGGGGCAGGATCCAGGTGTCCTTGCTGCCGCCACCACGGCTGGCGCTCACCAGCAGCGAGCCCGCCTCCAGCGCCACCCGGGTCAGCGGTGCCGGCAGTGCCCGGGTGGTCGCACCGGCGACGGCGAAGACCCGCAGGCTGGCCCGGCGGGGCGCCACCGCCCCGTCGACGACGGTCGGCACGGTGGTGAAGTCGACCGGCTCCTGGGCGACGAACCGGTGCGGCGCCGCCGCCACCTCGGCCTGCAGCTCGGCCAGCTCGGCCGCCGAGCACAGCGGGCCGAGGACGACGCCCTGCCCGCCGTAGCCGTCGACCGGCTTGACGATCAGCTCGTGCAGTCGGTCCCGGACCGCCGCGTGGTCGGCCTCGTCGGCGAGCAGCCAGGTGGGGACGCCCGGCAGGACCGGCTCCTCGCCCAGGTAGAACCGGATCATCTCCGGCACGTAGCGGTAGGTGGCCTTGTCGTCGGCCACGCCGGTGCCGGGCACGTTGGCCAGCGCCAGCTGCCCGGCCCGCACCGCCTCGCCCAGCAGCACGCCGACCGGGGTACCGGTGGGCGTGAGGTGGGCGGCGAGGTCGGCCTCGTCGAAGCGCCGGTAGAGCACGTGGACCGGTACCCGGTCACCGTCGACCTGCACCGCCACACCGCCTGACTGCGTCGGCCAGAGCGTGCCGGGGGTGACCACGGGAATGCCCATCGCCGCGGCCAGCAGCCGGTGCTCGAACCAGACGGCGCTGTGCTCGCCATCGGTGAGCAGCCCGAGCTGGGGTGGCCCGTCGCAGCGCGGCGGGGCGGCGTCGACCAGGCCGGCCCGCAGGACGTCGACCGCTGCCTGCGGATCGGCCAGGCCGGCGAGGGCCGGGTCGGCGTGCAGCTGGGGCAGCGCCGTGCGGCCGCTGTCCCGATTGCTGATCGCGTACCCGATGCCCGCCGGCACGCGTACGTCGTCCGCGAGCACCACCCAGCCGTCGGGCCCGCGCAGCACGTCCAGCCCCGAGACGGTGATGCGTGGCTGCCCCGGCCAGGCCAGCCCGACCGCGCCGGGGCGCATCCCGGGGCTGGCGGACACGATCCAGGACGGCACCACGCCGGCACGCACCACCTCGGGGTCGCGCTCGGTATCGGTGCGCCGCCGCCCGGCCGGCCGGTAGACGTCGTCCAGGAAGGCGTTGAGCGCCCGGGTGCGCTGCTCAGCGCCACGGGACAGGAGGGCCCAGTCGGAAGCCGGCACCACGCGCGGCACAGGGCACAGCGGGAGGGGACGCTCCTGGAGGCGGCCGTCGACGTAGGTGCCGAGCACCACGCCGCGGGCGCGGCGCTCACGGCTGATGTCGCCGGCCACCGCGGCCAGCCCGTCGGCGCCGAGCTCCTCGAGGACCCGGGCGACCGGCTGGTAGCCGGGCCTCAGGCGGCCCTCGGGATCGACCGCCTCGTCGGTGGCCGAGCCCGGATAGCGGGCGAACGAGCCTGCGGTGTCGGTCATGACTGCCTCACGATGGTCGATCGAACCACCCGCAGACCCGGCGCAGCGCCGGTCATCGAGCGACCAGCCACCGATCGAACCACTCCGTCACCCGTTCGGTGAGGTGCACGAGGTTGGCCCGGCCGACGACGGTGTGCCCCTCGCCCGGCAGCAGCAGCAGCTCCACCGGCGCGCCGCGTGCGCTGAGCTCCTGGTGCGCCTGGACCGACTCGAGCACCGGGACGTTGGTGTCCCGGTCGCCGTGCGCGAGCAGCACGGGCGCGCGCAGCCGGTCCAGCGCCGTCATCGGGGAGATCGCGGCGAGCATGTCCCGGTCGGTGACCGGGTCGCCGTACTCGGGCACCGACGCCGCGGCCATCCAGGGCTCCGTGCCGGCGAAGAAGGTCCGCAGGTCGCTCATCCCGGCCAGCGACACCCCGGCGGCGAAGAGGTCCGGCCACCGGGTGAGCGCGACCAGGGTGAGGTAGCCGCCGTAGGACCAGCCATGCGCACCGACCCGGCCGGGCAGCGCGATACCGGCCTCCTCGAGGAACCGGACGGTGGCCGGCACGTCGGCGAACGATGCCTCGCGGGCCGGGCCGTCGTCGGCGGACTGGAACGCGCGGCCGCGCCCGCCGGACCCCCGCACGTTCGGCGCGAAGACGGTGATCCCGGCCGCGACCAGCGCCTGCGCCACCGGGGAGAAGGCCGGCCGCTCCTGCCCCTCGGGGCCGCCGTGGAAGCTGACCACCGTGCGGTTGGCGCCGTGCACGCCCCGCGGCGTGTAGAGCCAGCCGTCCAGCTCGGTGCCGTCGTCGGCGGCGTAGCGCCGGTGGTCCGGGATCGCCAGCAGGGTGGGGTCGGGACGGTGCGGCATGGCCGGCAGCGGTGCCGGCCGGAGCCCGGCGCCGTCCGCGGCGGTGCCGAGCGGGACCTGCCACAGCGACCGGGGCGCGGCCGGGCCGGTGAGCTCGGCGAGCAGCGCGCTGCCGTCGGCGGACAGCGACCAGCCGGGCATGACCGGCAGCGGCAGCGGGACGGCGCGCACCAGCGAGCCGTCGGCCAGGTCGCGCACCTCGAGCTCGGTTCCGCCCCCGGCGTTCCACACGCAGACGGCGGTGCCGTCGGGACGCACCGCGTAGGCCTCGAGGTCGGCGTCGGGACGGCGCACCAGCACCCGACCCGGCATCGGCGCACCGCGCTCGTCCAGCGGCACGTGGACCAGCCCCGTCCGGTCGCTGCCCGCGACCCCGGGGAGCTCCGGCAGGCCGGCGCGCAGGAAGACCGCGTGGCCGCCGGGGTCGAACCGGCCGTCCTCGGACTCCGCGCCGCCGGGGCCGTCCAGCGGCAGCACCCGCCGCTGCGCGCCGGTCGCGACGTCCACGACCACGACGTGCCGGTGTCCGCGCGGACCGCGCCGGGCCAGCACCCGCTGCTCCCCGGGGGCGACCGCGGTGACCGCGAGGAACCCGCCGCGGGCGAGCGTGCGCTGCGCCCCGCTGGGCACGTCGACCAGGACGACGTCGGCGTCCGGCCCGTCACCGGAGGCGATCGAGCACACGTAGTGGCCCGGGACCGAGGTCCAGCCGCCGGCGAACACGGTGGCCCGCGGGTCCTCCCCGGCCACCAGGTGCCGGTCGGTGCCGTCGGGACGGACCGCGTGCAGCTCTGCGCAGATCGACCCACCGGGGCTGACCAGGTAGGCCAGCCAGGTGCCGTCGGGCGACCAGGCGACCGAGACCACCTCCTCGTCGGCGCCGGAGAGGACGGCCGGGAGCGTCGGCCGGTCGAGGGCGGCGACCTCCAGCCGCGGGGTTCCGGAGCGGTCGGTGACGTAGGCGATCCGGTCGCCACCGGGTGCCAGGGCGGGGCGCCAGGCTCCGGCCGCGCCGGCGATCTCGGCGATGGCGAGCCGGACGGCGGTGGGCAGTCCGGCCGCGCGCAGGGCGTCGGGCATCTCACCTCCTCGGCGACGGGACGGGTACGGGGCGCCCGCTCGCCCGCGCCGCTCGGACCGGGGCCGGGATGCCGGACACCCGAAGCCCCCGGACCGGCGCCGCCACTCTGGCACGCTGCCCACCCGGCTGCGAGCGGGAGATCGCGCACCGCCCGGCAGGCCGGACGGCGGCTGTCGAGCCGACGCGCCGCACGGGCGTGTCTGCCGGTGGGGCTGGTGTTGCGCAGATAGATTCGCGGGACTGGCCCGCTCCTCCGGGCCTTCCCCATCCAGCCTGGAGGTCGCCCTCATGCGCTCCCTGCGCCTCGTGGCCCTCTCCGACGACGGCAAGCACCTGGTGTTCGCCCACGACGGGCCGGACGCCCCCGACCCCGCCGACCGGTTCCTCGTGCCGATCGACGACCGGCTCCGGGCCGCGGCGCGCGGCGACGCGCACCGGGTCGCCCAGATCGAGATCGAGGTCGGCAACTCGCTGCCGCCCCGGGTGATCCAGGCCCGTATCCGCGCCGGGGAGACCCCCGAGGAAGTCGCCGCCGCCTCCGGCACCTCGGTCGAGCGGATCATGCGTTTCGCGCACCCCGTGCTGCAGGAGCGCATCCGGGTCTCCGAGCAGGCGCGCGAGTCCCGGGTCCGGCTGTCGGAGGGCACGCCGTCCGTGCCGCTGGAGCAGTTCATGTCCGACCGGCTGCGGCTGCTCGGCGCCGATCTGGACGCCGTCCGCTGGGATGCCCGCCGCACCGAGGACGGCACCTGGCACGTCGAGGCGGCCTGGCGGGCCGGGCACAAGTCGGGCACGACGCTGTGGAGCTTCGATCTGCCGGCCAGGACCGTGACGCCGGTCGACGCCGCCACCACGGACTTCGCCGAGGGCACCCGGCTGGTGCGGGTGGTCCCCGACGTGCCGGCCGGCACGCCCGCGGCCGACCCTCGACGGCCGATCGCGGTGGTCCGCTCCGCCGACCCGGCGGCCGCCGGGTCCGACGACGACCCCACCGCCGACCACCCCGCCACCGACGCCCTCGACGAGGACGGGCCCGGCGAGCCGGCCGAGGACGTCCGCGTGCCCGCGACCGATGCCGACCTGCTGGCGTCCGAGCCGTCCGGCGCGGACGCCGAGGACGACCTCGCCACCCGCGACACCGTCGTGCTGGGCCGGGTGGACGGCGAGACCGAGGATCCCCGCGCCCGCATCCCGGCCTGGGAGGACATCGTCTTCGGGGTCCGCCGGCACCGCTGATCAAGGACCCCCCTGCAGGGGCCGACGGAACATCGCGTCCCGCGTCGCCGTTCGGGTAGACGACGGGCCATCGCCCGGGAGACGTCGGATCGGCCGGACCACCCGGCCACCGCTCCCCCGGGGCGGAGCCGGATCGGAGACAGCCATGCCAGCATCGGTGTCCATGCCGCTCGGCGGCGTGCAGGTCGCGACGTACGACGACTACCAGCAGGCCCAGCAAGCGGTCGACTTCCTGTCCGACGAGAAGTTCCCGGTCGAGAACGTGACGATCGTCGGCAGTGACCTGCGGATGGTCGAGCGGGTCACCGGCCGGCTCACCTGGGGCCGGGCGATCGGGGCGGGCGCGGCCAGTGGCGCCTGGTTCGGGCTCTTCGTCGGTGTACTGCTGGGCATCTTCGCCCCCGACGGCAGCAGTTGGCTCGGATCGGTGCTCTCCGGCCTGCTCATCGGCCTGGTGTTCGGCGCGGTCTTCGGTGCGGTGGGCTACGCCGCGACCCAGGGCAAGCGCGACTTCACCAGCACCAGCCAGGTGGTGGCCAGCCGCTACGAACTGCTGTGCGAACCGCAGACCGCCGAGGACGCCCGGGCCCGGCTGGCCCGCCTGTCGCTGCGCTTCTGAGGAAGGACCGCGCCGCCTGAGCCGGGTCCTTCAGCAGCGCAGCGTGGCGAACGCGATGGCCGCCGCGGCGGCCACGCCCAGGGAGTCGACGCCGCCGCGCATCGGGATGCGGGCGCGCACCCGCGCCGCGGCCTGCGCGGCCGGGGTGAGCCCCGGGCCCTCCGCCCCGAGCAGCACCGCGGTGCGCAGGTGCGCTCCCGGGTCGACGTCGGCGATGTCGACGGCGTCGTCGGCCGGGGTGAGCGCGACGGTGCGGTAGCCGGCACCGTGCAGCCGGTCGAGACCTGCGGGCCAGTCGCCGAGCACCGCGATGGGCAGGGTCAGCACGTGCCCCATGGACACCCGCACGCACCGCCGGTACAGCGGGTCGGCGCAGGTGGGGTCCAGCAGGAGTCCGTCGACGCCGAGGGCCACCGCCGATCGGGCGATCGACCCGATGTTCTCGTGGTCGTTCAGCCCCTCGAGCACGGCCAGCCGGCGCGGCGCGGCGGGATCGGGGCCGGTGAGCAGCGCGTCCAGGTCGAGCGGCGGGCGCCGGTCGGCGGAGGCGAGCACGCCGCGGGTGAGCCGGAAGCCGATCACCTCCGAGAGCACCCACCGATCGGCCTCGTAGGCGGCCACGCCGGCGGGCAGCCGCAGGCCGGCGACCCGGCCGGGAATGCCGAAGACGGTGCGGATCCGGTACGGCGAGGCGAGCAGCCGCTCGACGGCGGGCACCCCCTCCACGATCACCGGGCCGGTGCCGCGCTCGGTGCCGGGACGACGGTCGCCGGCGACGAGGTCCCGGAAGTCGGCCACCCGCTCGTCGGCGGGGTCGGTGATCACCTGGGGCTGCGCGGGCACACCCGTGATCATGCCCGCTGCCCGGGGCGGCCCGGGGAGCGGGACGGGCCGGCGGCCGCCAGGATCGGCACGTGGACAGCCCCGGGACGACGGTCATCGGCAGCGGCATCTCCGGCATCGCCTGCGCCCGGGCGCTCGCCGACGCCGGGCTCACCGTCCGGGTGCTCGACCGGGGGCGGCAGCCCGGCGGCCGGATGGGCGGGCGCACCCTGCACGGCCGGCCGGTCGACCTCGGCGCCTCCTACCTCACCGTGCCCGACGGCTCGCCGTTCGCACCCGTCGTCGCCGGCTGGGTCGAGCGCGGGCTGGCCCACCCGTGGACCGACACGTTCGCCGTCGGCGGTCCTGACGGGCTGACCCGGACGACGACCGGCCCCGTCCGGTACGGCACCGCCGGTGGTCTGCGCGGCCTGGTCGCCGACCTCGCGACCGGCCTGGACCTGGTGCAGGAACGCACCGTGCACGAGGTCACGGCCGACGGCGCGGGCCGCCCGTCGGTGGACGGCGAGCGGGTGGACGCCGTCGTCCTCGCCATGCCCGATCCCCAGGCCCGGCGGCTGCTCCCACCGGCGGGCGCCGGCCCGGCTCTCGACCCCGACGGCTGGCAGCCCTCCCTCGCCATCGCCCTGGGGTGGTCACAGCGCCGGTGGCCGGGCGACCTGCACGGCGTCTTCGTGCACGACTCCCCCGTGCTCGACTGGGTCGCCGACGACGGCGACCGGCGCGGCGACGGCGCCCCAGTGCTCGTCGCCCACACCACGCCCGGCCTCGCCGCCCGCCACCTGGACGAGCCCGAGCGGGCCACCGCGGAGGTCGTCGTCGCGGTCCGCACCCTGCTGGGCATCGAGGCGGAGCCCGAGTGGACACACGTCCACCGCTGGTCCTCCGCCAGGCCCGCGCACCCGCGGGAGCAGCCGTTCGCGCTGGCCGGCCGGATAGGGGTCTGCGGCGACGGCTGGGCGGCTCCGGCGCGGGTGGAGAGCGCCTGGCGATCGGGCACCGCGCTGGGCGAGGAGCTCATCCGCACCCGCTGACGGGCGGCAGAGCCGGAAGTCCCTTGCCGCGGGCCACGCAACTCATCTAGCGTTGAGTTCATTACCCGTTGAGTTGTGGAGGCCGGCATGGACGCCGCTGTCACCGTCACCGATCTCGTCGTGCACCGCGGTCGCCGTCGTGTGCTGCACGGCCTGTCCGCCACGCTCCCCCGCGGGCAGGTCACCGGCCTGCTGGGCCCCAGCGGCAGCGGGAAGACCACGCTGATGCGCGCGCTGGTCGGTGTCCAGGTGGTCCGGTCCGGCTCGGTCAGCGTGCTCGGGGAGACCGCCGGCTCACCGGGGCTGCGCGCCCGGGTCGGCTACGTCACCCAGGCGCCGAGCGTCTACGCCGACCTCACCGTCCGGGAGAACGCCCGGTACTTCGCCGCCCTGTACGGCGTCGGCGCCGCGGCGGCCGACGCAGCCCTGGCCGACGTGGGCCTCACCGACGCGGCCGGGCAGCTGGTCACCGACCTCTCCGGCGGCCAGCAGGGCCGGGTGTCCCTGGCCTGCGCCCTGGTCGGCGTCCCCGAGCTGCTGGTGCTCGACGAGCCCACGGTCGGGCTCGACCCGGTGCTGCGGGTCGAGCTCTGGGCCCGCTTCCACGCCCTCGCCGCGGCCGGGACGACGCTGATCGTGTCCAGCCACGTCATGGACGAGGCCGGCCGGTGCGACCGGTTGCTGCTGATCCGCGAGGGCCGGTTGCTCAGCGACTCCACCCCGCAGGAACTCCGGGCCCGCACGGGCACCGAGGACCTCGAGGCAGCCTTTCTCACGCTGGTCCGGACCGCAGAGGAGACGGCGGCATGACCGCCGCGACGCTCCCCCGGCGCACCGCTCCCGCCGCACCACACCCCCCGGGGGGTCTACGCCTGACCGCGGCCACCGCGGCGCGGGTGCTCCGCCAGCTGCGGCACGACCACCGCACCGTGGCGATGATGCTGGTGCTGCCCAGCGCGCTGCTCGGGCTGCTCTACCTGCTGTGGGCCGACCTGCCGACCGTCCCGGGGCAGCCGAGCACCTTCGACCGGGTCGGGCTCACCATGCTCGGCATCTTCCCGTTCGTGGTGATGTTCCTGGTCACCAGCATCGCGATGCTGCGGGAGCGCGCCTCGGGCACGCTCGAGCGGCTGCTCACCACCCCGCTGTCCCGGCCGGCCCTGCTGCTCGGCTACGGCCTCGCCTTCGGGCTGGCCGCCGCGGCGCAGGCCGTCGTCACGGTCTCCGTCGCCACGATCGGCTACGACCTGGACGTGGCGGGGCCGGTGTACCTGGTCGTCCTGATCGCCGTCGTCGATGCCGTGCTCGGGGTCGCGTTGGGGCTGCTGGCCAGCGCCTTCGCCCGCAGCGAGTTCCAGGCGGTGCAGTTCATGCCGGTGATCGTGCTGCCGCAGTTCTTCCTGTGCGGGTTGCTGGTGCCGCGCGAGCAGATGGCCGGCTGGCTGCAGGCGGTCAGCGACGTGCTGCCGCTGACCTATGCCGTCGAGGCCCTGCAGGAGGTCGGTGCGTCGGCCGGGGCGTCGGGCACCATGTGGGTCGACGTCGCCGTCGTGGCCGGCGCGGCGCTGCTGGCCCTCGGCGCCGCCGCGGCCACCCTGCGGAGGAGGACCAGCTGAGCGAGCCCGCCCCCCGGCCCCGCCGGGCCCGGCCGTCCGGACGCCGTCCCGGCAACCCCGACACCCGCGACGGCGTCCTCGCCGCGGCCCGCGCCGTCTTCGCCGACCGCGGCTTCGACAGCGCCTCCATCCGGGTCATCGCCTCGGCCGCCGGGGTCGACCCCGCGCTGGTGCACCACTACTTCGGCAGCAAGGAGAAGTTGTTCCTGGCCGCCGTCCACGCCCCGGCGGACCCGGATGAGCTGCTGCCCGACGTGCTCGCCGGCGGGACGGCGGACCTCGGCGCCAACGTCGTCCGGATGCTGCTGCGGGTCTGGGACGGGCCGGGCCAGGCAGCCGGGCTGGCGCTGGTCCGCTCGGCGGTCAGCAACGAGTGGACGGCCCGGTTGCTGCGCGAGTTCCTGACCGCGCGGGTGCTGCGCCGGGTGGTCGGCACGCTCGACCTGCCGCAGGAGGAGCGGGACGCCCGCGGCGGGCTGGCCGCCTCCCAGCTCATCGGCGTGGTGATCGCGCGCTACGTGCTGCGGGTGGAACCGCTGGCCTCGGCGTCCGCCGACGAGGTGGTGGCCGCGGTCGGCCCCACCGTGCAGCGCTACCTGACCGGCCCGGTGGACCTCCCCGCCACGGGGGCGGCCACCTCCTAGGCTCCCGCCTCGATGAGCGCGAGCGAGGGGTTCCGGTCCGCCGGCGACCCGCTGGGCGACACGGCGTCCGCCGGCGCGCCGGCGGCGGGCCCGGCGGCGGCCTGCCGGGGCGTGGGCAAGACCTACCGGACCGCCGCCGAGGCGGTCCCCGCGCTGGTCGACGTGACCCTCACCGTCCCCCGCGCCCGGGTCACCGTGGTCGTGGGCCCGTCGGGCTCGGGGAAGTCCTCCCTGCTGCGGCTGCTGGCCTGCATCGACCGGCCCGACACCGGCGAGGTGTCCATCGCCGGGGAGCGGGTGGACCGGCTCCGGGCCCGGGCCCGCCGGCGGCTGCGCCGGCAGCAGGTGGCCTACCTCTTCCAGCGCCCCGGCGAGAACCTGCTGCCCTACCTGGATGCCGTCGGCCAGGTCCGGCTGGCCGCGCAGCTGCGCGGCGCCGCGGTCTCCCCCGGCCAGGCGCGGGCCCTCCTGGAGCGGCTGGGGCTGGGCGACCGCGCCGACCACCGGCCGGCCCAGCTGTCCGGTGGGGAGCAGCAGCGGCTCGCGGTCGCCTGCGGGGTGGTCGGCTCCCCCGCCCTCGTCGTCGCCGACGAGCCCACCGCCGAGCTGGACACCGCGGCCGCCGAGCGGGTGCTGGCGGCGGTGGCGGACCTCGCCGGCAGCGGTGTCGGGTTCGTCCTCTCCTCGCACGACCCGCGGGTGATGGCCATCGCCGACGGGTTCATCCGGCTCGACCACGGCCGGGTCGTGCCCTCGTGACGGCGACGCCGTCCGGCGGCTTCACCGCGACCGGCCTGGTCAAGCGGTACCGGCGGGGCGCGGAGCAGGTGTCCGCGCTGGCCGGGGTGGACCTGGAGGTGGCGGCCGGCGAGCTCGTGGCGCTGGTCGGCCCGTCGGGGTCGGGCAAGAGCACGCTGCTGGCCGTGCTGTGCGGCTGGGAGACCGCGGACGAGGGCCGGCTGGCCTACCGCGGCGCGCTCGCCGGCCGGCGCCCGGACACCCTGGGCTGGCCGGAGCTGGCCCTGGTGCCGCAGGCCCTCGGGCTGGTCGCCGACCTGAGCCTGGCCGACAACGTGCTGCTCCCGTCCCGGCTGCGCGGTTCGCCGGCCGCCGGGCAACCCCGGGCGCAGGACCTGCTGGCCGGGTTCGGGCTCACCCACCTGGCCGACCGGCTGCCGGCCCAGGCGTCGCTGGGCGAGCAGCAGCGGGCCGCCGTCGCCCGGGCACTGCTGCTCGCGCCGGTGGTGCTGCTGGCCGACGAGCCCACCGCCCACCAGGACCGCGGGCACGCCGACCGCCTGCTGGACGCCGTCGCCGACGCGGCCCGCGCCGGATCGGCGGTGCTCATCGCCACCCACGACGAGCAGGCGTGGGCCCGCGCCGACCGGGTGCTGTCGATGCGGGACGGCCGGCTCACCGCGGGTACATCCGCATGACCCGCGAGTCCGGGGTCGGGCAGTGACCCGCGGGCTGTGGCGGCTCCCGCCGTGGACCCGGGCCCCGTGGCTGGGCCTGCGCCGGCCGGCCGCCGTCGTCGCCGTGCTGGTGACCAGCGCCGTGCTCGCCTGCGCGGTGGCGTCGGCGCCGCTGTTCCTGTCCTCGGCCCGGTCGGCCGCGCTCCAGCAGCAGCTCGCCGGGCAGTGCGCGGAGGCCGGCTGGGGTCGGACCCAGGGCTTCTTCGCCGTGCCGCCCGGCACGCCTCCGGCCGAGGTGATCGCCGGCCTGGACGGGCTGCGCGCCGGCTGGGCCGAGCAGGGGCGGCGCAGCGAGCGGGTCCTGCAGGTCCAGCGGGCCGTGGGCGCCGGTGGCAACCCCCAGGCCGGGATGCTGGTCCGCGATCCGGCCGGCGCCCCGGTCACCCAGCCGGCCACCCTCTTCTGGCGGCCCGGCGCCACCGGGCACGTCCAGGTGGTCGACTCGCTCGACGCGCCGGGGGTGTGGCTGCCCGCCGGCTACGCGGACGCGGTGGGTGCCCGGGTGGGCGACGAGATCACCGTGTCCGGGCGGCGGGTCGCGGTCAGCGGCGTCTACACCGACCTGTTCGAGACCGATCCGGGCACCTACTGGTGCGACCACGGCGACCTCTACCTGAACCTGGTCTCGGCCAACGTCCCCCCGCCCGCCCTGGTGCTGGCCACCGACCAGGAGACCTTCGCCCAGCTCGCGGCCGCGGCCGGCTTCGCCATGGTCACCGAGCAGGTGCCGGCCGACGCCACCACCCTGTCGGTCACCCGTGCCCGCGCCCTGGCCGCCGCCCAGGAGCGGGCCGCCCGCGGGTCGCCCGCACCCGCCGGTGGGGTCGAGTTCCTGGGGGGCGGCTGGAACGGCCGGCTCGACGACGCGATCGGGCGGGCGGAGCTCATCGCCGCCGGGCTGCGGGGACCGGTCGTGCCGGTCGCCGTCGCGGGCGCGCTGCTCGCCCTGGCGCTGGTGGCGGCGGCGGGCAGCGCCTGGGTCGACCGGCGGGCCGCCGAGGTACGGCTGCTGGCCGCCCGCGGGGTCGGGCCGGTGCCGCTGGCGGGCAAGGCCGCCCTCGAGCTCGGCGTCCCGGCGCTGGCCGGGGCGGCACTGGGCTGGGCGGCGTCCCGGCTGCTGATCGCCGGGCTGGGCCCGGCCGACGACCTCGACCCCGGCGCCACCCGAGCGGCCGTGGCGGCCGGGATCGCGGCCTTCGTGGTCGGGCTGGCCGGCGCCGCGGGAGTCGCGGGGCTGCGCGCCCAGGGAACGGCGGAGCGCCCACCGGGCGCGGCCCCCCGGTGGCCGTCCCGGGTGCCGTGGGAGGTGGCCCTGCTGGTGGCGGCCGGCTGGTGCTGGGGGCTGCTGCAGACCCGGGACGCCGTGGTCAGCGACGGCGGGGTGGCGCAGGTCAACGGACTGCTGGTCGCCTTCCCACTGCTGGCCGTCGCCGGTGCCGCGGTGCTGCTGGCCCGGCTGCTCACCGCTCTGCTCCCCCGGCTGCGCCGCTGGGCCGGGCACCGCGGTCCGGCGGTGTTCCTGGCGGTGAACCGGCTGGCCGCCGCCCGGCTGGCCACGGCCACACTGCTGGCCGCGGTGACCCTGCCGGTCGCCGTCCTCGGTTACACCGCGACGCTGACCGCCACTTCGCAGACCACCCTGGATGCCAAGGTCGGGGTGCAGATCGGCGCCACCCGGGCGGTCGTCTCCGTCTCCCGGTTCGCCCCCACCCCGGCGATCGACGACGTGGGCACCCTCGTCGTCCGCTACGACGGGAGCGTGGCCGCGGCCGCCGGCGAGGGCGACGGTCGGGGCCGGCGCGACGTCCAGGTGCTCGCCGTCGACCCCGCGGACTTCGCCTCGACCGCTTTCTGGGACGAGTCCTTCGCCGACGTGCCGCTGCCCGAGCTGCTGGCGGCGCTGACCGGCCCGGAGATCGACGGCCGGGTGCCGGTCGTCGCCGCCGGGCTCCCCCCGGGCGACCCCGGCCTGCGGCTGGGCCGGGCACCGGTCGCCGCCGAGGTGGTCGCCGGGGCCCGGGTGCTGCCGGGCCGCCGCACCGCCGACCCGGTGGTCCTGGTCGCCGCGGGCCGGCTGCCGGAGGTCGAGCG
Organism: Modestobacter lapidis; assembly: GCF_054780755.1. Lineage (NCBI taxonomy): Bacteria > Bacillati > Actinomycetota > Actinomycetes > Geodermatophilales > Geodermatophilaceae > Modestobacter > Modestobacter lapidis. The sequence goes on along the minus strand of NZ_BAAGVS010000012.1, from coordinate 6,755 downwards.
CAGCGCCGGCGCCGGGCGGGTCGCCGAGGTGTGGACCGACGGGGAGCTCGGCCCGGCCGTGGACGCCCTGGTCGACGCCGGTGGAGTGCGGAGCCGGGACCTGGAGCCGGCCGACGTCCAGCAGACCGCCAACTTCCTGGGCCTCACGTGGACCTTCGGGTACCTGTCCGCGCTGGCCGTCTTCGTCGGCGTCATCGCCGTCGGCGGGCTGCTGCTGCACCTGGAGGCCCGCTCGCGCACCCGGGTCACGGGCTACGTGATGGCCCGGCGCCTGGGGCTCGGCCGCGGCACGCACCTGCGGTCACTGCTGGTCGAGCTGGGCGGCGTCGCCGTCACCGGTCTGGCGCTGGGGGCGGCGATCGCCGCGGCCGCGGTGGCGCTGGTGTACCGGCGGCTGGACGTCGACCTGCTCCGCCCGCCCACCCCGCTGCTCGACGTCCCGTGGGCGGCGATCGGGACGACCGCCGCCGTCACCGTGCTCGTCCCGGCGCTGGCGGCGCTGTACGCGCAGCGGGCCGCCGACCGGGCGGACCCGGCGACGGTGCTCCGCGAGTGAAAGGACCGTCGTGCCCCCCGGACCTCGCTCCGCTCGGCCCGGGCCCCTGCACGACGGCCGTTCCACCCCGTCAGCGGGGGGCGCGGGCCAGTTGGCGGCTCTGTGCGACCAGCCGGCCGGTGGAGTCCCAGATCCGGTAGTCCTCGTCGAGCCAGCCGCCGGCGATCTCCCCGGCCCGCGCCTCGACCAGGCACCAGCCCGGCGCCGGGACGGCGCGCACCAGCACCTGCAGCTGCACGGTCGGCGCCCAGCCGAACCGGCCCAGCGCCCAGCTGGTCGGCGGCAGCGCATCGGCGAAGGTGACCAGGGCGAGCGGGTCGGGCTGCCGCCCGTCGGCGAAGCGCATCCAGGCCCGGATCACCGGCTCCCCGCCGGGCCGGCCCAGCGCCCAGCCGGCGGTGAGCGGGTCGATCCGGGTCTCGACCCGCTCGCTCAGCCCGGGCACCGACACCCCGGCCGGGGCCAGGTGGGCGTGCTCCGCGATCGAGGGGCACTGCTCCACGGGCGTGGCCGCGGGCACCGGGACGGCGACGTCGGCCGGCTCGGCGCCCAGCGTGGCCGTGGTCGCCTGGACGGTCACCGCCGGACCGCCGCCGTCGGCGAGCACGATCGCCGCGGAGGCGAGCGTCCGGCCGGCCGGGCCGGGGGTGACGGTCAGCTGCGCGGGGCCCGCCACCGGCGCGCGGAGGTAGTTGGCCGACAGCGCCACCGGGTGCGGGTGCGGCGAGTCCAGCACCGCCGCCCGGGCGGCGACCGCGAGCAGGTAGCCGCCGTTGAGCACGCCACCGCCGACGCCCCAGCCGGGGTCCAGGACGGCGGTCAGCACACCGCCCTCCCCCCGGTCGACGGCGGTGGCGACGTCGAAGGCGGACTGCTGGTCGGCGCGGTGGGTCTGCGGCACGCAGGACAGGGTGCCAGGCCGCCCACCGCGGGCCGCACCTCGCTCAGCCGACCGGCCAGGCCGCCAGCCGCTCGTACCGCGGCACCGGGCCCAGGTGGCTGCGCCACAGCACCACCTCGGCCACCGGCCAGACCGGTCCGCGGTAGCCGGCCAGCCGGTCGGCCAGGGTGGCGTCGGCCGGGCGCCCGGTCGGCCAGCGGCCCAGCGTCAGGTGCGCCCGGAACGGCCGATCCTCGACCGGAAGCCGGACCGTCCGGGCGGCGGCGCCGAGCCGGTCGGCGAGCGAGGTCAGCGGGACGACGTCGCCGGCCAGCCCCGCCCAGCACACAGCGGGACGGCGTCGCGCGCCGAACGTGCCCGCCCCGGACACCTGCAGCGACATCGGCGGGGCCGCGGCCACGGCCGGCGCGGCCGCTTCCCGCAACGGTCCCACCGCCGCCGCCGGGACCTCGCCGAGGAACTGCAGGGTCACGTGCCAGCGCTCCGGCGGCGTCCAGCGCGGCGCGCCCGGGGCGTCCCGGAGCGGTACCAGGGCGCGGGTGAGGTCGGCGACCGCGGCGGGCGGCGGGTCGACGGCCAGGAAGAGCCGCCCCGACCCCGCCTCGGTGGCCGGCCGTGCCGGCCGGGTGCCGGAGCTCAGCCGGACACCACGAGGCCGGCGGCCTCCAGCGCGGCGACCAGCTGGAGCCGCTCCACCTCACGGGACGCGGCGGGCACCGTGGTCAGGCCGTTCGGCACCTGGAGGATGGCGGCTGCCTCGACGAGCACGTCGTCGTAGGCGGCCAGCAGCCCGCGCCGGCGGGCGACGGGGGTGCCGCTGGGCACGACCGCGAGTTGGTGCGCGAGCCGGCGGAGGTCCGCGGCGACCAGTTCGACGGGCCGGTGCGGGCCGGGTGGGGGCGGCGGCTCGACGCCGGCCGCGGCCCGGCCGCGCGCCCGGCGGGCCGCCCGCCGGTCGGCCTGGAGCTGGCCGGTGAACGCGCGGTAGACGAGCCCGAGCAGTAGGAACCCGCCGACCAGCATCGCGGTCACCGCGCCGAGGTCGAGCAGGGGCCCGACGACGTCGGCTGGGCTCCCGTCCGCGGGCACGGAGGAACGCTACGTCGGCCGCCCCGGCCGGGGCAACGGTCCTTGGTCCTGGCTGGTGGCCCCGGCGCCTGCGGCGGTCAGCGCGGGGTGGCGCCGGGCGGGGGCGCTCCCGCCGACTGCGCACCCGGCGCCTCGCCGTCGGCCGCCGCCACGAGCCCGGCGACCGCCGCCGGCGGGCGCGGCGCGGCGACGCGCAGGTGCGCACGGGGCGGAGTCAGGTGCACCTCGAGCCGCACCCGCCGGCCGCGGGCCAGCAACGCGCCGGCGACGACGGAGGCGAGCACGCAGACCAGGCCGCCGGCGATGAACCCCCAGCGGGCACCCAGGTGCTCGGACACCCAGCCGATCAGCGGGGCACCCGCCGGTGTCCCGCCCATGAAGCACATGAAGTAGAGCGCCAGGATCCGGCCGCGCATGTGCGGCTCGACGCCGAGCTGGACGAAGCTGTTGCAGGCCACGCTGAACATCAGCGCGGCGGCCCCGGTGGGCACCAGCAGGACGGCGAAGGACGTCTCGTTCGGCATCAGGCCCGCGATCACCAGCAGCACGCCGAAGGCGGCCGCGGCGACGACGAGGAACCGCTGCAGCGGCCGGGCGCTGCGGCGGGCCGACAGCAGCGCCCCGGACAGCGAGCCGACGGCGTAGCAGGTCGACAGGAACCCGAAGGCGGTCGCGCCGAGCCCGAACTCCTCGCGGGCCATCAAGGCGATGGTGATCTGGGTGTTGAACCCGAAGGTGCCGGCCACGAAGGCCAGCGACATGGCCAGCAGCAGGTCGGGGCGGCCCCGGGCGTACCCCAGGGCCTCCCGCAGCTGCCCGCGCGCCCGGGCCACCGGGGGGCTGCGGCGCAGCTCGCCGACCCGCATGGCCAGCAGCGCGCCGATGGTGACGACGAAGCTCGCGGCGTTGATCAGGAACGCCGGCGCGGTGTCGCCCCCGGCCAACCCGATGAGCGCGCCGGCGACCGCCGGGCCGACCAGCCGGGCGCCGTTGAAGACGGTGGAGTTCAGGCTCACCGCGTTGGCCAGCCGTTCGGGGCCGACCATCTCCGACACGAACGACTGGCGCACCGGCAGGTCCAGCGACGACGCCACGCCCAGGGCTGCGGCGAGCAGGTAGACGTGCCAGAGGATGACGGCGTCGGTGGCCACCAGCAGCCCGAGGCCCAGGGCGAGCGCGCCCATCAGCGCCTGGGTGCCGACGAGGACCCGGCGCTTGTCGTAGCGGTCGGCGAGCACCCCGCCGTAGAAGCTGAACAGCAGGGTCGGGGCGAACTGCAGGGCGGTCGTGACGCCCAGCGCGATGCCGCTGCCCCCGGAGAGCTGCAGCACCAGCCAGTCCTGGCCGATGCGCTGCATCCACGTACCGGTCAGGCTGACCAGGTTGGCCGATGCGTACAGCCGGAAGTTGCGCACGCCGAGAGCGGCGAACATCGACGTCCGCCTGGTTGCGTCTGCGTCAGGCGTCTGCGTCACCCACTGGCGAGCTTGTCCATGATCGTCGCCGCCTCGCGCAGCACGGCCCGCTCCTCGGCGCTGAGCTGCTGGAGCCGCCCGGACAGCCACGCCTCCCGGGCACGGATCTCGTCACCGAGCATCGCCTCGGCGGCCGGGGTGAGATCGATGACCACCTGGCGGCCGTCGGTGGGGTGCGGCGTCCGGGTGACCAGCCCCTTGGCCTCCAGCGCCACCACGACCCGGGTCATCGACGGCGGCTGCACCCGCTCGTGGGCGGCCAGCTCGCCGGGGCTCATCGGGCCCTGCCGCTGCAGCGTGGACAGCGCGGCCAGGTGCGTGAGCGTGACCGAGGTGTCCACGCGCTGGTTGCGCAGCCGTCGGGAGAACCGCATGACCGCCAGTCGCAGGTCGTGGGCGAGCGCTGCGGTGTCCAGCGTCGTCCGAGGCACGGTGGTAACCCTATCCGAGAACCGAAGCCTGCCTAATGACTCGGCCCCCCTTCAGGGTCCCGCCCCGAGCCTGCGAGGGGTGCGGGGAAGGTCAGGCCCCCCTTCAGGGTCCCGCCCCGAGCCTGCGAGGGGTGGGGGGAAGGGGGGTCCTTACTCAGAAGAGCTGCTGCAGCGGTTCGAGGGCGAAGTAGACGACGAAGACGGCGGCCACCACCCACATCAGGGGGTGCACGTCCCTGCTCCGCCCGACCGCGACCCGCAGCAGCACGAACGCGATCACGCCGGCGCCGATGCCGTTGGTGATCGAGTAGGTGAACGGCATCAACGCGATGGTCAGGAAGGCCGGGATGACCAGCGACAGGTCGCCCCACTCGAGGTCGCGGATCTGACTGATCAGCAGCGCGCCCACGATGACCAGCACCGGGGCGGCGGCCTCGGAGGGCACGACCGCCACCAGCGGCGTGAAGAAGGCCGCGGCCAGGAACAGCGCACCGGTGACGACGCTGGCCAGACCCGTGCGGGCACCGTCGGCGACACCGGAGGCGCTCTCGATGTAGGTGGTGTTCGACGAGACGCTGGCCGCGCCACCGGCCGCGGCCGCCAGCGAGTCCACCAGCAGCACCGGCTGGGAGCGCGGCAGGTTGCGCTTCTCGTCGAGCAGGCCGGCCTCGGCGCCCACGGCGGTGACGGTGCCGACCGTGTCGAAGAAGTCGGCGATCATGATGGAGAAGACGATGAGGATCGCCGCGAGGACGCCGATCCGCTCGAAACCGCCGAAGAGCGAGAAGTTCCCGATGATCGACAGGTCGGGGACGCCGACCCAGGAGTCCGGCCACGAGGGCACCTGCAGTGCCCACCCCCGCGGGTTGGCCTCGGCGCCGTCGGCACCGATCCGCGGGCCGACCTGGGCGATCGCCTCGACGACGATCGCGAACACCGTGGTGACGACGATGCCGATGAGCAGCCCGCCGCGGACCTTGCGGACGACGAGCACGCTGGTCACGAGCAGGCCGACGACGAAGGTGAGCAGCGGCCAGCCGGCCAGCTGGCCGTTGACCCCGAAGCTGATCAGCGGGGTGCCCGGCCGGATCACGCCGGCGTCGGCGAGCCCGATGATGGTGAGGAAGAAGCCGATGCCCACCGCGATCGACGTCTTCAGCTGGGGCGGGATGGCCTCGAAGACCGCCCGCCGGAAGCCGGTGAGCACCAGCACCGTGATCAGCAGGCCCTCGAGCACGACCAGGCCCATGATCTCCGGCCAGGAGAGCTGGGTGGCGGCGAAGACGGCGACGATCGCGTTGATGCCCAGCCCGGTGGCCAGCGCGAAGGGATAGCGGCCGATCACGCCCATGGCGATGGTCAGCAGGCCGGCCACCAGCGCGGTGACCGCGGCGACCGACCCGAAGGACAGCGTGTTCCCGTTGATGTCCGCGCCGGACAGGATGATCGGGTTCAGCACCACGATGTAGGCCATCGTGAAGAAGGTGGTCAGCCCACCGCGCACCTCCCGGCCGACGGTCGAGCGGCGCGCGGTGATCTCGAAGTAGCGGTCCATGCCGTTCTTCGGCCTGATCGTGGGCCCGGGGCTGCGCCGCGGGGAGCCCTGCACCTCGTCCGGGGTGCCGGCCGTCGCGGTGCCGGCGGCCGCCCCCTCCCGGCCGGCCGCGGAGGAACCGCCCCGGCCACCGGAGGGCTTGCGGGCGCTGGGGCGGGACTTGTCGGGCATGGGGTGGACTCCCGGGGACAGCAGGCGGGCGCGCCGCGGTGCGCAGGGCACTCCGGGCCCCCGCGTCGCAGACGGCATCGAGCGGCGACAGCGTGCCACATCCCCGACGGGCGGCGGCACGCCCGGACGCCGGGGCCCGTTCCGCCGTCCTAGTCTCGACGCGTGCCCGTGCCCACCCGCCCCTCGCCCCCGCCGCTGCGTGTCGACACCGCGCGGGTGGTGCGGGTCGGCGCGGCCCTGTGGGCGGTGGCCCTGGTGGTGCTCCTGCTGCTCGGCGACCGGGTCGACCGGGTCTGGACCTGGACCTGCCTGGCCGCCATCGGCCTGGCCGCGCTCGGGCTCGGCATCATGAAGTGGCAGGGACAGAGGTAGGGGAAGCGCCGCTGACCCGCCCCTGCCGTCGTCCTGACGGTCTTGCGCTGTTGTGCGCGACCGCAAGAGCAGCAGCGCGACCGCAGGAGCCGGCAGCGGCGGCCGGGAACGGCAGTGATGATTGAAGGCGAGCCCCGCACCGGTGGTCTGACTCTGGGAACGGCTGACCGTTGGTGTCTTCCAGTTGATCTGTCGGCCGCCCGGT
>NZ_BAAGVS010000011.1:0-114112 GCF_054780755.1 Modestobacter lapidis | reverse complement strand
GCCAGCTCGGCATCGATCCGGTTCTTCGCGGCCAGCAACTCCGCGGCACGATCCAACAGCTGCGGGCCGAACATCGGCTTCAGATCATCGGCCGCCAAGGCATCCAGGGCCGAGGTCAACTCACCCATGACACCTCCCGCGGCATTCGAACTGATGTTCGAAGCGTACCGCCACGCACGCGCTGCTGCCAGGTGAAAGTGCTGGTCAGCGCACTGTCACCAGCCGGTTACCCGGCCGTTCCCAGCCCGGGTATCAGACTTCGGTCAGCCACGAGCGCTGCCGCTGACCCGATCGTCAACGCCCCGAACCGCATCGTCACCCCGCCCGGCCTGGACGCCCACCGGCGCTCCACCACCGCGTCCGGAATCCGCCGGTCAGCGGCCCCGCACGCTGGCATCCTCGGTGCATGCCGGGAACCGTGGACGTCGAGCGGCACTACCGCGCGGTCGCCAGCCGCGACCCGCGCTTCGACGGCTGGTTCGTCACCGGCGTGCACACCACCGGCATCTACTGCCGCCCCTCCTGCCCGGCTCGCACGCCGCTGCCGCGCAACGTCTCCTTCTTCCCCACCGCGGCCGGCGCCCAGGCAGCCGGGTTCCGCGCCTGCCGCCGGTGCCGGCCCGACGCCGTTCCCGGGTCGCCGGAGTGGGACGTCCGCGCCGACGTCGTCGCCAGGGCGATGCGGCTGATCGCCGACGGCGAGGTCGAGCGCAGCGGCGTCCCCGGCCTCGCCGCCCGGCTCGGCTACTCCGAACGCCAGCTACACCGGCTGCTGGTCGCCGAGCTGGGCGTGGGCGCCCTGGCGCTCGCCCGCGCGCAGCGCGCGCAGACCGCGCGGCTGCTGATCGAGACCACGTCGCTGCCGATGGCCGAGGTCGCGTTCGCGGCCGGCTTCGCCAGCATCCGGCAGTTCAACGACACGGTGCAGGCCGTCTTCGCCGCCACACCCTCGGCGTTGCGGTCCACCACCCCGCGGCCGGACGGCGCGAACCCCGGCTGGCTGACCCTGCGGCTGGCCGCCCGCGCCCCGTTCGCCGCCGACGAGGTGCTGCTGTTCCTCGGTGCGCACGCCGTCCCGGGGCTGGAGGAGTGGGACGGGACGACGTTCTCCCGGGTGCTCGACCTGCCGCACGGGCCCGCCGTCGTCCGGCTCTCCCCCGGCACCGGCGCCGCCGTCACCGCCCGGCTGCAGCTGCCCGAGCTGCGCGACCTCGGGACGGCGGTGGCCCGCTGCCGGCGGCTGCTCGACCTCGACGCCGACCCCACCGCCGTCGACGAGGTGCTCGGCACCGACCCGGCGCTGTCCGCACCGGTCGCCGCGGCGCCGGGGCGGCGGGTGCCCACCTCCCCCGACGCCGCCGAGACCGCGGTCCGCGCCGTCCTGGGCCAGCAGGTGTCGATCGCCGGCGCCCGCACGCTGACCGGGCGGCTGCTGCTGGCCGCCGGCCGGCCGCTACCCGAACCGGTGGGCAGCCTGACCCACGCCTTCCCCCGCCCGGAGGCGCTGGCCGGGGCCGACCTCGGCGCGATCGGCCTGACCGGCGCCCGCCGCCGCACCGTGGCCGGCCTGGCCGGCGCGCTCACCGACGGGTCCCTGGCGCTGGACCCCGGCGTCGACCGGGACGAGGCCGCCCGAGCGCTGCTCACCCTGCCCGGCATCGGCCCGTGGACGGCAGCGCTCGTCGCACTGCGCGGGCTGGCCGATCCCGACGTCTGGTTGCCCGGGGACCTTGCGCTGCGCCGCAGCCTGAGGACCCTGGGCAGCTCGGACGCCGACGCGGTCACGCGCTGGCGGCCGTGGCGGTCCTACGCCGTGATGCACCTGTGGGCACTCGCCGTCCCCGACCTGTTCACCCGCCGCCCGTCCACCGATCGGAGCGCCCCATGAACCACCCGCCGGCCCGGTACGCCACGATCCCGACCCCGCCGGGGCCGTTCACCGTCGTCGTCACGACCCACCGGGGCACCGAGATGGTGCTCGCCAGCGGCTGGACCGACGACGTCAGCGAACTGCTCCCGGTGGTGCACCGGTCCCTCCGCCCCGACTGGGTGGAGCACGCCGAGTCGCTCCCGGCGCTCGACACCGTGGAGGCCTTCTGCGCCGGCGACGTTCCCGCCATCGACGCCGTTCCGGTGCGACAGCGGTCCGGCCCCTTCCTCGAGGACGCCTGGGACGTGCTGCGGACGGTCCCGCCGGGGCAGCCGGACACGTACACCGCCTTCGCCACCCGCTGCGGGCGCCCGGCGGCGGTCCGGGCGGCCGCCGCCGCCTGCTCCCGCAACGCCGCGGCGCTGTTCATCCCCTGCCACCGGGTGCTGGCCACCGGCGGCGGGCTGGGCGGCTTCCGCTGGGGGACGCCGGTGAAGCGCTGGCTGCTCGACCACGAGGCCGAGCACGCCCCCATCGCCGTCGAGGCCTGAACAGCCGGGGCACGGGCACGCCTGAGCGGTTCTGTCGCACCCCTGGGGCACCCTCCGGTCCATGGACGCCGCATCCCTGCTCCTCGGGCTCCTCGTCGGCGCGCTGCTGGCCACGGCCGTCACCCTCGGGCTGGTGGCGCTGACCGGCCGCCGCCGCCCCCAGGTCGACGCGCTCGAGCCCGTGCACGAGTCGCTGGACCACCTGCACCGGGTGCTGGCCGGCATCGAACGCGACCGGGCCACCGCCCACGGCGAGCTGCGCGAGCAGGTGGGCACCGTGGGGCAGACGTCCGCGCTGCTCCGGCAGGAGACGGCCGCGCTGGTCACCGCGCTGCGCACCCCGCACGTGCGCGGCCGGTGGGGCGAGGTGCAGCTGCGCCGGGTGGTCGAGGTCGCCGGCCTGCTCGAGCACTGCGACTTCGTCGAGCAGCCCAGCGGCACGACGGCCGACGGCGCCCGGGTGCGCCCCGACCTGGTGGTCACGCTGGCCGACGGCCGGCAGGTGGTCGTCGACGCGAAGGTGCCCTTCGCCGGGTACATCGAGGCCGTGCAGGCGACCGACCAGGCGGTCCGGTCGCAGCGGCTGGCCGAGCACGCCCGGCAGTTGCGCACCCACGTCGACGCGCTGGCCGCCCGCCACTACCCCACCGCATTCGGCTCGGCCGCACCGTTCACCGTGCTGTTCGTGCCCTCCGACGGGTTCCTCATCACCGCGCTGGAGGCCGAGCCCACGCTGCTCGAGCACGGCTTCGCCCGCGACGTGATCGTCGCGACCCCCAGCACGCTGCTCGCGCTGCTGCGCACCGTCGCCTACTCGTGGCGGCAGGAGCGGTTGGCCCAGGACGCCACCGCGGTACTCGAGGTGGGGCGCACCCTGCACGCCCGGCTGGGCACCCTGTCCGGCCACCTCACCCGGCTGGGCTCGGCGCTGGGCTCGGCCGTCGGCCGGTTCAACGACACGGTGGGGTCCTACGAGAGCTCGGTGCTGGTCGCGGCCCGCCGGTTCGACACCCTCGGCGTCGCCGAGTCACCGGTCCCGACGCCCGCTCCGGCCGAGGGCACCGTGCGCACGCTGCGCTCGGTGCCCGACGAGCCGGTCCTGCCCGGCCCGCTCCCCGGTGCCCCGGCCCGGCAGCCGAGGCCGACCGGCAACCGGCACGCTGCCGACGACGCCGAACCCGGCCGGGACGGCACCACCGGCTGACCCGCCCGGCGTCGGAGCGGGAGCGGCCCCCGAACGCTCCCGGCCGGCCCGGGTCCTTCCGGCCCCATCCGGCCGTTACCACGGTGCACGCCCGTGGACGCTGGGACGGGTGAGACTGCCGGCCACACAATGCGCCACCGCCCGCGGCCGACACGGGCGATTTCTGCCCCGTCGCTCCCGGCGGTCGCAGCGTCTACTCAGGTCGGGCCGTTACCGTGGCCTGACCGGCGGCGAGTCGCGGCTCCCCGTCGTGAACCAGGAGGTGCACCATCGCTCCGAGTACTGCTGTCGATGCTGGGCGGGAGGACGCCGTGCGCGCAGAGCGCAGCGATGCCGGCTCGGCATCGGGCCGCGGCTACCCGTCCCCCCGGGCGGGTGGCAGCGCGTCCCGCAGCCGGCCCGCCGACCGGGACCGTCCGGCCGCCGGCCGCCGGGTCCCGCCCCCGGCCGTGCGCAACGACCGGGACGACGAGTGGGGCTACGACAACGCCCGGGACAACGCCCGGGACAACGCCCGGGACAACGCCCGGGACAACGCCCGGGACAACGTTCGAGACGGCGGGCGCGACCGTCCCGCCGCACCGGGCCGCCGCCCTGCGCCGCCGGTCCGCGGCCAGCGCCAGGAGCGGTCCACCGGCCAGGCCCCGGCCCGACGCGAGGAGACACCTGCCGGCCCGCACCTGCGCGGTTCCGTCGTCGTCCTCGGGATGTTCCTGGTGACGTTGGCCGCCGCGGCCCTCGACTCCTTCGTCGGGGTCGGCCTCGGCCTGGTCACGCTGGTCGCCCTGCTCGGCTCCTCGATCGCCGCCTGCCTGCTGGTCCGCCGGCGTGACCTGCTCAGCGTGGTCGTCGCCCCGCCGCTGGTGTTCCTCGGCGTCGCCCTGGTCAACATCGCGCTCGCGCCGTCGGCGACGCTCAGCATCCCCACGGTCGCCACCTTGCTGATCCGTGGGTTCCCGGCCATGGGCATCGCCGTCGGCGTCTCGTTCGTGCTCTTCCTGGGTCGGCTGGTCAGCCGGCGCTAGCGCGCCCGCACTGCGCCGACCCCGCCTCGCCGAGCGCTCGGCCGGTCAGCTGGTCTCGACCACCTGCAGCGCGGTGCGCTGCTGCTTGAGCTCGTGTGGGAGGGCGAACACCAGCCGCTCCTCGGCGGCCTTCACCGTCTGCACGTCCGGGTAGCCCCGGGTCGCCAGCCAGTCGAGCACCTCCGACACCAGGATCTCCGGCACCGATGCCCCACTGGTGACCCCGACCGTGCCGACGCCCTCGAGCCAGGCCTCGTCGATCTCGGCCGCGAAGTCGACCAGGTGCGAATCGCGGGCGCCGGCCTCCAGCGCCACCTCGACCAGCCGCACCGAGTTCGAGGAGTTCGTCGACCCCACCACCAGCACCAGGTCGCACTCACCGGCCATCTGCTTCACGGCCTGCTGACGGTTCTGGGTGGCGTAGCAGATGTCGTCGCTCGGCGGCGCCTGCAGCGCGGGAAAGCGGACCTTGAGGGCGTCGACGGTGGCCAGCGTCTCGTCGACCGACAGGGTGGTCTGGGACAGCCACACGACCTTCTCCGGATCGCGGACCTGGACATTCGCGACGTCCTCGGCGCCGTCGACGAGCTGGACGTGCTCCGGCGCCTCGCCCGACGTGCCCTCGACCTCCTCGTGGCCGCGGTGGCCGATCAACAGGATGTCGAAATCGTCCTTGGCGAAGCGCTTGGCCTCCTGGTGCACCTTGCTCACCAGCGGGCAGGTCGCGTCGATCGTCGTCAGCGAACGCTGCTGGGCCTCGGCCTTGACCGCTGGGGAGACCCCGTGGGCACTGAACACGACGACGGCGCCCTCGGGCACCTCCTCGGTCTCCTCGACGAAGACCGCGCCGCGGCGCTCGAGCGTGGCGACGACGTGCTTGTTGTGGACGATCTGCTTGCGCACGTAGACCGGCGCGCCGTGGATCTCCAGCGCCCGCTCGACCGCCACCACCGCACGGTCCACGCCGGCGCAGTAGCCCCGGGGGTCGGCGAGCAGGACGCGTCCGCGCGGTTCAGCCATGACCCCATGGTAGAGACAGGATCCGCCTGCCCCCTCCCATCGCTCGCAGGCCCGCGCCGGGGCCCCTGCAGACGGGCCGAGGAACCCCGTCCGGGTGACGACGGCCACCCGCGGGGACAGTCGTGGTGCCGGGCGCGGCGGCGTGCGGCACGCTGGGGGCATGGCTCGAGAGATCCCCGAGGCCGTCCGCGCCGCAGCCGGACTGGCCGCCACCGTGCTCGACGAGGCCCGCAGGCTCCCCGGGGAGCTTCCGCACCTGCCGGTGCGCCTGCTCGGGTTGGCGATGCAGACCTCGCTGATGCTGCAGCAGCAGTACTCCGGGCTGGTCGCCCGCGGCGACGAGGTGTTCACCGGCCTCTGGGGTGACGCCGAGCCCGGCATGGCGACCTTCGACGAGGACCTTCCGGAGCCCGCTGCCACGACCGCCAACCGCACCTCGGCATTCGACCGGGCCGCCGAGGCCACGCCGGCCGAGGACGACGCAGTTCCCGGCACGGTGGTCGACGACGTCACCGGCACCGTGATCGACGACGTCACCGACGTGGCCGGCGACCCGGCCGATCTCACCGTCGAGCTCAGCGACGAGATCGCCGACCTCTCGGAGGACAGCGAGCTCGCCGAGGTCGCCGGCCTCACCGACCTCGCCGACCTCGCCGAAGCCGCGGCGGAGGATGCCGCCGAGGACGCCGGTCGAGCCGCCGAGGCGGACACCCCGCTGGCCGACGTGCTGGCCTTCGAGAGCCTGGCCGGCGAGGGCGACGCCATCACCGACGCCCAGGCCGCCGCGCTGCCTGCCGACCCGCCGGCCGACGCGGTGACCGGGGCAGTCGACGAGCTGGCCGAGGAGGTCGACGCCGAACTCGCCACCGAGCTGCCGGAATCGGTGCCCGACGAGGTCGCCGACGACCTGGCGGCCGACACGGTCGCCACCGTGGCCGACGCGGAGGTCAGCGACGACTCGGCCGGCTCCGGCACCTCCCCCACCGTCGAAGGCGTCACCGCCGACGACGGCGCCACGGTCGACGCCGCCACCATCGAGGGAGTGCCCGCCCCCGAGGAGGCCGCACCCACCGCCCCGGTGCCGGGCTACGAGGGCTTCAGCATCCCGGCACTGCGCGGCCACCTGCGTGGCTACACCGCCGAGACGGTCGCCGACCTGCTCGACTTCGAGCGGGCCACCCAGGCGCGGCCGCCGTACGTGACCCTGCTGCAGAACCGCCTGGAGAAGCTCAGCGCCGACCGCGGCTGAAGAAGGACCCCGCCCTCCTCACCCCTCGCAGGCTCGGGGCGAGCCTCTGGGCGGGGCCGTTCCGGCACGTCACCACATGGCACCCTCGACGGGTGACCAGCCCGTCGAGCCCCGAGTCGCCGTGGCCGGTGCGCACCGTGGCCCGCAAGGTCGCCGAGTGGATCGGCCGGCTCGGCGAGGTGTGGGTGGAGGGGCAGGTGGCCCAGCTGTCGAGGCGGGGCAACGCCGCCACCGTCTTCCTCACCCTCCGCGACCCGGCGGCCGACCTCTCGGTGCCGGTCACCTGCCACCGCGACGTCGCCGACCGGCCGGGCCTGGAGCTGACCGAGGGCGCCCGGGTGATCGTCCGCGCCCGCCCCGACTACTACGTCGCACGCGGCTCGTTCTCGCTGCGGGCCACCGAGATCCGCGCCGTCGGTCTGGGTGAGCTGCTCGCCCGGATCGAGCGGATCCGCCGGCTGCTGGCCGCCGAGGGGCTCTTCGACGCCGCCCGCAAGCGGCCGCTGCCCTTCGCGCCCGCGGTGGTCGGCGTCATCACCGGCCGGGACAGCGCCGCTGAGCGCGACGTCCTGGTCACCGCCCGGCGGCGCTGGCCGGCCGTGCGGTTCGCCATGCACAACTGCGCCGTCCAGGGCCCGACCGCGGCGGCCGGCGTGATCGACGGACTCCGCCGGCTGGACGCCGACCCCGCCGTCGCGGTGATCGTCATCGCCCGCGGCGGCGGCTCGGTGGAGGACCTGCTGCCCTTCTCCGACGAGGGCCTGGTGCGGGCCATCGCCGCGACCCGCACCCCCGTCGTCACCGCCGTGGGCCACGAGACCGACACGACCCTGGTGGACCACGTCGCCGACGTGCGGGCCGCCACCCCCACCGATGCCGCACACCGGGTCGTGCCCGAGATCGGCGAGCAACGCCGGCTGGTCGACGGGCTGCGCGCCCGCGCCCGGGCGCTGGTCACCGGGCACCTGGACCAGCAGCAGCGGTGGCTGGAGTCGGTCCGCAGCCGGCCCGCGCTCGCCGACCCCGGGCGGCTGCTGGCCGGCCGGGCCGACGACGTCGCCGCACTGCGGTCCCGCGCCACCCGCACCCTCACCCACCGGGTCGAGACCGCCGAGCGCGATCTCGAGCACGCCCGCGCGCGGGTGTCCGCCCTCTCCCCCGCCGCCACGCTGCAACGCGGCTACGCGGTGGTGCAACGGACCGACGGGTCGCTGGTCCGCGACCCGGCCGAGGTGGGCGACGCCGAGCGCCTCCAGGTACGGGTGGCCGGTGGCCGGCTGCCGGTGCGCGTCGACCGCTCGGCGACCGGGGAGGATGGGACACCGTGAGCGGACAGGATCGTGAGCATCGCAGCGAGGAACGAGCGAGGAGCGGAGCGATCCGCGGTAGCGAACCGGGGACACCGTGAGCGGACAGGATCGTGAGCATCGCAGCGAGGAGCGGAGCGATCCGCGGTAGCGAACCGGGGACACCGTGACCGAGCAGCCGGCGGCGAGCCCGCCGTCCGAACCCACGCAGACCTACGAGCAGGCCCGCGAGGAGCTCGCCGACGTCGTCCGTCGGCTGGAGGCCGGCGGGCTCACCCTCGAGGAGTCGCTGGCGCTCTGGGAGCGCGGCGAGCAACTGGCCGAGCTGTGCCAGCACTGGCTGGATCGCGCCCGCGAACGGCTCGCCGCGGCCCAGCCCACCGACCCCGACTGACTCCGAGGGGCCAAAGTCGCGACTTCGGCCCTCAGGGGGCGCGGTAGGGGGCGACGGCGGCGGCGAGGGCCGCCAGCTCCTCGTCCGGCGCCGAGCCGGTGATCAGCAGGGTCACCGGGCCCTCGGTACGGGTCAGCGCCGTCTCTCCGCGCTCGGTGGTGCGACGGTCCCAGGTCACGCCACCGATCTGCGTCGTCCCGGCGTCGGTGGCGTCGGCGAGCACATCGTCCAGCGGATCGGCGTCCCTCCGGTCGCTGATCACGAACCCGGCGTACTGCTCGGCGGGGGTGAGCCAGCCGATCTCCAGGGTCACCGGGTCACCGGCGGCACCGTCGACCGCGTCGGTGCGCACGCTGGTCGGCCGCCACCCGTCCGGCAGCCCCTGGGGTACGAGCAGCGGGTAGCCGGCGCGCTCGGCGGCGAGCGAGATCGACGGCCCGGGATCGACCTCGCGGACGGGGTCGGCGGGGTTCTGCCGCAGCGTGGTCACGCCGACGATCACCAGGATCAGCACGGTCAGCGGAAGCAGCGAGCGGACCATGTTCGCCGGGGTGAACGCGGCGGCCCTGCTGGTCGCCGGCGGGGGAACAGCGGCCGGGGGAACCTGGGTGAGCTGTTCGTCGGGGCGCTGACCGCGAGGGCCGGGATCGGGCATGCCCCCTAGGATCGCAGCACTGCTCCCCCACCCGGTCGGCCAGCGTCGGTCGGAGCCGTCCGAGGAGGACCCGTGTCCCTGCCCCTGCCCGACGGGCCGCTGCCCACCGGCACCGCCCCCACCTCGACGGGGCGCACCGCTGCTCGCCCGGCACCCGACCGCAACCTCGCGATGGAGCTGGTCCGGGTGACCGAGGCCGCGGCGATGGCGGCCGGCCGCTGGGTCGGCCGGGGTGACAAGAACGGCGGGGACGGCGCGGCGGTCGACGCCATGCGCGCCCTGATCGGCACCGTCAGCATGCGCGGCGTCGTCGTCATCGGGGAGGGCGAGAAGGACGAGGCCCCGATGCTCTACAACGGCGAGGAGGTCGGCGACGGCCAGGGCGCCGAGTGCGACGTCGCCGTCGACCCGATCGACGGCACCACGCTGATGGCCAAGGGCATGCCCAACGCGATCGCCGTCATGGCCGTCGCCGACCGCGGCGCGATGTACGACCCGTCCGCGGTCTTCTACATGGACAAGATCGCCACCGGCCCGGCCGCCGCCGACGCGATCGACATCACGGCACCGGTCGGGGAGAACATCCGCCGCGTCGCCAAGGCCAAGAAGGCCTCGGTCGGCGACGTCACCGTCTGCATCCTCGACCGGCCACGCCACCAGCAGCTGGTCCAGGAAGTGCGCGAAGCCGGCGCCCGGATCAAGTTCATCAGTGACGGCGACGTCGCCGGCGCCATCGCGGCGGCCCGCGAGGGCACCGGTGTCGACCTGCTGATGGGCATCGGCGGCACGCCGGAGGGCATCATCACCGCCTGCGCGCTCAAGTGCATGGGCGGCGCCCTGCAGGGCCGGCTGTGGCCCCACGACGACGACGAGCGGCAGAAGGCCCTCGACGCCGGCCACGACCTCGACCGGGTGCTCGACATCGACGACCTGGTCCGCGGGGACGTCTTCTTCGTCGCCACCGGGATCACCGACGGCGAGCTGCTGCGCGGCGTGCAGTACCGCTCCGGGGGCGCCACTACCCAGTCGCTGGTCATGCGCTCGAAGTCGGGCACCATCCGCTCGATCGAGAGCCTGCACTCGCTGCAGAAGCTCAGCCAGTACTCCGCCGTCCCCTTCGGGCACTGAAAGGACCCCGTCCCCCTCACCCCTCGCACGCTCGGGGTGAGCCTCCGGACGGGGCCTTCAGAGGGCCGGCGGCGGGGGGAGCCGGCGCTGGGCCAGCCGGTCCATCACCGCGCGCCAGCGGCTCGGGGACTCCCCCGGAGCCAGGCTGCGCAGCTTCAGGTCACCGAAGAACGTCCAGCCGCGGACGACGACTCGTGGCGTGCCCGGCAGCCGAGGGACGGCGGCCAGGTCGATCTTCCGGCTGCCGAAGCAGGTCCATCCCTCCATCTGCGCGGCCACGCCCTCGCTGACGATCACCTCGATGTCGCCGAAGAACGTGCCCAGCTGCAGGTAGACCGTGTCCTCGGCGGTGCGCAGGCCGCGCAGGTCGATCCGGACGTCGCCGAACACGGTGCCCGCCCGCTCGGGCACGCCGTCCGTCGCGGTGAGCTTGACGTCACCGAAGACGGTGGAGATCGGGCTGCTCGACGTGGTCGTCTCGCCGACGATCTCGACCCGGGCCTGCGTCGCGTCGGTCGGCAGGTCGGCCAGCAGCCCGTCCAGCTCGTCGGTGGTCGTGGCCGCGTAGGCGGTGTCCACCCGCTGGCTGAACTCGTCGAGGTCGATCCGGCCCTCCCCCACCGCGGTCTGCAGGCGGGTGACCACCGCCTCGCGGTCGGCGTCGGAGGCGCGGACGACGGGACGGGCAGGCTCCTCGGGGCTCACATCCCGAGTCTGCCGCACGCACCGGCCTGCGCGAAGGCCACCGCGGCGCTCGTCTACGGTCGGCGGCGATCGACCGACACCACCACCCCGGGAGCGCATCGTGGCCACCGAGAACGACTACCGCGTCGAGCACGACTCCATGGGGGAGGTCCGGGTACCCGCGTGGGCCAAGTGGCGGGCCCAGACCCAGCGGGCGGTGGAGAACTTCCCCATCTCCGGCACGCCCATCGAGCGCGAGCTGATCGGCGCGCTGGCCGCCATCAAAGGCGCGGCGGCGCAGGTCAACGCCGACCTCGGGGTGCTGGCCGACGACGTCGCCGCGGCCATCGTCGAGGCCGCCGCGACCGTGGCCCGCGGCGACTGGGACGACCACTTCCCCATCGACGTCTTCCAGACCGGCTCCGGGACGTCGAGCAACATGAACACCAACGAGGTCATCGCGACCCTCGCCACCGAGGCCTCGGGCACCGCGGTCCACCCCAACGACCACGTCAACGCCTCGCAGTCGTCGAACGACGTGTTCCCCTCGGCGATCCATGTGGCCGCCACCCGGGCGATCGTGCGTGACCTGATCCCGGCACTGCGGTACCTGGAGGCCTCGCTCGGTCGCAAGGCCGAGGAGTTCAGCACCGTCGTCAAGAGCGGCCGCACCCACCTGATGGACGCCACCCCGGTGACCCTCGGCCAGGAGTTCGGCGGCTACGCCGCGGCGGTCCGGTACGGCGTCGAGCGGCTCGAGGCCTCGCTCCCCCGGATCGGCGAGCTGCCGCTCGGCGGCACCGCGGTCGGCACCGGCATCAACACCCCGCCCGGCTTCGCCGCCGCGATCATCGAGAAGCTGGCCGCCGACCTGGACCTGCCGCTGACCGAGGCCCGCGACCACTTCGAGGCGCAGAGTTCCCGCGATGCCCTGGTCGAGGGGTCGGGTCAGCTGAAGACCATCGCCGTCGGGTTGATCAAGATCGTCAACGATCTGCGCTGGATGGGTTCCGGGCCGCGCACCGGGCTGGGCGAGATCCAGCTGCCGGACCTCCAGCCGGGCAGCTCGATCATGCCGGGCAAGGTCAACCCGGTCATCCCCGAGGCGGTCATCCAGGTCGGGGCCCAGGTCATCGGCAACGACGCCGCGGTCACCTACGCCGGCACCACCGGCGTCTTCGAGCTCAACGTCACCCTGCCGCTGATGGCCCGCAACGTGCTGGAGTCGATCCGGCTGCTGGCCAACGTCAGCCGGCTGCTGGCCGACCGGTGCGTCGACGGCATCGTCGCCAACGTCGAGCAGTGCCGCGAGTACGCGGAGTCCTCCCCGTCGATCGTCACGCCGCTGAACAAGTACATCGGCTACGAGGAGGCGGCCGTCGTCGCCAAGCAGTCGCTCAAGGAGCAGAAGACGATCCGCCAGGTCGTGGTGGAGCGCGGCTACGTGGAGCAGGGGAAGCTCACCGAGGAGCAGCTGGACGCCGCTCTCGACGTCCTCTCGATGACCCACCCCTGAAGAAAGGGCCCTCCTGCCCCCCACCGCTCGCAAGCTCGCGGCGGGCCCCTGCAGGAGGGCCGAATGGGGGACCGCGGGGCCCCACCGCACACCACCTGCGGTGGGGCCGTGTCGCGCTCGTGGGGAAGTTGAGTAGCGTCGCCCCCGATGAGCGAGACAGCGAGCACCCCAGACGTGGCCCTGCGCTACCCCGGCGGCGAACTTCCCTTGCGGGTCGTCCCCTCCACCGAGGGGTCCGAGGGCATCGACACCAGCAAGCTCCTGGCCACCACCGGCAAGGTCGCGCTGGACGTCGGCTTCGTGAACACGGCGGCCTGCACGTCGGCGATCACCTACATCGACGGCGACCAGGGCATCCTGCGCTACCGCGGGTACCCGATCGATCAGCTGGCCGGCAAGGCCAGCTTCCTCGAGGTCTCCTACCTGCTGATCCACGGCGAGCTGCCCACCGCCGACCAGCTGGGTGAGTTCGACCAGCAGATCCGCCGGCACACGCTGCTGCACGAGGATCTCAAGCAGTTCTTCAAGGGCTTCCCCCGCGACGCGCACCCCATGCCGGTGCTGTCGTCGGCGGTCAGCGCCCTGTCGACCTTCTACCAGGACTCGCTGGACCCCTTCGACCAGCGCCAGGTGGAGATGTCCACCCTGCGCCTGCTGGCCAAGCTGCCGACCATCGCGGCCTACGCCTACAAGAAGTCGGTCGGGCAGCCCTTCCTGTACCCGGACAACTCGCTGGGCCTGGTCGAGAACTTCCTCCGGATGACCTTCGGGTTCCCGGCCGAGCCCTACGAGGTCGATCCCGATCTGGTCAAGGCACTGGACATGCTCTTCGTCCTGCACGCCGACCACGAGCAGAACTGCTCGACCTCCACGGTGCGGCTGGTCGGCTCCTCGCACGCCAACCTGTTCGCCTCCGTCTCGGCGGGCATCAACGCCCTGTTCGGCCCGCTGCACGGCGGGGCCAACCAGTCGGTGCTCGAGATGCTCGAGTCGATCAAGCGCGACGGCGGCGACATCGACCGTTTCGTGGCACGGGTGAAGGACAAGGAGCCCGGCGTCAAGCTGATGGGCTTCGGTCACCGGGTCTACAAGAACTACGACCCGCGGGCCGCGCTCGTGAAGGACACCGCCGACACGGTGCTGAGCAAGCTCGGCGGCAACAACGAGCTGCTCGACCTGGCCCGCCAGCTGGAGGAGATCGCCCTCTCCGACGACTACTTCGTCCAGCGCAAGCTCTATCCGAACGTCGACTTCTACACCGGGCTGATCTACCGGGCGATGGGCTTCCCGACCAAGATGTTCACGGTGCTCTTCGCCCTCGGCCGGCTACCCGGCTGGATCGCCCAGTGGCGGGAGATGATCGAGGACCCGCAGACCAAGATCGGGCGTCCCCGGCAGGTCTACACCGGCGAGACCGAGCGCACCTTCGTACCCATGGACAAGCGCCAGTAAGAGCACGTCTTCCTGAAGGACCCCGTTGCCCGGCCCCGCTGCAGGGGCCCGCCGCGAGCTCGCGAGCGGTGGGGGCAGCGGGGTCCTTCTGCTGTCCGCCGTCGACGCCGGCACCTCCCCCGGAGGGGTGAACTCCTCCGCCCGGACCGGTGCACCTCCTCCACTCCTCCCGCAGGACCGTCGATCAGAACCCGAGAGCCGCTGCCGCCCGGCAGCCGGCCGGTCGTTCGGACGAGTCCGCAGGGGGAACCGACGTGTCCGCTCCACGCGCGCAGGTCGCCGCGCCGCGGACCCGTCGTCAGGGTTCCGCGGCCGGGCCCGCCACCGGGGCACGCCGCACCGGGGCCGCCCACCCGACCACCAGCCAGGCCACCAGCCGGAACAGCGCCCCCCGCACCGGCGGCGGCCCGCGCCCCGGCCCGCCACGCACGGGGAAGCCCCGCCCCCGCGCCACGACCGGGAAGGGTCGGCCGCCGTCCCGCGGTCGCCGCCCGGTCCGTCCCCCGCGCACCGGGCCGAGCTGGTGGTCGCGGCTGACCGTGCTCGCCGGCGCAACGGTCGCACTCGTCGGCCTGCTGGCCGCGTTCGCCCAGCCCCCCACCGAGGCGCGGCTGGTCGGCCCCGCCGACCCGACGTCCAGCCCGGAGGCTGCCGCCGGCACGCTGGCCGGCCAGGCCGCCCGCTACCGCGCCGCGCTGGCGGACGCCGAGCACTTCGACGAGCAGGCTCGGCACGCCGAGGACGCCGCCGAGCAGGCCCGGGCCGAGAACACCGCCGGCCGGCAGGCCGTCGGCGAGCACGCCGCGGCCGCCTACCGGCGCAGCACCACCGAGCGCTGGCCCCTGGCCGCGCTGTCGCTGCACCGTCCCGGGTCCACCGCCGACGTGCTGCACGCCCAGGGCCTGGCCGAGCAGCTCGCCGACCAACAGGACCGGGAGGTCGGGCGGGCCGCCCTGTCGGCATTGCGCGCGGCCCGGTACACCGACCAGGCGGCCGCGGCCCGCGCCGCCGCCGCGTCCTCCCGTGCCGAGGCCGCAGGGGTGCTGGCCGATGTGCGCGAGGTGGTCGCCGAGCTGGACCCCGCCCTCACCGCCGGCTGGGCCGGGCTCGGCACGGCGCCGGTCTCCCCCGCGCAGCAGGCCCGGAACACCGCCGCGCTCACCACCTGGCAGACCGGGCTCGCCGAGCTGGCCGCCGCCGGCATCACACCGCCGCCGGCCGCCGCGCTGGCCGACCCCGCGGCGCTCCCCGACGGGCTGGCCCCGCTCCGCGACGCCACCGGCGCCATCGTCCCCGGGGTCGCCTCCGCCTACGTCGCCGGGCACACCGTGACGGTGCTGCCGGCCGAGACCGTCGCCGCGGTGAGCGCCGGGCTGGCCCAGCTGGGCAAGCCGTTCGTGCCCGGGCAGGCCGGTCCCGACGCCTACGACTGCGGTGGGCTGACGTCCACCGCCTGGACCCAGGCCGGCTACGGGCTGCCCCGTGCGCCGGCCGGCCAGTGGGCCGCCGGCACTCCGGTGCCCGCCGGTCAGCTGCAGGTCGGCGACCTGGTGTTCAGCACCGACCCGGGCACCGGTCCGGACGACGTCGGGATGTACCTGGGCGGCAGCAGCGTGCTGTCCGCCTCGGCCGACCTCTACCAGGTCGCCGTCCGGGAGCTGGCCGACCTGACGTCCGCCGTCCGGGTCACCCTGACGCCGGCCACGCCGGCCCCGGCACCTCCCGGCGTCCGGCCGGCGACGTGCAGCGCCCCGCCGCTGCCGGCGGCCGACGCGGCCGACGCGGCCGGGGCCACGACGGCTGCGTGGGGCGGCTGGTCGAACGGCCTGATCCCGCGGGACCAGTTGTGTGCCCTCGGCGTGGCCTCGCACCGGTTGCGCTGTGACGCAGCCGCGGCCTACACCGCGATGTCCGCGGCCTACGAGATGACCTTCGACAGCCCGCTGTGCATCACCGACTCCTACCGGTCGCTCGACGCCCAGGTCGACGCGCACCACCGGAAGCCGAGGATCACCGCGATCCCCGGCACCTCCAACCACGGCTGGGGACTGGCGGTGGACCTGTGCGGAGGGATCAACGTGTTCGGCACGCCGCAGACGGCCTGGATGGCGGCGAATGCCGCGCGCTACGGGTGGGTGCACCCGAACTGGGCGGCGGCCTCGGGATCCAACCCGGAGCCGTGGCACTGGGAGTACGGCCGGCTGCGCTGAGCCCGTCGGATCCGCAGGGGTCGGTCAGAACCAGCCGAGGTCGGCCACGTGCTGCCACGGCATCGTCACGCTCGACCCGGTGGCCTCGGCGGCCAGCCGGCGGGCGACCCCCGGATCGGCACAGGCAACCGGCCGCTGCGGCGTGACGACGACGTGCACGTCCCGCACCGGCAGGCCGGCGTCGCCCATCTCGGCGAGCAGCTCCTCGGGGCGCACCAGGAGGGCGGTGTCCAGCCCCGGGACGCCGGGGTGCGACCACAGCGCGACCGGGCCCTGCACGCGCAGGTCGCCGGTCACGCCGTAGGACCTGCCCAGTGCGGCCGACCGGGCCTGGTGCACGGCGGCCGGCGGGGCGTTCCGCGAGGGGCGCCACGGCACGGCCACTCCGTCCCGCACCAGCACGACCCGCCAGCCCACCGTTGTCCGGGTTGCGTCGGTCCAGTCCAGCACCGCGAGGCCGGCGGTGGCGGCCTCGGCGTCGGGCACCGGGCGGCGGGACAGCCAGGAGCGCAGCGCGGCGGCCACGCCGTCACGGGTGGCCGGCACGTGCGCCCGGGTCATCTCGGCGGCGAGCTGGTCCAGCGGCACGCGGGTGCCCCGGCCGGCCTCCTCGACGATCAGCACCGGCGTCCGGGGCGGTTGGTCCACCACGACGAGCCGGAGACCGGTCGGCAGACCCTCGCGCAGTTCGTCGACGGCGTCGACCAGGTCGTCGACCCGGACCTCGCCGCGGCGGAGGCGGCGCAGCAGGCCCGCGGGTGCGCCGAACGGCGCGTCCATCACGCGCTCCGGCCGGCGGTCAGCGCACTGCGCGCGACCGGGCCGAGCCCGGGCAGGGAGAGCACGCTGGCCAACTCGGCGGCGGAGAGGCGGACCGGGACGACGTCCTCGGCCCAGCCGGTGGCCTGCCGCACCCGGACGATCGGGGCCGGCCACACCAGCTCGCGGGCCGCGGCGACGTGCAGCTCGGTGAGCACGTCGCCGAGGTGGATGGCGAGCACGGGATGCAGGAGCGGGGTGCCGAGCGCGGTCTGGACGGTGCGCTGCATCTCGGCCCGGTCGACGGCGCCCAGCCAGTGCGGGACCAGCACCGCCTGGGTCGGGTCCTCGATCGGTGCGGCGCTCACGAGTCAACGCACCCGGACCGGCTGCCCGCGGGGAGGCGGTCGTTGCTGGCCGGAACTGTCACGCCATGGATATCGGCAGGTCGGCGGTCAGGTGGACCCGTGCCACGCCCGACTTTCCCCGGTCCCCACATGCAACGGGCCGGCCCACCGGCAGCTGCGGTGGACCGGCCCGGGGCCGGGTCAGGCCCCCCTGCAGGGTCCCGCCGCGAGCTTGCGAGCGGTGGGGGGCAGGGGGGTCCTTACTCAGCCGGCGAGCTCGGTCAGCCGCTCCTTGAGGGCGCGCTCGGCGCGGTCGGCGTGCACGTTCATGTTCCGCACGGAGGTGACCAGCTCGGCCGACAGCTGGGTCTTGGTCTTGCCACCCCAGGTGGTCAGGTACCAGGTCGCCCACCCCAGCACGTTGGGCTGGGCGGCCCGCTGGTCGCGGCGGGCGGTCGGGTCGGGGGCGCAGGCGGCGGTCAGGGCGTGCGAGAGCAGCGTCTGCTCCGCCTCACCCATGATCTCGTCGGGCACCTCGGAGCTGTCCGGCACGACGTACTCGACCGCGTCCGGACCACCGTCCAGGGAGTGCAGGTTGCGCAGCCCGTTGAGGGTGGCGACGGTCTGGGAGTTGCGGCGCAGGGTGGCCACGCTCTGGCCCATGAAGGCGGCCAGCTCCTTCTCGCTGGGCCGTCGCTGGTACTGGGCGGTGAACGAGGCGACAGCCTTCTGCTGCTTGTTCTCGGTGTCGGCGGCGGTCCGGCCGTAGGCGTTGCGTCCCAGGTCGTGTACCCACTTGGACAGCTGGGTGGCGAGGAACGCCCCGAACGGCACGCCCTTGGCCTCGTCGTACTGGCTGACGGCCTTGAGCACCCATTCGGCGACCTGCTGGTCGATGTCGTCGTTGTCCGGCAGGTGGAGCCGGATGGTGCTCATGTTCCGCTGCAGCCGCTTGAGGCTGGTGCGGGCGTAGTGCCGGCACAGCCCGTCCAGGAAGGCCGGCGGGAGGTCGCGCGGCGCGCGCCGGCGGACGTCGGTCTCCGCGCGCAGGCCCACGGTGGCGTAGCCGTGCTCGGCGCACCAGCTGCGGATCGTGCCGGCGAGGGCATCGGCGGAGCCGCAGGGCCCGTCGACCCGGTAGAGCCCGTCACCCTCGTCGTAGGTGACTGTGACGGCGGCCGGTAGCGCGGCCCGGAAGCTCGCCAGCGGCAGTTCCCGGTCGGCCCGGAAGTGCACCCGGTCGCGCGGCGTGATGGGGGCCGTCGCCCAGCCCTCGGCCTCGGGAAGGCCACCGAAGACGAGCGGCTCGCGCCGGCTGCGGTCGGTGTCGGTCGGTTGGTCGACGGTGCTGGGCACGGACGGAAACGAGGTGTGGGACACCGGTCCTCCTGAGGGGAAGTGCAGGTGGGCGTGGTGACTGGACGAGCTGGAACCGGGCGCACGGAGCGCCCAGTGGTCCGGCCCCGCTGCAGGGGCCCGCCGCGAGCTTGCGAGCGGTGGGGGGCAGCGGGGTCCTTCTTCAGACCCGGACGAGCTGGGTGCTGCCGCCGACCGGCACGGGCGCGGCCGACGGGCCGGAGGACTCGCCGCGGCGGGGCAGGGGGATGAACGGGCGCGGGGCGGAGACCGCGGTCAGCACACCGACGGCGGCGGCGCGCTCGGCCTCGCTCGGCTCCGCGACGTACACCGGCATGTGGTCGTACAGCCCGGTGAAGACGGCGTCGACGAAGCGGTAGGCGGCCTGGGCAGCGGTGGAGAACTTGGCGACCTCGGCCCGCGGCCCCAGGTCGATGCCCACGGTGACCCGGACGATCCGGTCGTCCTTGCTCAACCCGGCAAGGGCGAAGCCGACCGACTCGTGCTCGGCGGCCAGCGCGACCAGCGCGGCCAGGCACTTGCGGACGGCGGGACGGCGGGGCCGCAGCTGCACGTACACCACGACCGAGTCCGAGGCCTCGGCGTCGGTACCGGTGACCCGCCCGGTCGGGCGGACATCCGCGTCGACATCCGCGTCGACCCCGGGATCCACATCGGGACCCTCGAGGAACAGCGGCTCGGTCGCGCTCGTGCCGACGAGCAGGTCACCGGCATCGGCCGGACGGATCGAAGCTGCGTTGCGTGCCATCGTGACTACCCCCTGGTGTCGTGCTGTGGGGGAAGATTTGCGCAACCGGGGTCGCGCCACAGGCAGGACTCGCCGTCATGTGACTAGTGGTGCAGGCGAGATTCCGAATAGTTGAGGCGAATTCGGCTGGACGCTGTCAGTTCTTGCGAACCGCCTGGTCAGCGCGTGCCGGCTCTGCAGCGGCCCCGGCCGGGTCGGCGGTCACCGGCTCGGGCGCAGTGCCGGATGCCGGTGCCGGACTCGCGACAGGGGCGAACGCAGCGAGCGCGCCGGCGACGTCGGCGGCGACCTCCGCAGCCAGGGCGTTGGCCTCGGCGATCTGCTTGTAGACCTCTTCGCGGTGGATCGTGACCTCGCGCGGCGCCTTGAAGCCGAGGCGGACGGTGCCGCCGCGGACCTCGACGACGTAGACCTCGATGTCCTCGCCGATCCGGATGCTCTCGCCGACGCTGCGGGTGAGTGTGAGCATGAGTTGACCCCTCCATGGGTGTGTGACGGCCTCCGTGGCGCGACCCGCGTTCTACGGGCCCCCCAGCCCGCCGACCCCCGGAGGGGGTGGCGCGCTGCGTAACTCTCATCGGCAGGGTGGCCGTCGCGTGGGACGGGCGGCCACCCTGCCGTCAGCGCAGGAAGTCCACCAGACTCGGCTGGATGGCCTTCGACGTGGCCGACAGGGCAGCCTCGTACCCGACCTTCTGCATCTCCAGTTCCATGATGGTCCTCGGCAGGTCCACGTTCTCGACCTCGGCCAGCTGGGTCTTCAGCGTGAGCTGCAGGTCGGTGTTCACCTGCTCGGCCCGCTCCACCCGCGCCGCACGTGTCCCGACGTCGGCGGCCGCGACCAGCAGGCGGTTCATGACCTCGTCGAGCGCGGCCAGGTCCTTGGCGAGCTCATCGCTGTCGAGGGCCCCGACGTCCCCGGCGACCTTCTCGACGACGGCCAGCAGCCCGGTGGGCCCGTCGCCGAACGCCTCGGGGCCGGAGATGTCGATCCGGATCGACTCGCTGTTGGAGATCCGCCGGGTCACCTCGGCATCGGCCCGGCCGACGAACGTGCCGTCGTCGGCGTAGGCCCGCGACTCCGACGTGACACCTCCGAAGAGCGGCCGCCCCTGCAGAACGGTGTTGGTCAGGCCGAGCAGGCTCTCCCGGAGCCCCTCCACCTCCGCCTTGATACCCGCCGCGGCGGTCTCGTTCAGGGACCCGGTGTTCGAGGCCTGGACGGTGAGCTCCCGGACCTTCCGGACCTGGCTGAGCATCGACTGCAGCGTCGAGTCCGTGGAGTCCAGCCACGCCTTGCCGTCGGAGATGTTGCGCGCCTGCTGGGTGGCGGCCGCGGTGTCCGACCGGGTCTGCATGGCCCGGTTCGTCCCGGTCGGGGAGTCCGACGGTGCACTGATGGTCCGGCCGGAGGTGAGCTGCTGCTGCAGCTTGGCGATGGCCGCCAGGTTCTGGTTCAGGCCCTGGAGGCTGGTCTGGGCGACGGTGCGCTGGGTGATCCGCATCGGGTCAGCGCCCCACGAGCCCGGTGCGGTTGATGAGGGTGTCGAGGGCCTCGTCGATGGCCGTGATCATCCGCGCCGCGGCCGAGTACGCGTGCTGGAACGACAGCATGTTCGTCATCTCCTCGTCGAGGCTCACCCCGGCGACGGAGTCGCGGGCGCCCTCGACCTGATTGGTGATCACGCCCTGGATCTCGAGGTTGCGCGTGGCCACCCCTGCCACCACTCCGAGGCCGACGATGTTCTCCCGGTACTGGGCGTCCACGCCGGTGGTGCTCAACCGCAGCTGGTAGACGCGGTCGGCGTTGCCGCCGTCCAGGGACGGGTTGCCGGCGCCGTCGCGGCCGAGCAGCGCCGCGGCGATGCCGACCGGGTCGGTGATCGCGACCTGCAGGTTCTTGGCCGTGACCGGGCCGCCGTCACTGGTGGTCAGCAGCGGCTTCCCGGGGTTCCCGGCAAGGTCGTAGGCGAGCTCGCCGTTGGCCGGGTCGGGTCCGGCCTGCGCGCCGTTGAGCGTCGTCGCCAGCGTGGCGGCGACCCCGTCCAGCTGCCGCCGGTAGGTGGGGATCAGGTCGCTGAGCGCGTTCGCCTGCCCCTCGGCCGTGCCGCCCACCCGAACCGTCGTACCGCCCGGGGCGGTGATGATGCGTGGATCGCCCGCGGTCGCGGCATCGGGGTCGCTCGTCCCGGAGACGGCCAGCTTGATGACGCTGTTCCCCGAGACGACCGTGGTGCCGCCGACGGCCACGTTGACCGAGCCGTCCGGACCGGGCGTCGAGGTGGCCCCCACCTGCTCCGCCAGCTGGAGCACGAGCACGTCGCGCTTGTCGGCCAGCTCGTTGGCCGGGAGCCCGGCCTGGGTCGCGCGCGTGATCGACTGGTTCAGCGTGGCGATGGAGCCGATGGCGGCGTTGACGTCGGCCACCAGCGTGTCGAGGCCGGCCCGGGTCTGCTCCCACTGCTGGTCGAGGGCGGCTCGCGTGGTGTTCAACCCCGCGACCAGGGTCTCGCTGCGCTGCAGCAGCTGGCTGCGCGCGGCGAGGTCCTCCGGGTGGTTGACCACGTCGCTCCACCCGGACCACATCTCGGAGAGCATGCTCTGGATGCCGGTGGTGCCCGGCTCGCGGAAGGCCATCTCGATCTGTCCCAGGGCCTCGCTCTCGGCGGTCAGCCGGGCCGAGTTCGCCCCTTCGACCTGGGCGCGGCCCTCCATGAAGGCGTCCCGGATCCGGATCACCGTGTCGGCACTGACCCCACCGCCGGTCCCGTCGCTGACCGCGTGGATCGCCGGCACCGTGCTACCGCCGATCGACTGCAGCTCGGCGCGCTGCCGGGAGTACCCGACGGTGTTGACGTTGGCGACGTTCTGCCCGGTGACGTCGAGTCCGCGCTGGGCGGCCCAGAGCGCCGTGCTCGCCGCGTTCAGTGCTGAAAAGGTGCTCACTTGGACTCCTCGCCGGCGCTCGTCGCCGGCGTTCGCCGGACTGCTCTGTGGAATGGTGAGCTCGCACGCTCCCTCACAGTGCACCGTCCAGGGTGACCGACCGGTAGGCGTTCCCCGCGGCTCGTCCGGACTGGGTGTACGTGCCCGCCGCCGATGGGCGGCCGTTGAGCAGCACCTCGCCGATGGCGGCCAGGCCGCCCTCGATGAGCTCCTTGTTGGCGTCGGAGAGGCTGCGCAGCTCGGTGACGAGCGTCAGCAGGTTCTCGTGGTGCTTGGCGTACAGATCGCCCCACGGCGCGGGAGCGACCTCGGCCAGCTGGCGCAGCGACGGGTTCGCCGACAGCCCCAGGCGGCCGGCGATCTGCTCGGTCGCTGCCGCGCGCTCGACCTCGAGGGTGCGCAACTGGTCCAGGACGACCTCGATCTCGTGTGCGATGCGCGCCAGCCAGCGGGTCTTGCCGGTGAGGATCAGGTACTGCTTCTCCTCCGCCTTGAACAGGAGCAGGTCGAGCAGCTCCTGCTCTCGCCAGAGCAGCGTCGACAGGTGCTGGTGGTCCATGCCGGCCGCCTCCCTTCATGTCGTGGAGCGGGACGCACCCACCGGTCGGCGGGGGCTCGCTGCCATCCCCATCGGCATCGCCGGGAGGCGGATCAAGCCGAGTGCACCGCGCTTCGCCGTTCTTCCTCCCGCCGGGGGCGATTTGTGCCGGGAGGGGGTCCGATCCGGCCTCGGGTCAGCCGAGAAGGACGTCGTGACCACTGTCCGCCTTCCGGCGAGCGAGCGACTCCGGCCCGACGTCGATGCGCTGGTGACCACCCACCTGCCGCTCGCCCAGTTCGCCGTCAACGCGGTGGCCTCGCGCATCTCCCTCCCGAGCCACGTGAGCAGGGACGACCTGCTCTCCGCCGCCCATGTCGCGCTGGTCGAGGTGGCCCGGCGGTTCGACTCCGCGGCCGGCGCGACCTTCGCCACCTACGCCCTCCCCCGCCTCCAGGGCGCGGTCCTCGACGAACTGCGCTCCGGCGACTGGGCCAGCCGCTCGGTGCGGGCCGCGGCGCGGCGCACCGACGCGGCCGCCGACGCCCTGACCGTCTCGCTGGGACGCCCGCCCACCAAGGGCGAACTGGCTGCCAGTCTGGGCGTGAACCGCAAGGAGATGGACTCGCTGCAGGTGGACCTGCACCGCGCGGTGATGGTGAGCATCGACGCCGAGACCGGCACCGACGGGAGCTCGCTGGACCTGCCGGCGACCGGCGACTCCCCCGAGCGGGCGCTGCTGCGCAGCGAGCGCGCCCGGTGCCTGCACGACGCCATCCGGGCGCTGCCCGACCGGCTGGACGAGGTGGTCGAGCGCAACTTCTTCGGCGACGAGTCGCTGACCGACATCGCCGACAGCCTGGGTGTGACCCTCTCCCGGGTCTCGCAGATGAGGGCCCGCGCGCTCATCCTGCTGAACGCGGCGATGAACGAGATCTGGGAGGGCCGTCCGGTCCCCGCCGACGGCGGCGTCCGCGCCCGCAACCAGCAGCGCGCCTACGTCGACCGGGTCGCGAGCCGCGCGCCGGCTCCCGCCATCCCTGCCCCGGCCCCCCGCACCCCACAGCCGGCACCGGTGAGCGCCGCCGCGCTCTCCCGGGCCCGCAAGGCCTGGCCGGTCGGCGGTCGCGGGGCGGCAGCCCGGTCCGCCTGAGCGCCGCGGGCCGACCTCAGCCGGCCGACGTCGCGGAACCTTCCGGGGACGGCAGCTCACCGGCCGGGTCGAAGTGGGCCAGGAACTCCTCCACGGGCCGGCTGAACCAGCGGTGGGCTCCGCGGACGACGGCCTCGGGCCAGTCCCACCAGGCGACGCGCAGCAGACGGCCGGCGGTGTCCTCGTCGAACCGCCGGCCGATGGGCCGCGCCGGCACACCCCCCACCACGGTGTACGGCGGCACGTCCGCGACCACGACGGCGCCGGCACCGATCACCGCGCCGGTTCCCACGGTCACCGCGCCGGCGACCATGGCGCCGTAGCCGATCCACACGTCGTCGCCGATGGTCAGCCGCTCACCGTGGCTCCCCGCCGGGGCGTCGTCGTAGGCCTCGTCCGGCACGAGGATGCCGACGGGGAACGTCGACGCCGATCCGGGGCGGTGGACGCCTCGGATCACCACGTCCAGCTCGTCGCCCGCATCGTCGAGGACCCGGCCGGTCGACAGGAACAGCCGCACGTCGTTGGCGATCGAGCAGTAGGCGCCGATCTCGATCTCGTCGGGCGGGAAGTACGTGAGCACGACGGTCCCCGGTGATGCGTAGGTGGCCGGCCCCACCCGGAAACGGCCCGGTGGCACCTGCACGTGCCCGCCGATCTGCCGCCACTCCCGGATCCGGACGCGCTGCGCCCCTGCCCCGGACACGGATCGGATCGTCGTGCTCCCGGACCGGGCCTGCCGGACGAACGCCGGCACGGGGTCCACCCCGGCGCTCGCCCCGTCGCGCAGCCACGCCGCGCGCAGCGCGGGCACGGTGCCCGCCGTCACCACGGCGTGGGGCGCCGGATCCTCCGACGCCGCGAGGACGACGTCGCCGGATACGAGAGCCGCCTGGAACAGGTTCCACAGCGATTCCGGCCGGGGCGCCGACTCGGTGCCCCCGAGCCAGAGGAGGTCCCCGCGCGCCAGCTCGGCCCCCATGAGGAGTGCCTCGGCCCGATCGGCCCCCGGGAAGTCGACGACGGTCGCGCCGTCGACCCGTTCCAGCAGCTCCCCCACCACCGGGTCCGACGAGCTGTCGACGATGACGACCTCGACGTCGTGGCCCTCGGCGGCGACCCGCCCGACGGCGGCGACGAGCCCCTCCAGCACGGTCGCGACTGCCTCGGCGCGATTGTCAGCGACCAGGACAGCACTGAGTGTCATGGCGGGGATCGTAGGCGCGGGCCCTCGTCCGGACCGCTCCGACTCGGGGACTGCTCGCGGCGCACCGGAGGGGCCGGACGACGACGGCGGCCTCCCCGGGATGAGGAGGCCGCCGTCGCATCAGGCACGGAGGAGCAGGGCGGGCTAGCGCTCGAAGGAGAACCTCCGCGCGCCGCCCTCGTCCGCGGTCGCGGGCACGGTCGCGGGTACGGCCTGGTGGACCCGCAGCGCCGACCAGTCCTGGACGGCGAGCGCGGACGCCAGCGAGCCGGCCGGAACCCGGCCCGCCCGCTCGTCCACCAGCGTGGTCCACCACTCGCAGGCCAGCAGCTTGGCCGGGTCGACGGCCTCGGTGCGCAGCCGCACCCGGTCGGGCAGCTCCTGCGGGTCGGCCGCCTCGAGCATGGCGGCCTCGACGGCGCGGTAGTGGTCGACCAACGTGGCGGAGCCGGCGTCGGGCAGGAGCACCACCACGGTCCCCGTCGGGGCCGTGTCCACCTCCAGCACCACCAGGTCCGGTCGCAGTGCCTTCAGCACGTGGGTGACCTTGAAGACGTCGCCCGTCCAGGCGATCGTGTGCCGGTCCCGCGCGGCCTCGTCGACGTTCCGCGGCAGCATGTCGTCGAAGACGATCACGCTGGTGGGGGTGGAGTACGCCTCGACGTAGATGTAGTCGCGGAGGGCGAACTCGGCCCAGTGCATGCCGTCGATGAAGGCGAAGTCCAGCGGGTCGCCGCCGAAGCGCTCGCAGGGGTTGTGGTCCCGGAAGTAGTCGTCACTCGTCGCCCGGACCAGCTGGATATCGGTGTCGAGCTCGGCGGCGATCGAGTAGGCAGGGTCGATGCCGATGCTGGGCACCCGCGAGAGCGACAGGCTCACGCCGGCATCGGTGCCGATCTCCAGGTAGTTGCGCGGGCTCAGGCGCGCGTGCAGCTCGGCCAGCAACTGGTGTCGTTCCACGGTGGTCCTCCTAGCTGGTGCGGCTCATGGGGGCGGGCGGCGGGCGGACCGCCGCCGGTGGTGCTCAGGCCAGGACGGCCTGGGGGCGGGATGCCGGTGCGCCCACGCGCCGGCTGCGCGCGCGGTTGTCCCGCGCCTGCCGCCAGGCGGCGACCCACGCCTCGGCGGTGTGCTCGGTCAGGTGACCGGCCAGCACCTTCTCCCGGTCGGCAGCGGCCAGCTCGCGTCGCCGGTCCGGGTTCTCGATGCCCGAGGTGATGAAGGTGGCCCAGTCGCGCGGTGACCGCGCGCGGCGCCCCAGGCCCAGCCGCTCGTACTCGGCGCTCGGCGACCGGACCGCGTAGATGCCGCGTGCGGCGTACTCGAGGACCTTCAGCCAGCTCTTGGAGGTGTTGAAGCGGTCGTCCCGGAGCGGGGCCAGCCCGATGTCGAACAGCTCGCCCACCGTCCCGGTGTACTCCACCACGTCCCGGACCCACGGGACGACGGTCGGCTCCTCGGCCAGCCGGAGCCGGTCCTTGGCGTCGTCCGCCTGGCCCAGGATCACGAACCGGCTGCGCCCACGCGTCCGGTCGAGGGCCTGCTGCAGGCCCGACTCCATCACCTGCAGGTCGTAGGGGTGCGTCGCGACCGAGCCCGTCCAGCCGATCGTCAGCTCCTCGGGGTCGCGCGCGTAGGCGGGCGGCAGTTCGGCGACCCGGCGCGGGATCGCGTTGGGGATCACGACGCCCCGCCCGTGCGACGCGTACTCCTGCAGCAGGGCCGGGGTGGACACCGTCACCAGGTCGGCCTCGCGGGCGCAGGCCAGCGCGTGGCGATCCATCCCCTGCCGGACCAGTCCCGCGTGCCCGATGTGCCCGTAGGGCACCGCGGACAGCAGGTCGTCCATCTCCACCACGACGGCGACGCCCTGGGCCTGCAGCAGCCGCAGGCACTGCAGCATCGCCTCGGTCTTGGGCAGCTGGAGCACGACCACGTCGGCGCCCTGGGCATCGACCGCCTGCACCACGAGCTCGGTGCCGTCCGGGGACGGGACCATCGTGGTGGACAGGCCGCGGGTGACCGTGACGTCGACCCCCAGCCCCGCTTCCTGCACCGCCCGGGCCGGCTCGGCCATGCGGTAGTACTTCGAACCGGTGAAGACGGTGGTCGACATCAGCACGTTCATGTTCTGGGACGTCCTTCCGGAGCTCGGGCGGCACGTGGTGCCAGCCATCCCGTGCGGAAGGGCCGGCGCCTGGCGGCATGACTCCGGCCGACGAGGGCGGAGGGGCACGGCCCAATCATCGGCGCCCGACCGCCGCACAGTGACCGGGGACGGAATCCGGCCTCGGCTCAAGTCCGGCCGGCTCCCGGCCGATGGGAGAAGAGCAATCCCCGCCAGCACGGATGCCAGCGGGACCAGAAGAAAGACCCCATTCCAAGGAGGAACACCATGGGTCTCAGCGTCAACACCAACATCGCGGCGATGAACTCCTACCGCAACCTGTCGGTCACCGACGGGCAGATGGGCAAGTCGCTGGAGAAGCTCTCCTCCGGCTTCCGGATCAACCGCGCCGCCGACGACGCGGCCGGCCTGGCCATCTCCGAGGGTCTGCGCTCGCAGATCGGTGGCCTCAAGGTCGCCGCCCGCAACGCGCAGGACGGCATCTCGGTCGTGCAGACCGCAGAAGGCGCCCTCACCGAGGTCACCTCCATGCTCCAGCGCATGAACGACCTGACCGTCCAGTTCGCCAACGGCACCCAGAACGCCGACTCGAAGGCGGCCCTGGCGGCGGAGTTCACCGCCCTCAAGACCGAGATCACGCGCATCCAGGACAACACCAAGTTCAACGGTGTCGCCCTGTTCGGCGGCGCCTCGGCCACGTTCCAGGTCGGCTACGCCAGCGGCGACACGATCCAGGTCGACCTGACCAAGGAGGTCGACGTCTCCGGCCTCACGCTGGCCAGCGGCGGAGGCTCGACCAGTGACGACGTCCAGGCGGTCATCACCAGCACCTCGACGATCCGGGCGAACCTCGGTGCGCTGCAGAACCGGTTCGAGCACACCATCAACAACCTGAACGTCACGGTGGAGAACCTGTCCGCCGCGGAGTCGCGCATCCGCGACACCGACATGGCCCAGGAGATGACCAACTTCTCCCGGACCCAGATCCTGAGCCAGGCCGGCACCGCCATGCTGGCCCAGGCCAACCAGTCCAGCCAGGGCATCCTCAAGCTCCTGGGCTGACCGGTACGCACCACCTGAGCATCACCCGGTGAGGGGGGAGGCAGCCGCCTCCCCCCTCACCGGCGTTCCGGGGGACCAGCGGGAATCCGGCTTCGGCTCAAGTCCGGCCGGGTCCCGGCCGATGGAAGAAGAGCAATCCCCGCCAGCACGGATGCCAGCGGGACCAGAAGAAAGACCCCATTCCAAGGAGGAACACCATGGGTCTCAGCGTCAACACCAACATCGCGGCGATGAACTCCTACCGCAACCTGTCGGTCACCGACGGGCAGATGGGCAAGTCGCTGGAGAAGCTCTCCTCCGGCTTCCGGATCAACCGCGCCGCCGACGACGCGGCCGGCCTGGCCATCTCCGAGGGCCTGCGCTCGCAGATCGGTGGCCTCAAGGTCGCCGCCCGCAACGCGCAGGACGGCATCTCGGTCGTGCAGACCGCAGAAGGCGCCCTCACCGAGGTCACCTCCATGCTCCAGCGCATGAACAACCTCGCCGTCCAGTACGCCAACGGCACCCAGAACGCCGACTCCAAGAAGGCCCTGTCGGAAGAGTTCACCGCCCTCAAGACCGAGATCGGCCGAATCCAGGACAACACCAAGTTCAACGGTGTCGCCCTGTTCGGCGGCGCCTCGGCCACGTCGTTCCAGGTCGGCTACGCCAGCGGCGACAAGATCGACGTGGACCTCTCCAAGAAGATCGACGTCTCCGCCCTCACGCTGGCCGGCAGCGGCGCCGTCTCCAGCAGCGACGCCGTCCAGGCCAAGATCACCGAGGCGTCGACGAACCGGGCGAACCTCGGTGCGCTGCAGAACCGGTTCGAGCACACCATCAACAACCTGAACGTCACGGTGGAGAACCTGTCCGCCGCGGAGTCGCGCATCCGCGACACCGACATGGCCCAGGAGATGACCAACTTCTCCCGGACCCAGATCCTGAGCCAGGCCGGCACCGCCATGCTGGCCCAGGCCAACCAGTCCAGCCAGGGCATCCTCAAGCTCCTGGGCTGACCGGTACGCACCACCTGAGCACCACCCGGTGAGGGGGGAGGCAGCCGCCTCCCCCCTCACCGGCGTCCCGGCCGAACGCACCGGCCGGCGCGGCCCCACCCACCGGGATGAGATCGGAACGAGTTCCCGGTTCGGGTCAAGAACGTCCGGCCGCGGGCCGATGAGAACAGAGCAATCCCCGCCAGCACGGATGCCAGCGGGACCAGAAGAAAGACCCCATTCCAAGGAGGAACACCATGGGTCTCAGCGTCAACACCAACATCGCGGCGATGAACTCCTACCGCAACCTGTCGGTCACCGACGGGCAGATGGGCAAGTCGCTGGAGAAGCTCTCCTCCGGCTTCCGGATCAACCGCGCCGCCGACGACGCGGCCGGCCTGGCCATCTCCGAGGGCCTGCGCTCGCAGATCGGTGGCCTCAAGGTCGCCGCCCGCAACGCGCAGGACGGCATCTCGGTCGTGCAGACCGCAGAAGGCGCCCTCACCGAGGTCACCTCCATGCTCCAGCGCATGAACGACCTCGCCGTCCAGCACGCCAACGGCACCCAGAACACCGAGTCGAAGGCCGCCCTGTCGGCGGAGTTCAACGCGCTGAGCACCGAGATCACCCGGATCCAGACCAACACCAAGTTCAACGGTGTGGCCCTGTTCCCGTCCGCGGCGGCCACGGCCAGCTTCCAGGTGGGCTACGCCAGCGCCGACAAGATCGATGTCTCGCTGTCCGCGGTCACCACCAGCGGTGCGGTGATCACCAACAGCGAGTCCGTCCAGACGGCGATCACCAACGTGTCCACCGCGCGCGCCAACCTGGGTGCCATCCAGAACCGGTTCGAGCACACCATCAACAACCTGAACGTCACGGTGGAGAACCTGTCCGCCGCGGAGTCGCGCATCCGCGACACCGACATGGCCCAGGAGATGACCAACTTCTCCCGGACCCAGATCCTGAGCCAGGCCGGCACCGCCATGCTGGCCCAGGCCAACCAGTCCAGCCAGGGCATCCTCAAGCTCCTGGGCTGACCGGTACGCACCACCTGAGCACCACCCGGTGAGGGGGGAGGTCCCCGACCTCTCCCCTCACCGGTCTCTCCCCCCGCACCGACCCCGACACCGGAGGCACCGACATGGCAGGCATGAACGTCGGGCTCATCTCGGGCATGGACACCGCTTCCCTCATCGGCCAGCTGATGCAGGTCGAGGCCAACCCGCAGACCCTGCTCAAGCGCAAGCTGGCCGAGACCCAGAACGACGCCGCGGCCTACCGCGAGGTCAACACCAAGTTCGACGCGCTGCGCGACGCGGCCGAGCTGCTCACCCGCACCACGACCTGGGCCGCGGCCACCGCCAGCAGCTCCTCCACCG
Organism: Modestobacter lapidis; assembly: GCF_054780755.1. Taxonomy (NCBI): domain Bacteria; kingdom Bacillati; phylum Actinomycetota; class Actinomycetes; order Geodermatophilales; family Geodermatophilaceae; genus Modestobacter; species Modestobacter lapidis. Next base: position 83,223 of record NZ_BAAGVS010000011.1, on the reverse strand, counting down.
CCGTGACCGTCACCGCCGCGCCCGGGGCCACCGCCGGCTCGGTGTCCTTCGGCGTCACGTCACTGGCCGCGAAGCACGCCGTCTTCAGCAGCGACGCGCCGTGGGCCGCCACCACCACCGCCTTCGGCCCGACGTCGCTCACCCTCACCCCCGAGGACACCGCCACCCCGGCGACGACGATCGCCATCCCGGCCGGCGCGACGCTCGGCGAGGCCGTCACCACCATCAACGACGCGGGCGCGGGGGTCACCGCCGCCCTGGTGAACACCGGGTCCGGCTACCGGCTCCAGCTGACCTCGACGGCCGCCGGCGCCGCCAGCGAGTTCGCGGTCACCGGCCTCCCCACCACCGTCCTGACGCAGGCCTCGGACGCGAAGCTGCGGGTCGGCACCGACGCCGTGGGGTACGACGTCACGTCTACGACGAACACGTTCAAGGACCTGATGCCCGGCGTCACCCTCACCGTCTCGCAGACCGGCGGGCCGGTCACGGTGGGCGTGGCCAGTGACCCCGAGGCCGTCGCGACCGCCGTCGAGTCGTTGGTCGCCGCCGCGAACGCAGTGCTGACCAACATCGACAAGCACACCAGCACCAAGACCGGGAGCATCGCCGTCCTCAAGGGCGACAGCACGCTCCGCGGGCTCACCGGCAAGGTCCTCGAGGCCGTCTCCTACGCGATCGGCGGTGCCTCCGCGGCGCAGGCCGGCATCCAGCTCACCCGGGACGGCGAGATCACCTTCACCAAGGCCACCTTCATCGCCGCACTGGAGTCCAGCCCGGCGCTGGCGCAGCAGCTGGTCAACGGGACGCCCGCGGCGGGCACCGATCCGGCGGTCCCCGGGGTGGCCCAGCGGCTCACCGAGCTGGCGAAGAACGCCACGAACTTCACGTCCGGCACGCTGACGCTGAAGGCCAACAGCACCGACAGCCTGGCCTCGGACCTGCAGGACCGGATCGAGGACTGGGACCGGCGGCTGGCCATCCGGGAGAGCACGCTCACCCGGCAGTTCACCGCCATGGAGACGGCCCTGAGCAGCCTGCAGAACCAGTCGGCCTGGCTGTCCTCGCAGGTCTCGTCGCTGCCCAGCTGGTCCTCGTCGTCCGACTGACCCACCCCACCACGGAGGAACCCCCGATGAGTGCCGCAGCCCTGCGCGCCCGTTACCTCGGCGACTCGATCGCCACCGCCTCCCCGCAGCAGCTGCTGGTGATGCTCTACGACCGGCTCGCCCTCGACCTGGAGCGGGCGCACACCGCCCTCCTCGGCGGCGACCGGGAGGAGAGCAACAATCAGCTGCAGCATGCGCAGGAGATCGTCATCGAGCTGCGCAGCAGCCTGCAGGTCGAGGCCTGGGACGGCGGTCCGCGACTGGCCGCCCTCTACACCTGGCTGCTCACCGAGCTGATCGCCGCCAACATCAAGGGCGACGTGCGCCGGGTCGCCGACTGCCGCAAGATCGTCGAGCCGCTGCGTGACGCCTGGCGGGAGGCCGCGGCCTCCCTCGCCTCGAGCCCGGCATGACCGCCGAGCGTCGCGCCGGCGGAACCCCTCCGGGGCCGACCTCCCCCGGCCCGGCGCACCGCACCTGGCCGGTCGTGCTCGACGAGCTCGAGCACGACGTGCGCACCGCCGAGGAGACCCTCGCCCGCGACCGCGCGGAGGAGATCGCCGCCTGGGGCCGGCGCTCCACCGACTGGGTTCCGCCGTCCGGGCTCGGGCCGTTCCCCGACGACCTCCGCGAGCGCGCCGCCCGGCTCCTCCAGCACCAGCTCGCCGTCGCCGAGGCCCTGGTCGAGCGGATCACCCAGTCCAAGCAGCAGCGCGACGTGGCCGCCCGGATGTCCTACGCGCCCACCCGGCCGGTCGCCTCCTTCATCGACCGCGCTCTGTAGCCAGGACCGCGCCCCGTTCCGCCAAAATGGCCATTTTGGCGGAACGACTTCACCACCACATGACCATCTGCACCCGATCGGGTGCAGATGGTCATGTTCGTTTCCGGGACTGCCGAGTACTGCAGTGCACGGAAAGCACCACTCTCGCCACGGATCGGCGGACCCCACGCTCGCAGGCCCTCCTGCGCGCGCGACTTGCCGTATCCGGAGGTACAACGTGCTCCGCCATGCCCAGCAGGACGCCCGGTGATCACCGACGCGACCATGACCGCCCTGCACGCCGCCCTGTCCGGGCTGCAGCAGCGCCAGCGGGTCACTGCCGACAACATCGCCAACATCCAGACGCCGGGCTACCTCGCGCACCGCACCGACTTCGAGTCGGCGCTGAAGAGCGAGCTCGCCGGGGGACAGACCCCCACGGTCGGCCGTAGCGCCATCAGCCAGTCGCTGGACCCGACGCGGATGGACGGCAACAACGTCAACCTCGACACCGAGACGACGATCGCCACCGAGACCGGGCTGCGCTACCAGCTGGCCCTCAACGCCCTCGACGGCAAGTACACCGTGCTGCGTGCAGCGCTGAGGACGCAGTGATGAGCGAGCTTGCGAGCTCGTCCATGGGCACAGCGGCGCGGGTCACGCTGCCGACGAGCGCCAGCGAGGAGGACTCGTGACCACCTTCGACAGCCTGCGCATCGCCGGGTCGGGCCTGTACAGCCACCGCAAGTGGATGGATGCGGTCGCGGACAACATCGCCAACATCAACACCGTCGCCGGCCCGGGCGAGGACGCCTTCCAGGAACGGATGATCGTCGCCGAGGCCGTCCAGTACGGCTCCGGCCAGGGCGGTGTGCGCGTCGCCGGCATGGCGCTCGGCGACGCCGAGGGCCGGCTGGTCTACGAGCCGGACCACCAGCTGGCCGACGCCAACGGTTACGTCCGGTACCCCGACATCGACCTCGGTGACCAGATGACCCAGCTGCTCATGGCCCAGCGCGGCTACCAGGCCAACCTCGCCACGGTCGAGCGCGCCACGAACGCCTACCAGTCGGCACTCCAGCTCGGGAAGGGCTGACCATGACCTCCCCCATCAGCGCGATCGGCATGGGCATCCCGATCCCCAGCTTCGGCGACGTCGCCGGTGCCGCCGGTGTCACGGGCACCACCGGCACGTCGGCGGCCGCGCCGGTCGGCGGGGACAACGGCTTCGCCGACGTGCTCGCCGGCGCCGTGGACCGGCTCAACGGCGTGCAGGCCAACGCCAGCGACCTCGCCGTGCAGGCCGCCACCGGTGACCTGCGGGATGCGCACGACTACATGATCGCCAGCGCCGAGGCGAAGCTGGCCACCGAGACGGTGGTCACGCTGAAGAACGCCGCGGTCGGGGCCTTCACCGAGATCATGAGGATGCCCGTCTGATGCCCGCGGCCCTCGCCGGCCCACTGGGCCGGGTCAAGACCCTCCTGTCGACGATCAGCCTCGGCCAGAAGATCGTCATCGGCCTGCTGCTCGCCGGGCTGGTGCTGGGCGGCTTCGTCTTCACCCGCTGGATCACCGCGTCGACGATGTCGCCGTTGTTCAGCAACCTCGCCAGCACCGACGCGTCGGCGATCGTCGAGGAGCTCAACGCCGAGGGGGTCGCGTACGAGCTCACCGACGGCGGCCAGACGATCATGGTCGCCCAGGAGCAGGTGTACGACCTGCGGCTGTCCATGAGCGGCAAGGGCCTGCCGGCCGGTGCCGAGACCGGGTACGCCCTGCTCGACCAGCAGGGCATCACCACCAGCGAGTTCCAGCAGCAGGTCTCCTACCAGCGTGCGCTGGAGGGCGAGCTGTCCACCACCCTCAAGGCGCTGGACGGCGTCCGTTCGGCCGTCGTGCACATCGCCCTCCCCCAGGACGAGGTGTTCGCCACCGACGAGGGCAAGCCCACCGCCTCGGTGCTGCTCGACCTGGCGCCGGGCACCAACCTGTCCGGGGAGCAGGTCCAGGCCGTCACACACCTGGTGTCCTCCAGCATCGAGAAGATGGACCCGGAGTCGGTCACCGTCGCCGACTCCACCGGTGCCGTCCTGTCCACCGCCGGCGAGGGCGTGACGGCGGCCGCGGGCGATGCGCAGTCGCAGATGGAGCAGGAGTTCGAGGGCCGGCTGGCCGGCAACGCGCAGCAGATCCTCGAGCGGGTCGTCGGCCCGGGCAACGCGGTCGTCAGCGTCCGGGCGGACCTGGACTTCAACAAGCGGGACACCACCAGCGAGAGCTACACCTACGTGCCCGGCACCCCGGCCCTGTCGGAGTCCACGACGACCGAGGACTACACCGGTACCGGCGGTGCAGTCGGCGGCGTGCTCGGGGCCGAGAACCCAGCGGCCGGCACCGGCGGCGAGTCGACGTACGACAAGGAGTCGACGACGTCGAACAACGCCGTCGGCAAGACCGTCGAGACCGTGCAGGGCGCGCCCGGCGCGATCCAGCGGCTGACCGTGTCGGTGGTCATGAACGACGCCACCGCCGGCGCGCTGGACCAGGCCACCATCCAGGACCTGGTCGGCAACGCCATCGGCCTGGACGTCGCCCGCGGCGACGCCATCACCGTCGCCAAGATGGCCTTCGACCAGACCGCGGCCGAGCAGGCCGCCGCGGACATCGCCGCGGCCGCCGAGGCCGAGCAGACCGCCCAGATGTGGTCGATGATCCGCACCGGCGGCATCGCGGCCGGAATCCTGCTGCTGGTGCTCATCGTGTGGCTCCGGTCCCGTCGGAACCGCGGCGACGACTACGAGGAGCTCGAGGACGACGAGGACCCGGAACTCGACCGGATCCAGGTCCAGAGCGTCCGCGATCCCGAGCTCGACGACCACGAGCTCCAGCGGGAGCTGGCCAGGCGGGAGAAGGTCCGCGGCGAGATCTCCGAGATGGTGAGCGACCGGCCCGACGAGGTCGCCACCATGCTCCGCGGCTGGTTCGCGGAGTCCAAGTGATCAATTGCGAAGCAATTGATCACTTGGGGCCGAAGGCCATCCCCATGTGCCCGATAGCGCGGCGCAGCCGCTTCCTCTACCGCACCGGAGGTGTGACATGAGCATCGCCAGCGTCGAGCAGCTGGTCGGGATCGCGGGTGCCCCGGCCACCGCCGTCCTGCCCACCGTCGTGAGCCGCAGGGAGCTGCCCGGCCTGCGCAAGGCCGCCGTCTTCCTCGCCCAGCTGTCCAAGGAGGAGGCCGGCGCGGTGCTCGCCGAGCTGCGCCCCTCGGAGGTGGAGAAGCTGACCACCGAGCTGATGCGGCTGCAGGGGGTCGACGGCGCGGATGTGGACGACGTGCTCGGCGAGTTCCACACCCTCATGCAGGCCCGGCGGTTCGTCGGGACCGGCGGCGTGGACTTCGCCCGCGAGGTGCTGGCCGCCGGCCTCGGCGAGGAGAAGGCCGAGGGCATCCTCTCCCGGCTCAACGTCGTCTACACCGAGCTGCCGTTCGCCTCGCTGCGCAACAGCGACGTCCGCCAGCTGGTCACCTTCCTCAAGGACGAGCACCCGCAGGTGATCGCCCTGGTGCTGGCGCACCTGCCGGCCGTCCAGTCGGCGGAGGTGCTGTCGCACTTTCCTCCCGATCAGCAGGCCGACGTCGCCTACCGGATCGCGCTGATGGACCGCACCACTCCCGAGATGGTGCGGATGGTCGAGGAGGAGCTGGGCCGCCGGATGGGCTCGCTGCTCGCCTACCAGGACATGGCGACCGTCGGCGGCGTCGAGACCCTGGTCGAGATCATCAACCGGTCCGCCCGGCCCACCGAGCGGTCCATCCTCGAGTGGCTGGAGAACAGCGACCCCGAGCTCGCCGAGCGCATCCGGTCGCAGATGTTCGTCTTCGAGGACATCGTCACCATCGACGACCGCTCCCTGCAGCTGGTGCTGCGCGACGTCGAGGCCAACGACCTGGCCACCGCGCTCAAGGGCGTGCGCCAGGACGTCCGGGACAAGGTGGTCCGCAACCTCTCCGAGCGGGCGGGCGAGAACCTGCTCGAGGAGATGGAGCTGCTCGGCCCGGTGCGTGCACGCACCGTCGAGGAGGCGCAGGCCAAGGTCGTCGCCGTCATCCGCACGCTCGAGGAGCAGGGCGTGCTGACCATCTCGCGGGGAGGCGAGGATGACTTCGTCGCCTGAGTCGGTGCTGCTGCGTGGGTCGTCGGCCGCCGCGGCCACTCCCTGGCAGCGGGTGCACCGGCCGGCGCCGCCGCCGCGCGCCGGCGGTCCGGTGGTTCCGACGGCGCAGCCGATCGAGACCCCCGCCGAGGCCCCGGTCGGGACGTCGTCCCGGCCTCCGGTGCCGTCGCCGGCGCCGCGGGCCGCCCCGGACCTGGTCGCGCCCCCCGAGGTCGCGGCCGAGGCCGAGCCGTACACCGGCGAGGAGCGGCGGTCCGGCGAGCGCCGCGCCGGGGAACGCCGGCTACGCAGCACCACCCGGCTGAGCGACGTCTACGCCGAGCAGCTCGAGCAGCTGCGCGAGCTGGCCCGCCGCGACGGCTGGGCCGCCGGTCACGCCGAGGGCATCACCGCGGCCGCCGACGTGGTGGCCGCCGCCGAGCGGGCCGCCGAGGTGCGGCTGGCCGAGGCGCAGGTCCGCTGGGAGCGACGGCTGGCCACCGCCACCGCCGCCCTCGGCTCGGCCGCCGCCCAGCTGGAGGCCGCCGCCGCCCCCGTCGCCGAGGAGCTCCGCGAGAGCGTCCTGGACGCCGTCCTCACCCTGGTCGGCGACATGCTCGGCCGGGAGCTGCTGATGGCCACCGCACCAGGGCTGGACGCGCTGCGCCGGGCGCTCACGCTGTGCCCCAGCGACGTCCCCGTCGTCGTCCGGCTGCACCCCGACGACCTGGCCGAGGTGCCGCGCGAGGAGCTGCACGCGCTGCCGGCGTCGGTCTCGGTGGTCGGTGACCCGGAGGTCGAGCGGGCCGGCGCCATCGCCACCGCGGGCACCACCACCCGGGTGGACGCCCAGCTCACCACCGCGCTGGCCCGCGTCCGGGCGGTGCTCCGCGGATGAGCGTCGATTTGATCTCCCGTGCCCGCGCGGCTGCCCGGCCGCTGGTCACCGGCGTCGTCTCCGGCGCCATGGGGCTGACGCTCACCGTCGAGGGCATTCCCGCCGCCGTCGGCGACCTGGTGGAGATCGACCCGGGCGTCCGGCCGCTGCTCGCCGAGGTCGTGGCGCTGCACCGCGGCCGGCTGACCTGCATGCCGCTCGGCGACCTGTCGGGCGTGCACGCCGGGGCGCCGGTGCGGGCCACCGGCATGCCGCTGCAGGTCCCGGTCGGGCCGGCGCTGCTCGGCCGCGTGCTCGACGGGCTCGGCCGACCGCTGGACGGCGGCCCGCCACTGGGGGCGCTCGCCGAGTACGTCGACCTGACCAGCGACACCCCCAACGCACTCACCCGGGCACGGGTGGACCGGCCACTGGCCACCGGTGTCCGGGCCCTGGACGCGTTCGCCCCCGTCGGCCGCGGCCAGCGGCTGGGCATCTTCGCCGGGTCCGGCGTGGGCAAGTCCACGCTGCTGAGCCAGATCACCCGCGGCACCGACGCCGACGTCCGGGTCATCGGCCTGATCGGTGAGCGCGGCCGGGAGGTGCGCGAGTTCCTCGACGAGGACCTCGGCCCGGAGGGCATGGCCAACACCGTCGTCGTCGTCGCCACGTCCGACGAGCCACCGCTCGTCCGGCTGAAGGCCGCGTTCGTGGCCACCCGGATCGCCGAGGCCTTCCGCGACGAGGGCCGCGACGTGCTGCTGCTGATGGACTCGATCACCCGTACCGCGATGGCCCAGCGCGAGGTCGGGCTGTCCGCCGGGGAGCCTCCGGCCACCCGCGGCTACCCGCCGAGCGTCTTCGCGATGCTGCCCAAGCTGCTGGAGAAGGCCGGGACGTCGACCACCGGGTCGATCACCGGGCTCTACACGGTGCTGGTCGACGGCGACGACCACAACGAGCCGATCGCCGACACCGCCCGGTCCATCCTCGACGGGCACGTGGTGCTCACCCGCAAGCTGGCCACCGCCGGCCACTTCCCGGCCATCGACGTGCTCGAGTCGATCTCCCGCGTCGCGACCGCCGTCGTGCCGGCCGCGCAGATGACCGACGCCCGGGAGGTGCGCCGGATGCTCGGCGCGCTGCGTGACGTCCGTGAGCTCATCGAGATCGGCGCCTACCAGGCCGGCAGCGATCCCCTGGTCGACCGGGCCCGGCGGCTGGCACCGGACATCGACGCCTTCCTCCGCCAGTCCGTCGACGACCACACGTCGCCGGCGGAGTCCTGGGCCCGGCTGCACCAGATCGTGACCGCGGCGTGAGCCGGGACGCCGCGTGAAGCAGCCGGCCTTCCGGCTGGAACCGGTGCTCCGCCTGCGGCGCAGCCAGGAGCGGGCCGCGTCGATGGCCGCTGCCCAGGCCGCCCGCGAGGCGACCGCCGCCGCGCAGCGGGCCGAGGACGACGCGGCCGCGCTGGCCGCCTCGTCGATGCCCGCGCTGAGCTCTGCCGGTGCCTTCGTCGCCGCGATGGTCGCATCGCGCACCGCGGCTGCCGATGTATCGGCTGCACGGGCGCTCGCCGTCTCCTACGCCGAGCAGGCCGAGGCGGTCCGCGCCCGGTGGACGGCGGCCGCCCAGCGCACCAAGGGCCTGGAGCGGCTGAAGGAACGGCACGTCGAGCGGCTGCAGGTCGCCGCCGACGCCGCCGAGACCCGCTTGGTCGACGACCTGGTCACCGGCCGGCACGGCGGCGACCAGCACACCGGAGAGGAGGAGACGTGGACGGACTGAGCGCGGTCCAGACCCGGATCAACGAGATCCACACCCGCTTCCTCCGCACCCCGGCGGTCTCCACCGAGGCGCAGTGGGCCAGCGCAGCCGGCTCCGCCGGCCTGACGGGCACCACCGCGGCCGCGCCCCCGGCGCTGGGCAGCCTGCCCGACGGCGGTGGCGGCGGCGCGGCCGTGGTCGCCGCCGCCACGAAGTACCTCGGCGTGCCCTACCAGTGGGGCGGCACCGACCCGAAGAGCGGGCTGGACTGCTCCGGCCTGACCCAGCGGGTCTTCGCCGACGTGGGCATCGATCTCCCCCGCACCTCCTCCCAGCAGGCCACCGCCGGCCGGCCGGTCGCGAGCCTCGCCGACGCCCAGCCCGGTGACCTGGTGTTCTTCGACTACTCCTCGCGTCCGGGCATCGACCACGTCGGCATCTACGTCGGCGGCGGCAAGATGATCGCCGCGCCCCAGGAGGGCGAGGTCGTCAAGCTGCAGGACGTCGGCAACCCCGCGGTGATCCGCCGGGTACTCCCCGACGCCGGCCCGGCCGCGGCCGCGGGCGCCGCCACCGGCACCGGCCTGGCCGGGGTTCCGTACGCCGACCTCTTCACCCAGGCCGGCAGCCGGCACGGGGTCTCCCCCGCCCTGCTGGCCGCCGTCGCCAAGACCGAGTCCAACTTCACCAGCACCGCCGTCTCCCCCGCCGGCGCGCAGGGCCTGATGCAGTTCATGCCGGCCACCGCCGCCGGCCTCGGGGTCAACCCCGCCGACCCGGCCTCGGCCATCGACGGCGCCGCCCGGTACCTCAGCAGCCTGACCAAGCAGTTCGGCTCCACCGAGGTGGCACTCGCCGCCTACAACGCCGGCCCGGGCACGGTGCAGCGCTACGGCGGTGTCCCGCCCTACGCCGAGACCCAGGCCTTCGTCCGGAAGGTCACCACCGCAGCGGAGGCCTATTCGTGAGCGCCCCCACCTCGATGTCACTGCCCGCGGGGCTCGGCGCCACCGCCGCGGCCCGCTCGGGCGGCGGCCGGGCGAGCGCCGCCGACCGCAGCGCCCCGCCCTTCGACTCCGCGCTCGAGGGCGCCCTCGCCGGCACCTCGACGCCGGGCCGCGCCACGCCCGGCGCCGGACAGGCACCGGAGGACGTCGCTCCGGACGCCGTGGCCGGGCCGGCGACCGACGGGGACGCCGACGACGCCACGCCGACCGCGCCGGTCACCGACCTGCCGCCGGGCATCTGGGCATTGCTGAACGGCGTCACCGGCGCACCCGTGCCACCACCCGGCAGGCCCGCCACCGGCGAGCTGCCGGCCGGGCCCGCCACCGGGCCCGCCACCGGGCCGGCCGTGCCGGGCGTCGTCGGCGGCGTGCCGGGCGTCGCCGCGACGTCCACCCAGGCAATCGCCCCGACGCTCGATCCCGCACTCGCCGCGGCACTGGCTGCGGCCCGCACGCCGGCCGGGCCGGAGCAGCCGGCCCCGGCCGCCGGGCCGGCGACCACGGTGGGCCTGCCCGCCGCAGCTCCGGCCCGGGGGGCCGCTGCCGATGCCCTGGCACAGGCCGCCGGTCCGACCGCCGTCACCGCCCCGCCCGGTGACCCGGCCACCGTTCCCTCGCCGCTGCCCACCGTCGCCGCGACCCCGGACACCGGTGCGGCACCGGCCACCGTGCCGGCTCCGGGCACGGTCCCGGCGACGGGCTCCGACGCCGGCGGCACGGACAGCGGCGGCAGCGGCTCGCGCGCACCGGCGGCCGCGGTCGCCGCGGTCGCCGAGCCCACCTCCGCACCGGCCGACGACGTCCCGACCGGCCTTCCCGGCACCGCCGCGGCGACCGGTACGGCCGCGACGCCGGCCACTGCGGCCGCCGCGCCGGCCGCCCGGGAAGCCCCGGTCGCCGCGCAGCTCGCCCCGCAGCTGGCGGTGCTGCGCAACGCGCCCGACGGCAGCCAGACGATGACCGTCGTGCTCACCCCCGAGTCGCTGGGCGAGGTGACGGTCCAGGTGACGATCACCGACGGCACGCTCGACGTGATGCTGCGCGGCGGGTCCGAGCACGGCCGGCACGCCATGATCGACGCCCTGCCCGAGCTCCGTCGCGAGCTCGAGACCGCCGGGCTGAGCTTCTCCCGGCTCACCGTCGACCCCGACGCCCCGCGCGACGGCGGCCCGGGCGGCCGCACGGCCGAGCAGCTGCTGGCCGACCTGCACGGCAACGGCCAGGGCAACGGTCAGGGCCGGTCGCCGTCCCGGCCGCACGGGTGGGCCACCGCCACCTCCACCGCCGAGGGCACTGCCCCCGCCAACCACCTGTCTGCGTCCTCCGGCGTGGACGTCCGAGTCTGAGACGGAGCCGACCCCCGATGACCAGCCCGATCTCCGGCAGCACGCCGACCACCGCGCCCGCGGCCACCGCCGAGGTGACCCGCAGCGACCAGATGGGCAAGGACACCTTCCTCAAGCTCCTGGTCGCCCAGATGCGCTTCCAGGACCCGAGCAACCCGACCAGCAGCAGCGAGTTCATGGCGCAGACCGCCACCTTCAGCCAGGTGGAGAAGCTCGAGGAGATCGCCTCGCAGAACGCCGAGCTGCTCACGCTGCAGCGCTCGCTGAGCGCCGGCGCGCTGGTCGGCAAGCACGTCGCCTACACCGCCGACGACGGCACCACCGTCACCGGTGCCGTCTCCTCGGTCATCGTCGCCCACGGCACCGAGCCGCGAGCAGTGATCGGCGACGCGGCCGTGCCGCTGGGGCGGATCACCGAGATCACCACCCCCGAGGTGGACACCCCCGGCACCGGCACCCCTGATCCCGGCACTTCTGACCCCGACAAGGGCCCGTCCGCCGCCTGACGTCGACGTCCCTGCCCATCCGACCCACCTGCACCGACTCGCGAGGAGATCCTCCCCATGCTGCGTTCCATGTTCGCCGGCGTCGCCGGCCTCAAGGCCCACCAGACCAAGATGGACGTCGTCGGCAACAACATCGCCAACGTCAACACCGTCGGGTTCAAGAGCAGCCAGACGGTCTTCGAGGACACCCTGTCCCAGGTCCTCCGCAACGGCTCCGCCCCCAACGGCGGCACCGCCGGCACCAACCCGGCGCAGGTCGGGCTCGGCGTGAAGGTCGCCGGGATCACCACGAACTTCGGCCAGGGATCGCAGCAGAACACCGGCCGGGCCTCGGACTTCATGATCGGTGGCGACGGCTTCTTCGTCACCAAGGTCGGCAACGAGAACCTCTACACCCGGGCCGGCTCCTTCGACTTCGACGGCGTCGGGAACCTGGTGACGCCGGGCGGGGGCAAGCTGCAGGGCTGGATGGTCGACGCCAACGGCGGGATCGACACGAACGGGCCGATCGAGGACCTGAAGATCCAGTTCGGGCAGGTCCTCCCCCCGGAGGCCACGACCGGCAGCTCGGTGGTGGGCAACCTGTCCGCCGAGGCGGCCGTGGGCGATGCGATCCAGACCCAGGCAGAGATGTACGACGCCCTGGGCAACCCCCACCAGGTCGACTACACGTTCACCAAGACCGCCGCCGGCTGGGACCTGACCGTGGCGGACGGCGGGAACACCCTGCTGACCACGCAGCTCACGTTCGGGACGACCGGTGCGACGACCGGCCGGCTCACGTCCACCTCGCCGCAGCCCCTGATCACCGCCGGGCTCGGCAGCTGGCCCGGGCCGGTACAGCTCGACCTGTCCGGGGTGACCCAGTTCGGTGGCAAGACCACGGCCGCCGCCGTCGACACCGACCAGAGCGGTTCGGCGCTGGGCACCCTGGAGTCCTACTCGCTCAGCGGCGACGGCACGATCATGGGCCTCTACTCCAACGGCCTGCGCCAGCCGCTGGGGCAGCTCGCCCTGGCGAACTTCACCAACCCCGGTGGCCTGGAGAAGGCCGGCAGCAGCTCCTACCGGGCTGCCGACAACTCCGGCAACGCGGTGATCGGCGTTCCGGGCGCCGGCGGGCGCGGCACCCTCACCGCCGGTGCGCTGGAGATGTCCAACGTCGACCTCGCCGAGGAGTTCACCGGTCTGATCATCGCCCAGCGCGGGTTCCAGGCGAACAGCAAGGTGATCACCGCCTCCGACGAGCTCCTGTCGGACCTGGTCAACCTCAAGCGCTGATCGACCGCCTGATCCCCGGCCGGGCTTTCGGTACCGAAAGCCCGCCGGGGAGGGCGACATCGGCGGCCCGGTCACCCCCTGGAGGGGGTGACCGGGCCGCTCAGCTCTCGCACTCCGCTCAAGGACCTCCACCGGAGGCCGATGACACAGCAGGGCAGCGGGGCCTCCCCCAGGTCCTGCTGCCCGCACTCCTACCCACCGAAGGAAGTCCCGTGATCCGTGTGACACGTCTGAACGGGGAGCACTTCGCCGTGAATGCCGACCTGATCGAGCGCGTGGAAGGGCACCCCGACACCGTGATCACGCTGCAGGAGGGCAACAAGTACGTGGTCGCCGAGAGCGTCGAACAGGTCATCCGGGAGATCCGCGACTACCGGGCGAGCATCCAGGCGGTCGCCTTCCAGATGGACCGCGGCGAGTACCGCCTGCCCACCGCCCACGCCACCCAGGGCAGCGATGACTCATCCGTCGTGCCCTTCCCGACCCGAGACGAGCGCTGACCCATGGACCCCGCCACCCTGATCGGGTTCGTCGTCTCCCTCGTCGCCCTGATCGTCTTCATGATCCTGGAGGGCGCCGACCCGACCTCGCTGATCTTCCTCCCCGCGATCATCCTGGTCGTCGTCGCGACCTTCGGCGCGGCGCTGGCCAGTCAGACGATGAGCGACCTGAAGAAGATGCCCGGCTGGTTCAAGATGGCTGTGCTGCCGGCCAAGGTGCCGCCGGCCACCGAGCAGATCCAGACGCTGGTCAGCCTGGCCGAGAAGGCCCGCAAGGAAGGGCTGCTGGCCCTCGAAGCCGAGGTCAAGGCGATCGAGGACCCGTTTCTCAAGCGTGGCCTGCAGATGAGCATCGACGGCACCGACCCGGAGGACCTGCGCGGCATCCTGGAAGGCGAGATCTCGGCCAAGAAGGCCGAGGACAAGGTCGCCGCCAAGTTCATGAACAACATGGGCGGCTACGCGCCGACCATCGGCATCCTGGGCTGCATCGTCGGTCTGATGAACGTGATGGGCAACCTCCAGAACCCGGAGACGTTGGGCCCGATGGTCTCCGCGGCGTTCATCGCCACGCTGTGGGGCGTCATGGCGGCCAACTTCTGGTTCCTGCCGATGGGCGCGAAGATCCTGCGGGTCAGCGCGCTGCAGGCCGCGCAGATGGAGCTCCTCGTCGAGGGCATCGCGGAGATCCAGGCGGGCACCAGCCCGCGGACGGTGCGGCAGAAGCTCACCTCCCTCGTGCCGCCCGGTGAGCAGCAGCGCGAGGCGGCATGAGCAGGGGCGGCGGGCACGGCGGCCACGGTGGCCGCCGCGCCAAGAAGCACGAGGAGCACGAGGAGCACGAGAACCACGAACGGTGGCTGGTGTCCGGCTTCGACATGATGACGCTGCTGTTCGTGCTGTTCGTGGTGCTCTACGCGATGAGCTCGATCGACGCGGCCAAGTTCACCGCCTTCGCCGAGGGCGCCCGGGACGGTGCCGGTGCCCCGGTGACCATCCTCAACGACGGTGCCGCCATCGACGCGCCGGTCGAGAACGACAGCCCGCTGAAGCCGGTGCAGGTGGCCCAGGAGGCCGCCATCGACGGCACCGGGCCGACCGAGGCGGAGCAGGCGGCCGCCGAGGCGGCGGCCGCGCACCAGGCGCAGCAGACCGCCGCCGAGGCCGTGGCCGCCTACGAGCAGCTGTCCCGAGCCCGGGCGGCCCTCGAGGCGGCGCTGGCCGCGGCCGGTCAGTCCGGTGCGGCGGAGTTCGTCATCGACGAGCGCGGCCTGGTCGTGCACGTGGTGTCCGACCCGGTGCTGTTCGCGCCGGAGTCCGCGGCCCTGCAGCCGCAGGGCACGGTCGTGCTCGACGCGATGGCCCCGACGCTCCTCGGGCTGCCCAACGAGATCCGGGTCGAGGGGCACGCCAACTCGATACCGGTCACCCGCGGCGGTCCGTGGCCGTCGAACTGGGAACTGTCGGCGGTGCGCGCCACCACCGTGCTGCGCCACCTCGCCGGGCCCTCGGGCGTACCCGAGGGCCGGATCTCCGCAGCCGGCTACAGCAGCACCCGCCCGCTCGTGCCCGACACCGATCCCAGCTACGTCACCGCCAACCGCCGGGTCGACATCGTCGTGCTGTCCACCGCCTCCGCCCAGGCCAACCAGCTCCTGCCCGGCCTGGACGCCGCCGCCTCGGCGGCCCCCCCGCCCCCGACCCCCGCGCCGGCCACGGCCGCGCCGGCTGCCACCTCCGAGGAGAACCACCCATGAGCACGAAGACCAAGGCCGCCCCCGACGCCGACGAGACCGAGGGCAAGGGCGGCAAGAAGAAGCTGCTCATCATCGCCTTGGTCGCGGTGCTGGCCATCGGAGCAGGCGCGTACTTCTTCCTCTTCAGCGGCGGCGAGGCCGAGGCCGAGGTCGTGCCCGAGGCCGGCAGCGTCGTCCTCCAGGTCGAGCCGGTGGCCATCAACCTGGCCGGCGGGAGCTACCTGAAGCTGGGGCTCGCGCTGCAGTTCTCCCTCGGCTACGACGAGAGCGCCGGCGGTGGGCATGGCGGCGGCGCCACGCCCGACGGGTCCAAGGCCATGGACATCGCGATCGCGCAGTTCTCCGGTGCCGCGCTCTCCGACGTGCAGACCAACCGCGAGGCGATGAAGGCGGCGCTGCAGCAGGCGATCGTGGACGCCTACCACGGTGACGTCTACGAGATCTACTACACGGAGTACGTGACCCAGTAGCCCCACCGGACCCGGGCGCACCGCTCCGCCAAGTGCGCCCGGGTCGCCGGTCAGGGTCGGCACGGCACCCGCCGATGAGGGTGTCGTGACACTGTCCGACACCGTGGTTGACGCGCGCAGCGCCGTCCCGCTGTCATCCCCAGGGACCGGACGCCGCCGCAGCGAGCCGCGCACCTACGACTTCCGCCGGCCCACCAAGCTCTCCCGCGAGCACGTCCGGATCCTCCAGATCGCCCAGGAGTCCTTCGCCCGTCAGGCGACCACGGTGCTGACCTCGATGCTGCGCACCGGCGCCCGCATGGAGCTCGACGGCATCGAGCAGCACTCCTACGACGACTACATCGCCACGCTCCCGGCGCAGTGCTTCATCGCCACGTTCACCCTGGAGCCGCTGCCCGGCAAGGGCCTGCTGGTGTACCCGCTGGACACCGCCATGGCGATCGTCGACCACATGCTCGGCGGTTCCGGTGGGGCCGAGCAGCCCAGCCGGCCGATGACGGCGATGGAGACCACCATCACCGGTCATCTGCTCGAGCGGCTGCTCCACGAGCTGGCCACCACCTTCACCCCGATCACGCCGGTGCAGCCGGTGCTGGCCGGCCTCGAGTACAACCCGCAGCTCGCCCAGGCCGCTGCCGGGTCGGAGACCGTCATGGTCGCCTCGCACCGGTTGCGGATCGGCAACCGGGAGCCCACGGCCACCCTGATGCTGCCGTTCTCCTCCTTCGCTCCCGCGCTGAACAACGCCGCGTCGCCGCAGCTGTCGGAGTCCGCGCTGCGCAAGCGGCAGCGCGCGGCCGAGGCGCTGACCGAGCGGATCAGCCACGTCCCGGTCGACGTGAACGTGCGGTTCTCCCCGCTGCAGGTGCCCTCGGCCGACCTGCTCGACCTCGCCGTCGGCGACGTGCTGCTGCTGCGGCACCCGCGGGACAGCCCGCTGGAGGTCACCACCAACGACGAGACGTTCGCGCACGCGATCGCCAGCAACCACCGGCGCCGACTGGCCGCCGAGATCGTCCCGGACCCAACCGGCGGAAAGGACCACTCATGACCACCGCCTTCGGCATCGAGCGCACCCCCGAGTCCGAGACCATCGCGGCGGCCGTCGTCGCCGCGGCCCAGGCGGCGGCGACGCTGCTGCCCGCCTCGGCCGTGCTCGTCGCGGGGGACCCCATCGGGGACCCCGAGGCGCTGCACCTCCCGCCGGAGGCAGCCGCGGCGGTCACCGCCCGGCTCACCGGCGAGGTGAGCGGGGACGTCGTCCTCGTCCTGTCGGCCGAGGTCGTCTCCGCACTGGACAACTCCCCGGTGGGGCGGATGGACGTCGCCGCCGCGCTGCGTCCGGCCCTGG
Source organism: Modestobacter lapidis (assembly GCF_054780755.1). NCBI lineage: Bacteria > Bacillati > Actinomycetota > Actinomycetes > Geodermatophilales > Geodermatophilaceae > Modestobacter > Modestobacter lapidis. Next base: position 66,325 of record NZ_BAAGVS010000011.1, on the reverse strand, counting down.
AGGCCGCCGCGGCGACGCTGGGCCGGGTGCGGGTCTCCTCCGAGCGGGTCGAGGACGTCGTCGCCGCCCTCGACGGGCTGCGCGACAAGGGCATGTTCATCGCGGTGCCGCTGCTGTCCGACGGCGTGGTCGAGGCCACCTTCGCCCTGCAGGTCACCCTCCCCGAGGCCCCGCGCGAGCGCCGCGGCAGCCTGGACCTGCTGCGCAACGTGGCCATGGAGGTCACCGTCGAGATCGGCCGGACCCGGATGACGGTGCAGGAACTGCTGTCGCTGTACCCGGGTGAGGTCATCGAGCTCGACCGTGCCGCCAGCGCGCCGGCCGACCTGCTGGTCAACGGCACCCTGATCGCCCGCGGCGAGATCGTCGTCGTCGACGAGGACTTCGGGCTGCGGATCAGCGAGATCGTGACCGACGCCGCCGAGTTCGGACCCGCGTCGTCATGACGTCGAAGAGGACGGCGCAGCGAGCATCGCAGGGAGATGCCCGTCGCCGACAGGGCGTGAGCATCGCAGCGAGCGCCAGCGAGCGAGGAGCGGAGCGCCCGCGGAGGCGACCCGTGTTCTCGACCGAGGAGCGGAACGAAGCCGGAGTCGAGCGATGACCTGGATGCTCATCCGCCTCGTCCTGTCCCTGGGCCTCATCGCGGCGGTGCTCGTCTTCGCCTCGCGGTTGGCCAAGAAGCGCGGGCTGGGCCAGGGCAACGGCCTCATCGAGGTCGTCGCCCGGCAGCGCATGGGCCGGGCGAGCAGTGTCTCGGTGCTCCGGGTCGCCGGCCGCGTGCTGGTCATCGGGGCGACCGACGAACAGGTCACCCTGCTCGCCGAGATGGAGGAGGACGAGGTACAGACCGCGCTGGCCGCGGCGCCCCGCGCGGCCGCCCTCCGGCCGGACGGCACGGTCGACCCCGGCCCGGCCACCCGGCCCACGCTGGTCGCCCGGTCCTCCTCGGGTTCGCTGGCGGGTTCGGTGCTCGACCGGGGCGCCTGGACGACCCTGGTCCAGGACCTCCGCGACCGGACGGTCCGCCGGTGATCCGCACCCTCCCCCGCTTCCGCCAATATGGCCATGATGGCGCGCTGGGGGGAACCCGCCGGATCGCGGTGCTGCTCCCGCTCGTGCTGCTCGCCCTGGGCGCCGCTCTCCTCGTGGCCATGGTCGCGCTCGCCGGACCGGCCTCCGCCGCCCCGACACCGCCCACCGCACCGACGGACCCCGTCGCCCCGGTGGTGGACGGCGGCGGGCTGGACATCTCCATCGGTGGCGACAGCCCGAGCACCGCGGTCACGCTCATCCTGGCCATCACCGTGCTGTCGATCGCGCCGTCCGCGCTGCTGCTCGTGACGTCGTTCACCAAGATCATCGTGGTGCTGTCGCTGACCCGCAATGCGCTGGGCCTGCCCACCTCGCCGCCCAACCAGGTGCTCACCGGGATCGCGCTGTTCCTGACCATCTTCGTGATGGGCCCGGTGTTCGGCGACATCAACGAGATCGCCGTCCAGCCCTACCTGGACGGGGCGATCACCGCCTCGCAGGCCTACGACAGCGGCTCGGCGCCGCTGAAGGAGTTCCTGCTCGGCAACACCCGCGACGACGAGCTCAAGCTGATGATCGGGCTGTCGGGCGAGGAGCAACCGGCCGACCGCGAGTCGGTGAGCATGCTGACCCTGGTCCCGGCGTTCGTGCTCTCGGAGCTCAAGAGCGCCTTCATCATCGGCCTGGTCGTGTTCATCCCGTTCCTGGTGCTGGACATGCTGGTCAGCGCCTCGCTGATGGCGATGGGCATGATGATGGTGCCGCCGTCGATCGTGTCGCTGCCGTTCAAGCTGCTGCTGTTCGTGGTGGTGGACGGCTGGACGCTGATCACGACCGCGTTGGTGGGGTCGTACACATGAGCGCCGCGATGACGACGGGCGAGCGAGCATCGCAGGGAGCGCCAGCGACCGAGGAGCGGAACGAGTCCGGAGACGAGCAATGAGCGACGCCGACGTCATCGACATCGCCACGCAGACCATGCTGCTGTCGGCGAAGATCGCCGCGCCCATCCTGCTGACCGCACTGCTGGTCGGCTTCATGATCTCGCTGTTCCAGGCCGCGACCCAGATCCAGGAACCGACGCTGTCGTTCGTGCCGAAGATGATCGCGGTGGCGATCGCGTTGCTGCTGACCGGCAACTGGGTGCTCGCCGAGCTGGTGTCCTTCACCGACCACCTGTTCGAGTCGCTGCCCCGGTTGCTCGGCAAGAGCTGAGGCCCCGGTGGACCTCTCGGTCCCGTCGGCGACCGTGGCGGCCCTGCTGCTGGCCACGGTGCGAGCCACGGGCTTCGTCGTCCTGGCCCCGCCGTTCAACAACAACGGCATCCCGATGGCGGTCAAGGGGGCGTTGGCCCTCGCACTGTCGCTGGTCGTCTTCCCGCAGCTGGCCGCGGACATGCCGGCCGTCACCGCCGGCTTCCTGATCGTCGCGGCGATCACCGAAGCGATCATCGGCGCGGCCCTGGGCTTCGTCGTCCAGGTCCTCTTCACCGCCGTCCAGCTGGCCGGCGACATCATCGACATCGCCGGCGGCTTCTCGCTCCAACCCGCCTTCGACCCGCTGTCGCTGACGATGAACTCCTCGATCGGCCGGCTGCACTACCTGCTGGCCACCACGCTGCTGTTCACCAGCGGCGGCCACCTGATGCTCGTCCGCGGCTTCGTCACCTCGTACCAGGGGTTGCCGCTGGGCGGCTCGCTGGACACCGAGCAACTCGGCTCCGCGATGACCACCGCGTTCGCCATGATGTTCCTGGCCGCCCTGCAGATCGCCGGCCCCATGGTGGCCGTGCTGCTGCTCACCGACGTCGCCCTGGCGCTGCTGAGCAAGGCCGCGCCCGCGCTGAACATGTTCTCGCTGGGCTTCCCGGTGAAGATCATGGTGACGCTGGCCCTGCTCGGGCTGACGTTCCCGCTGCTGCCGCCGGCCCTCGACGCGCTGATGTCCACCGCCGTCGAGGCGATGACCTCCTTCCGGAGCGGGTGACCCGTGGCCAAGGACGGTCCCGGCGGGGAGAAGACCGAGAAGCCGACTCCGCAGAAGATCAAGGAGGCCCGCAAGGAAGGCCAGATCCCGCGGACCCAGGAGCTCGGTTCCTGGCTCGGCGCGGCGGTGGCGAGCTTCCTGCTGCCGATGCTGGTGGGCAACTCCTTCGAGACGGCCCAGGAGCTCTTCCTCCAGGTCGGCGTGGTGGCCCAGGCTCCGGAGACGTCGGCTCTCACGGAGCTGATGGGCCAGGCCCTCATCGCCTTCCTCACCACGGTGCTGCCGATGGCGGTGGCGCTGATGCTGCTCGGCACGCTGGCCCTGGCGGCTCAGGGCGGAGTCACCCTGGCCCCCAAGGGGATGAAGCCGACCCTGAAGAAGTTCAACCCGCTACCGGGCGTCAAGCGGATGTTCGGCACCCAGGGGCTGTGGGAGGCCGCCAAGGCGATCATCAAGACCGTCGCGCTGGCCGTCATCATCATCACCACCTCGGACAAGGCCCAGGAGCTCGTCTCCGCCTCCGGCGCCCTGCCGCTGTCCCGGATCATCCAGGTCTTCGCCGAGTCCGCCGTCCTGATGTTCCGCGTCGTGGGCGTCACCGGGCTGGTCATCGCGGTGGCCGACTACATCGTCGTCCGCAAGAAGATGATGAAGCAGCTCCAGATGAGCCACACCGAGATCAAGCAGGAACACAAGCAGTCCGAGGGCGACCCGCTGGTCAAGGGACAGCGGCGGGCGACCCAGCTGGCGATGTCCCGGAACCGGATGATGAGCGAGGTCGCCGACGCCGACGTCCTGCTGGTCAACCCCACGCACGTGGCCGTCGCGCTGAAGTACACCCCCGAGAAGGGTGCGCCGCGGGTGGTGGCCAAGGGCTCCGGCGAGCTCGCCGCCCGGCTGCGCGCCCTGGCCGAGGAGAACCGGGTCCCGATGGTTCAGGACATCCCGCTCGCCCGGGCCCTGCACGCCTCCTGCGACCTGAACCAGGAGGTACCGGCGCAGCTGTTCACCGCGGTGGCCCGGGTGCTCGCCTTCGTCATGCAACTGTCCTCCCGCGGGGTCCGCGGGGGCATGCACCGGCCCGGTTTCGAGCCGCCGGTGACCGAGGGGCTCCCCCGCGCCCGTCGCCGCTGAAAGCGGACCCTGCTGCCCCCGGCCCGCTCCCGGGACCCGGCCCGAGCTCGCGAGGGTCGGGGAGGAGCGGGTCCTTCCCCTCGCGGCGGGCCCCTGCAGGAGGGCCGCGGGATCTTCGGTGAACGCGCGGAGCGCGTGTGACTCGCGGGGCGCCCGCCCCTTCCGCTCCGGTACCGCCGTCCTCACCGACTGCCGAGAACGGCTGAGAGGAGCACACCGCTCCCCACGGGCAGCCTGCGGACCGCGGGCGTCGGGTGCGAGGAGAGGAGGACCGGATGCGGAACCTGGGCAAGGCCGCCGTCCCCATCGGAGTCGTCTCCATCGTCCTGATGCTGGTCGTGCCGCTGCCGGCCGCGCTGCTGGACCTGCTGCTCGGCCTGAACATCACGATGTCGCTGCTGATCCTGCTGGTGGCGATGCAGATCAAGCGGCCCCTGGACTTCGCCGTCTTCCCGGCCCTGGTGCTCGTCGCCACGCTGATGCGCCTCGCGCTCAACGTGTCCTCGACCCGGCTGGTGCTCACCGACGGTTACGCCGGCAAGGTCATCGAGGCCTTCGGCCACTTCGTCATCGGTGGCTCACTGGTCGTCGGCCTGGTGATCTTCGTGATCCTCACGATCATCCAGTTCGTCGTCATCACCAACGGTGCCGGGCGCGTGGCCGAGGTCGGCGCCCGATTCACCCTCGACGCGATGCCCGGCAAGCAGATGGCCATCGACGCCGACCTCAATGCCGGGCTGATCAACGAGAAGCAGGCCCGCAAGCGGCGCCAGGAGGTCACCTCCGAGGCCGACTTCTACGGCTCGATGGACGGCGCCAGCAAGTTCGTCAAGGGCGACGCCATCGCCGGCATCATCGTTACGCTGATCAACCTGATCGGCGGCTTCGCCATCGGGATCATGCAGCGTGGCTTGGCGCCGGGCGAGGCCGTCTCCACGTACTCGCTGCTGACCGTCGGCGACGGCCTGGTCTCGCAGATCCCCGCCCTGCTGATCTCCACGGCCACCGGCCTGATCGTGACCCGGTCGGCCTCCGACGGCGACATGGGCCAGGACCTGATCAAGCAGCTGGGCCGCAGCAAGCAGCCGCTGCGGGTCGCCGGCGGCGCCGCCATCGCCCTGTGCCTCATCCCCGGCCTGCCCAAGCTGCCCTTCCTCATCGTCGGCAGCCTCTTCCTGTTCGCCGCCAGCCGGGTGACCGAGGTGGTCGAGACCGACGACGACGACGAGCAGGCCGCGATCGGACCGGACGCCGAGGCCCAACCCGACTCCCCCGAGTCCATCGCCGAGCGGATGCGGGTCGACCCGCTGGAGCTCGAGGTGGCCTTCGACCTCGTCGAGCTCGTCGACACCGCCCGCGGCGGCGACCTGCTCGACCGGGTCAAGGCGCTGCGCCGCAAGGTGGCCATGGACACCGGCCTGGTCATCCCGCTGGTCCGCACCCGGGACAACCTGGACCTGCCCTCGTCGGAGTACGTCATCTGGCTCAACGGTGTCCCGGCCGCGAAGGGCATCTCCCCCGCCGGCACGGTGCTGGCCATCGGCGACCACCTCGACGGGCTGCCCGGCAAGGCCACCCGCGAGCCGGTGTTCGGGCTGCCCGCCAAGTGGGTCCCCGCCGAGCTGCAGCGTCAGGCCGAGATGGCCGGCGCCACGGTGGTCGACCGCTCCTCGGTGATCACCACGCACCTGGCCGAGGTGGTCCGGCAGAACGCCTCGTCGCTGCTCGGGCGGGAGGACGTCCGGCTGCTGATCGAGATGGTCCGCCGCTCGCACCCGGTCGTGGTCGAGGAGCTCACCCCGACACTGCTCACCACCGGTGAGATCCAGCGGGTGCTGGCCGCCCTGCTCGACGAGGACGTCTCGATCCGCGACCTGGTCCGGATCTTCGAGGCGCTCTCCTTGCGGGCCAAGACCTCCACCGACCTCGACGGGCTGGTGGAAGCCGTGCGCAACGCCCTCGGCGCGGCGATCAGCCACCCCTACGTCACCCCCGACGAGCGGCTGCACGTCATCACCCTCGAGCCCGGCTTCGAGCAGCGGCTGCTCGAGTCGATCCGCCAGGGCGCCGACGGCCAGGTCCTCGCCCTGGACGGGCACACCGTGGACGTGCTGGTCCGCGGCTGCACCGAACTGCTCGAGGAGGCAGAGCGCGTGAACCTGTCCCCTGTCCTGGTGTGTTCGCCGCAGGTGCGCGCCGCCCTGTCCCGCCTGGTCCGCCAGGTCCTTCCCCGGCTGTCGGTCATCTCCTACAACGAGGTGTCCCGCACGGCCCAGATCGAATCCCTGGGAGTGGTGAGCGGTGCCGTCGCAATCCGTTGAGGCAGCCACGCGCGAGGAGGCCATCGCCGCCGCCCGCGAGGAGTACGGGCCGTCGGCGAAGATCGTCGGCGTCCGTCGCATCCGTTCCGGCGGGGTGCTCGGGTTCTTCGCCGCCGAGCGCTACGTCGCCGAGGTCGACCTGAGCGCGCGCAGCGCCCCGGCCGGCGGCGGGTCCGCCCGCAGGCCGGACGACCGGGCCGACCCCGGCACCGGATCCCGCTCCGACGGGGCGCCCCGCCGGGCGCCCCGCGCCCGCCCGGCCGAGTCGGTCGACGACCGGATGTCCGAGCTGGCCGACCTGCTCGGACCGTCGTCGGGTCAGCTGCCGATCGGCCTCTACTCGGCCGCCGGAGTGGCCCGGGGCCCGGCCATCGAGGACGTCGTCGCCCAGCGGCGCCCACGCACGGCGCCGGCTCCCGAGACACCGGCCGGGGGTCTCCGCGCTTCCGCGCCGGCCCGGACCACCGGCCCGGCCGCGGCCCCGATCGGCTCCACCGCGGCACCGCGGGGCGGTGCGGCCCCCCGGGACAGCGCCCCGGTCGCCGGCCTCGCCCGGGGCTCCTTCGCGGCCGCCGTGCAGGCCGCGGCCGCCGCCCCGGCCGCCACGCCGTTCACCCCTTCCCGTCACCGGCCGACCCTCGACCGGTTCGTCGAGACCGCTCCCGAGCCGGCGGCCGAGCCCGAACCGGCCGGCCCCTCGCCGTTCACCGCCGCCCTCGCCCGGATGGTCGCCGACCGTTCGGTCTCCGTCGCCGTCACCGCCGCCGTCACCGACGCCGACGCCGACGCTGACGCCGTCGAACGCTCCGCTGCCGACGAGCGCGCTGCCGATCACCGCACCGCTGACGACCTCGGCTCCGACGGCCTCGGCTTCGAGCCGGTCGAGGAGCCGGTCTTCCGGGTACGGGCCGAGGAGTGGATCGACGAGACCGAGGAGGCCGTCCCGGCGCCGGTGGCCGCTGTCCCGGCCGCCACGCCGGCACCGGTGGCGGCGTCCGCTCCCCCGGCGCCGGTCACGGCGCCTGCTCCCGCGGCGCCGGGGGCCGCCCCCGGCGCACCGGCGCAGCCCGCCGCCGCACTCCCCGACGTTGCCGCGGCCGCGTCGGCTGCAGCCGACGCCCCGCAGTCCCTGGACCAGCGCGCCGCCCTCCAGTCGGCGCTGCAGTCCGTGCTGCGCTCGGCCGGGTCCACGGACCGCGACATGGAGCGCCTGCTCGAAGGGGTGCTCGAGCGCGTCCTCTCCGGCGAGGCCGCCACCGCCGCGGCGGTGGAGCTCGACGAGTCGTCGTCCCGCGGCCGGCACCGCTTCCCCGAGCCCACGGCCACGAGCCAGCCGGTCACGAGCCACCCGGCCACGAGCGAGATGGCCGCCGTCCGCCCCGACCACGCCCCGCTACCCGGGACGCTGCGGCCCGTGCCGGTTCCCGTCGGGACCGCCGCGGAGAACCTGGCCGCGCTGACCCCCGACCCCCTGGACGAGGAGCTGGCCGAGCTGGCCGGCGACCGGACCGCGGACGACTGGGCGGCCGACTGGGCCGACGACGTCCGGGTGCAGGAGGCCCGGGTGCACGAGCTCCGCCGGGACGTCGTCGTGGACATGCAGCGCCACGAGGTCCTCGCGCACCGCGAGCCGCTGGTGATGACCCCGTCGATGGCCGCCTGGCCGGCCATGGCGCGCACGGCCAGCGACCCCGCTCCGCTGTCGATGGACGCCACCACGATCCTGCCCCCGCTGTCGCTGCTGCCCCCGCAGCGGATGCCCTCGATCGGCGGTCTCCCGCCGCTGCTCAAGGGTCGCCCCGCGGTCCCGCCCGCCCGCCGTCCGCTGGCCTCCGGCCCCAGCACGGCCAGCCGGCCGGCGATCTCCGGCCGTCCCGCGGTGCCGGACCGGCTCGAGGGCGCTGAGCGCACCGCGCTCGAGGTCGCGCCCCGCCAGGTTCCCCTGGCCGCTGCCGAGGTCGGGCCCCGGCTGGCCACGGTCACCCGGCTGGTGCCGATCCCGTCCTCCTCCGGCGAGCTGGCTCCCTACGGGGTGAGCTCCGGTGAGGAGCTCGTCGTCCAGTTGCTCGCGCTGGGCGTCCCCGAGTTCCTCATCTCCCCGGGGTTCGCCGGCGACGCGGCCACCCGTGGTCTGTACGCGGCGCTCACCCGCACCCTCAGCGACCGGCTCGCCCCGGTCCCCGACGTGCCGGCCGAGCCGGGTTCGGTGCTGCTCGTGGTCGGCCCCGGCCCCGAGACGCTGGCCGCCGCCCGGTCGTTGGCCGTCTCGGTGCGGCTCGACCCGGCCGCGGTGCAGTGGGCCACCCCCGGCGACGCCGCCTCCCTGGTTCCCGAGCACAGCCGGATCACCACGCTGGAGACCGCCACCGAACGGCACCGGATCAGTGAGCGGGCCGGCACGGTGACCATCGTCGCCGTCGACGCCCCGCTGCGGACCGGCGGCGGCAACTGGCTGGCGCACATGCTCGCCATCTGGGCGCCGGACGCCGTCTGGGGTGTCGTCGACGCCACCCGCAAGCTGGAGGACGTCGTTCCGTGGCTCGACGCGCTGCCCCGGCTGGACGCCGTCGTCGTCCAGGAGACCGAGGCGACCGCCGACCCCGCCGCCGTGCTCAGCCACCTGACCGCTCCGGTCGCGCGGATCGACGGGGCACGGGCGACCGCGCACCGCTGGGCCTCCCTGCTGTGTGAGCGGCTGGAGGACATGTGACCCCGGCGGCCGGCCGGGTGCGGCCGACCGGCCGGCGCAGGGAGGACCGGTGAGCCCGTTGCGCGGCGACGTGCTCATCACCGGCTTCGTGCTCGCCATCCCGGTGCTGCTCCTCGGCCTGCGCGGCGACCTCGCCCCCGACGACGTCGTGCTGCGCGTGGTGTGGTGCCTGGGGGCCGGCTGGGCCGCGGTGGCCCTGATGCGCTTCGCCACCGTGCCCCGCACCCCGGCCCGCTCGACGACGTCCACCCGGACCCCGCCCGCGAGCGAACCTCCCACCTCCTGACCGCCCCGCCGGCTCTTGCGGCTTCGCTCCCCTTCTTGCGGCGTTGCAACACCGCAGGAGCAGTTGCAACACCGCAGGAGCCGGCGAGGGCCGGCCGATCAGCGCGGGAGGTCCTCCAGCATCTCGGTGACCAGCGCGGCGATCGGCGAGCGCTCCGAGCGGGTCAGGGTCACGTGGGCGAACAGCGGGTGCCCCTTGAGGGCCTCGATCACCGCGGTGACGCCGTCGTGCCGGCCGACCCGCAGGTTGTCGCGCTGGGCGACGTCGTGGGTGAGGACGACGCGGGAGTTGGTGCCCAGCCGGGAGAGCACGGTCAGCAGCACGCCGCGCTCGAGGGACTGCGCCTCGTCGACGACGACGAACGAGTCGTGCAGCGAGCGGCCACGGATGTGGGTCAGCGGCAGCACCTCGATCAGCCCGCGGCCGATGACCTCGTCGAGGACAGCGGGTGAGACCAGCGCCCCCAGGGTGTCGAAGACCGCCTGGGCCCAGGGCGCCATCTTCTCGCCCTCGCTGCCCGGCAGGTACCCCAGCTCCTGGCCGCCGACGGCGTACAGCGGCCGGAAGATGACCACCTTCTTGTGCGCGCGCCGCTCCAGCACCGACTCCAGCCCCGCGCACAGCGCCAGCGCCGACTTGCCGGTGCCGGCCCGACCGCCCATCGACACGATGCCGATCTCGGGGTCGAGCAGCAGGTCCAGGGCGATCCGCTGCTCGGCCGACCGGCCGTGCAGCCCGAAGGCATCGCGGTCACCGCGCACCAGCTTCACCTGCTTGTCCGGCGTCACCCGGCCCAACGCCGATCCGCGGGGCGACAGCAGCACCAGCCCGGTGTGCGTGGGCAGCTCCGCGGCGGCCGGCACGAACAGCGACCCGGCCTCGTAGAGAGCGTTCACCTCCGCCTCGTCGAGCGCGAGCTCGCCCATCCCGGTCCACCCGGCGTCGACGGCGCCCAGCGCCCGGTACTCGTCGGTCTCCAGGCCCATGGCCGCCGCCTTGACCCGCAGCGGGACGTCCTTGGTGACCAGGCAGACGTCCCGGCCCTCGCTGCGGAGGTTCAGCGCCACCACCATGATCCGGCTGTCGTTGCTGTCGTTGCGGAAACCGACCGGCAGCACCGACGGATCGCTGTGGTTCAGCTCCACGTGCAGCGTGCTGCCCTGGTCACCGACCGGGACGGGAGCGTCGAGCCGGCCGTGCTGGACCCGCAGGTCGTCGAGCGCCCGCAGGGTCTGCCGGGCGAACCAGCCGAGCTCCGGGTGGTCGCGCTTGGCCTCCAGTTCGCTGATGACCACCAGGGGCAGCACCACGTCGTGCCCGCCGAAGCGCAGCAGCGCACCCGGGTCGGAGAGCAGGACGGAGGTGTCCAGGACGAACGTGCGGCGCTTGTTCACGAGTCGACTCCCGTGGGGCGCGGGACGCGCCCCGGCTCGAAGGTGGCCGGGTCCCGGCGCAGGGGCCTGGACGCGGCCCCTCTGGACGACGTACGCAGTCGCACCATCCGGGCCTCCCGTGGACGACGGGGTGGCACCCGTCCTCCACCGCGGACGCTAGGCGCCGGTACCGACGAATGGAGCCCCACAACACGCCAACGGGTGACACGTGGGACAACGGTGACCTCGCGGACACCTCACGTTCAGCTGGATTCCTGCCGGAAGCGCCGGACGCCGAAGCCCCCGGCCGAGCACGCCCGTGCCCACGGTCAGCGGCCGGGCGCCGCGCCGTCGTCCCGGTGGCGCAGGCTCACCAGCGCCCCCAGTACCGGCGCGAGCAGCACCGGCCACTGCAGCGACAGGTCACCCACCCACAGCAGGCCGGCCAGCAGCAGCACGGCCAGCCACCCCGCCGTCCAGAGCCCGAGGAACCGTCGTTGCCCCGCCGTCGGCCGCACCACCCCGGCTCAGGCCGCCGTCAGTTCGGCGGTGACGCCGGCCGGGGTGAGCGGCTCGTCCAGCAGCCGCAGGAAGCGGTCGGCGACCGGCTGCTCCACCGGGCGGGCCGCGAGCCAGCGGCTCAGCAGCTGGTACCCCTCGACGTAGGTGGAGATGTAGGCCCGCCACAACGGGTCGGTGAGGAAGCGCAATTGCTGGACGGCGCGGTCGTGGCTGACCAGACCCCACCGCTGCAGGTGGGCGATGACGACGTCGGGATCGGCGTGCCGGTCGTGCAGCAGGATCGCGGCGTCCTGGCGCACGCGGTTGAGCGGTGCCGCGACGGCGGCCACCCGCTCGGCCAGCGCGCCGTCGAAGTGCAGGCCCAGGTCGGCGAGGACCTCGGCCGACCACGCGCCCCACCCGTCGCCGACGGCCACCTCCACGCCCAGGTCGGCCAGCCCCTCGGCCATCAGGCACTCGGGGGTGTTGACCAGGAAGATGGTGTGCTCGAGGTGCTGGTCGCGCTCGACGAGCCCCTGCTCCTTGCGGCAGTGCTCGGTGTGGTGGCCGGGGTAGGACTCGTGCGCGACCAGGTGCGGCAGCTGACCCAGCCGGTGCGGGAGGTCGGCGTTGATGGCCACCCGGGAGCGGTAGCCGCCCTCGTAGTAGTTGAAGCCCGACCACGGCTTGTCGGTGACCACCTCGTAGCGCACCGTCTCGGCCTCGGGCAGCCCGTACCGGCCGCGGACCCGGTCACGCAGGGCCGAGGACAGCGCGTGCACGGCGACCTCCAGCCGGGCCGGCGGGCACTCCTCGCGCCGGCGGTGCACGGCGTAGCGCTCGGCGAGCGTGCCGCTGCCCGGCAGCAGCCGTTCCAGCTCGGCGTGCGCGGCGGCGTACTCGCCCGGGTCACCGAGGGCGACGTCGACCTGGAAGTAGGCGCGCACCTCGTCGACGAAGCCGATCGGCTCCCCCGCCATCTTCCGGGCGGTGCACTCCAACCCGGTCAGCTGACCGCGCAGGTAGCCGGCCCGGTCGCGGCGCAGCCCCGCGACGTCGAGCTCGGCGAGCAGGGCGCGGGCCTGGTTCCGCAGCCCCTGCGGCGTGGGCGCCGGCTCGTCGGCCACCTGCGCGCGCAGCCGCGGGTCGCCGGTGTAGGCGTCGACGAAGCCGGGCTCCACCCGGTCGAACCGCAGCCCCAGCCGCACGTACTCCAGGGGGACGTCGACCGCGCCGGCTGCCATGGCCCCGAGTCTCCCAGCCGCCGCAGCACACGACCGCCGCCGCCCCGGGTTCCGCTCCCCGGTCGCTGCCTCGCCGGCGCGTCAACCGCCGAAACGCCGGTTCCGGGCGGCGTAGTCACGCAGCGCACGCAGGAAGTCGACCCGACGGAACTCCGGCCAGTAGACGTCGGTGAAGTAGAACTCGGAGTGCGCCGTCTGCCAGAGCAGGAAGCCCGACAGCCGCTGCTCGCCGCTGGTGCGGATGACGAGATCGGGGTCGGGCTGGCCGCGGGTGTAGAGATGCTCGGAGATGTGCTCGACGTCCAGCACCTCGATCAGCTCGGGCAGCGTCGTCCCCCGCTGGGCGTGCTCGGCCAGCAGCGAGCGGACGGCGTCGGCGATCTCCCGTCGCCCGCCGTAGCCGACCGCGAGGTTCACGCTGGCGCCCGGACGGTCGCGGGTGTCCTCCTCCGCTTCCTTGAGCACGGCGACGGTCTCGGCCGGCAGCAGCTCCAGCGCACCGAACGCCCGCAGGTGCCAGTTGCGCCCCGGCTGCGCCAGGTCGCAGGCGACCCCCTCGATGATCCGCAGCAGCGGGGTGAGCTCCGGCTCGGGGCGCTGCAGGTTGTCGGTCGACAGCAGGAAGAGGGTGACCACCTCGACCTTGGCCTCGTCGCACCAGCGCAGCAGCTCGGCGATTTTGTCGGCACCGACCCGGTGGCCGTCGTTGACGTCCTCCAGGCCGATGGACTTCGCCCAGCGGCGGTTGCCGTCGATGATCACGCCGACGTGCCGGGGGGTGTCGCCGCCCAGGACCGCACGGGCCAACCGTCGTTCGTACAGGATGGTGAGCACCTCGCGGACCCGCGCGCGCACCCTCACGGAAGGCAGCCTAGGACCCTTCCGGCCCGGCGCCTCCCGGCACGCCGCAGACCACCGGCCGGATCACAGCCCGCACAGGATGACGGGCTCCCTACGGCTCCGTAACCTCGGTGCATGACGCTCTCTCCCGACCGCGCAGGCCGCGCCCGGGTCACCGCCGACGGAGCCCAGCTGGAGGCACCGCTCGGCGAGGCCGTCGATGCCGTCGTCGCCGAGGGCGAGCAGGTCCAGGCCGTCGAGCAGGCCGGTGGGTGGGCCGTCGCCGACTACGGCGACCGCGACTACGACCACCCCGACACCCGGCCCCGGATGCGCGGCTGGCTGCACCTGTTCGCGGCGTTCGGCTCGATCGTCGCCGGGGCGGTGCTCATCCCCCTCGCCTGGGCCCACGGCCCACGGGCCGGCATCCCCGTCTCGCTGTACTGCCTGACCATCCTCGGGCTGTTCGGCATCAGCGCCGCCTACCACCGGCGGCGCTGGTCACCGCGGGGCTGGAAGGTGATGAAGCGGCTCGACCACTCGATGATCTTCCTGTTCATCGCCGGCACCTACACGCCGTTCGCGATGTTGGCGGTCTCCGCGCCCACCAACTTGTGGATCCTGGGCGTGGTCTGGGCCGGCGCCCTGGCCGGGATGTCGCTGAAGCTGGTGTGGCCCACGGCGCCGCGCTGGGTGGGCGTGCCGATCTATCTCGCACTGGGCTGGGTGGCGGTGTTCGTGCTCACCGACATCCTTCGGCTCGCCGGGGTCACCGCGATGGTGCTGCTCGCCGTCGGCGGCGTGCTCTACACCGCGGGCGGCATCGCCTACGGGCTCAAGAAGCCCAACCCGTGGCCGGGCACCTTCGGCTACCACGAGGTGTTCCACGCGGCGACCATCGTGGCGGCGACCTGCCACTACATCGCCGTCTACTTCGCCTTGTACAACTCCCCTTTCGTCTGACCTCCGGTCAGACACCGCGGCCAGGTGCCGTGCCCCAGCTGCACCGAGCCGTTTCGTGGCCTGACGGCGGACAGCCTCCGGCCGCCACACCGTCCGACCACATCGGTCCTCCGGACCGCAGGTCCGTCCATGTCGTCTCACGTCGAGTTCGCCTTCGGGGGAGCCTCCGGCCCCCCGCTCAGCCGAACGGCTTGCGCTCGTCCAGCTTGAGCGACAGCTTCCCGGCGGCCCGCCAGGCGCGGGCGGTCAGGTCGCGGTCGGCGTCGGTGACCAGGTTCCCCATCACCCGCAGCGCCACCGTCATCAGCACCCGGGAGCGCATCCCGACCGGGCCGGCGGCCGGCAGCAACCGCGGCACTGTCAGCAGGCCGGCGAGCCGCCGCGCGATGGAGAAGGCCTCGCCGTAGTGCCGGCGCAGCGTCACCGGCCACGCCCGGGACCAGTCGCGCTCCTCGAGCAGCCCGCCGACCATCCGGCCGGTCTCGAGGCCGTAGTCGATGCCCTCGCCGTTGAGCGGGTTGACGCAGCCGGCGGCGTCGCCGACCAGCGCCCAGTTCGCCCCGGCCACCCCGGACACTGCCCCGCCCATCGGCAGCAGCGCACTCGCCGGGGCCCGGACCGCGCCCTCGATCCGCCAGTCGTCGCGGCGCTGGTCGGTGTAGAGCTCGAGCAGGCCCTTGAGCTGGACGCCGGCCGGCCGGCGCGCGGTGGCCAGCGTGCCGACGCCGATGTTCACCTCGCCCCCGCCGAGCGGGAAGACCCAGCCGTAGCCGGACAGCAGCTCCCCCTCCGCACCGCGCAGCTCCAGGTGGGAGGAGATCCACTCGTCGTCGCTGCGCCCGGAGGACACGTAGCCGCGGGCGGCCACGCCGTAGGCGGTGTCCCGGTGCCACTCGCGGCCCAGCACCCGGCCCAGCGGCGAGCGGGCGCCGTCGGCCACGACCAGCCGGCGGCAGGACACCGTCGTCGTCGTGTCGTCCGGACGGCGGAACACCACCCCGGACACCCGGTCGCCGTCCCGCTCGACGTCGACGGCCCTGGCGCTCTCGAGCGGCTGCGCGCCGTCGTCGAGGGCCACCTGGCGGATCCGGGCGTCCAGCTGGGTGCGCGGCACGGCGCCGCCGTGGTCGGGCAGCGACCCGCCGGGCCAGGGCAGCAGCAGCTCCTGGCCGAAGCCGGCGGCACGCAGCCCGCGGTTGCGTCCGTGGGAGCGCACCCAGTCACCCAGCCCCAGCTGGTCGAGCTCGGCGATCGCCCGCGGGGTGAGGCCGTCGCCGCAGGTCTTGTCCCGGGGAAAGACGGCGGCGTCGGCCAGCACGACGTCCGCACCGTGGCGGGCCGCCCAGGCCGCGGCGGCCGATCCGGCCGGACCGGCGCCGACCACGAGGACGTCGGTCTCGGTGGGCTCGACGTCGGTGGTCACACGACCCAGTGTCCCCGGTCGCCGCCGGCGGCCCGGCGCAGGGCCCGCCGCGATCAGCCGAACAGTGGGAAGCGGGCGGCGACGCCGGACATCCCACCCTGCGTGCTCGCCGCGATCCGGGAGCCGGGAGCCCAGCGCGTCAGCCGGTCCGGGGGCCGCGGGCGCGCACCTCCTCGACCGACTCCATGGCCCGGCGGAGGTCGGTGAGCCAGGCGTCGGTGTGCTGCCCGACCAGCCGCACCGCCCAGGCCAGGGCGTCCGAGCGCGAGCGGGCCACGCCGGCGTCGACCAGGGTGTCGAGGACCTGGCGCTCCGGCTGGCGCAGCCGGGTCATCACCGGCACCGACAGCGTGGTGAACAGCTCGCGGGTGTCGCCGCACCGGGCGCCCCACGCCACCGAACGGCCGTACCGGGCCTGGGCTGCGTCGGCGATGGCCATCCGCTGCTCGCGGGTCTGCTCGCGGAACCGGGCGATCCGTCCGGCCCGGGCCGCGGCCGGGTCACCCTCACCCGCGTCCGGCTCGGCGACGGCGCCGACCACGGTGATCTCGTCCCGGTCGAGGCTCAGCTCGACCGGCCCGGTGAACCAGCCGTCGGGCAGCCGGCCGGCGAACCAGCCGGCCACCTCCGCGCGGTCCACCGGCGGCGCCGCGTCGGCCGCGCGGCCCCGCGGCCGCCCCCGCCCGGGGAAGCCGTCCGATGCGAAGCGGTGCAGTGCGTGCATGGTGTCCTCCCGGGAACGTCGATGCGCACACTGTAATTGTGTAATCAGCCCCGCGGCGGCTCCATCGCTGCGCTGAGCGCGGACACGTCCCCGACCGGCGCCGAGCAGACGAAGCCCCGGCAGACGTACGCCGCCGGGCGACCGTCCCGGGCCGGGCGGTCGGCGAGCAGTGGTACCCCCGGCGCGTCCGGTTCCCCGACGACGACGACCGCTCCCGGGCTGCCCGAGGCGCGCGCTGCGGCGGCCAGGGCATCGCGCTCCGGGCCGGCCGGGCCACTGACCGCCACCTCGAGCGGACCGGCCTGCAGCGCCTCCCCGACCGCCGCCGCCCACCCGGCTGCCCGGGGTGCGTGCTCGACCAGCCGGGCCAGCGACCCGAGCGCCTCCTCGCCCCGCCCGCGGTGCTCCGCCGAGCCGGCCAGCGCCCCGTAGCCGACCAGCGCGCCGGCGGCGGCCGCGATGCCGGCCGGGGCCGGCCCGTCGGCCGGGTCGAAGGGGCGGTGGACGAGGGCTTCGGCGTCGGCGGCGGTGTCGTGCCAGCGACCGTCGGCGTCGACGAACTGGTCGGCGACGACGGCGAGCAGCTCTCCCGCCCAGGCCAGCCAGCGGCCCTCACCGGTGGCCGAGTGCAGCGCCAGCAGGCCCTCCGCCAGGTCGCCGTAGTCCTCCAGGACCCCGGCGTGGGGGCCGGCGGCGCCGTTCCGGGACGCCCGGCGCAGCCGGCCGTCGACCCAGTGGGTGCCCTGCAGCAGCTCGGCGGCCGCGCGGGCGGCATCGACGGCCGCCGCATCGCCGGTGAGCGCCCCGTGGTCGGCGAGCGCCGCGATGACCAGGCCGTTCCAGGCGGTGACCACCTTGTCGTCACGAGCCGGCTGGGGCCGCCGCGCCCGGGCCGCGGACAGCCGGCCCCGGACGTCGGCCAGCCGGCCGGGATCGTCGACGTCCCGCAGCAGCTGGAGGGTGGAGCTGCCGTGCTCGAAGGTGCCCTCCCAGGTCACCGCGAAGGTCTCGGCCGCCCAGGCGCCGTCCTCGGGGCCGAGCACCTCGACCAGCTGCTCCGGCGTCCAGACGTAGGAGAGCCCCTCGACGCCCTCGGTGTCGGCGTCCAGTGCCGAGGCGAAGCCGCCCGCGGCGGTGCCGAGGTCGCGGACGAGGAAGGCGGCGGTCTCGTCGGCCACCCGGCGGGCCCAGCCGAGGCCGGTGCTGCGCCACAGGTGCGAGTACACCCGCAGCAGCAGGGCATTGTCGTAGAGCATCTTCTCGAAGTGCGGCACCACCCAGCGTGCATCGACGGAGTAGCGGGCGAACCCGCCGGCCAGCTGGTCGTAGATGCCGCCACGGGCCATCGCCTCGGCGGTGCCCACGACCATCCGCAGCGAGTTCTCGTCACCGCGCCGGGCGGAGGCCCGGAGCAGGAACTCCAGCACCATGGACGGCGGGAACTTGGGTGCGCCCCCGAAGCCGCCGAACTGCCGGTCGTAGCCGTCGGCGAGGGTGGCGACGGCACCGTCGAGCAGTTCGGCCGACAGCGGCGACGGCGCACCGAGGTCCAGCCGGCCGGCGATGCCCTCGGTGATCCTCGTGCCCGCGTCCTCCAGCTCGTCCCGGCGGGTGGACCAGGCGTCACCGACCGCCGCGAGCAGCTGGCGGAAGGACGGCATGCCGTGCGCCGGGCGCGGCGGGTAGTAGGTGCCGCAGTGGAACGGCTTGCCCTCCGGGGTGGTGAACACCGTCATCGGCCAGCCACCCGCCCCGGTCAGCGCCTGGGTGGCGGCCATGTAGACGCTGTCGACGTCGGGGCGCTCCTCCCGGTCGACCTTCACGCAGACAAAGCCGGCGTTCAGCTGCGCCGCGGTCGCCGCGTCCTCGAACGACTCGTGCGCCATGACGTGGCACCAGTGGCAGGCGGCGTACCCCACGCTCAGCAGGACGGGGACATCCCGGCGTCGCGCCTCGGCGAACGCCTCCTCGCCCCACTCCCACCAGTCGACGGGATTCTCCGCGTGCTGCAGCAGGTACGGGCTCGTCGCCCCTGCCAGCCGGTTGGCCATCCTGACCGCCTCTCGCATGGAACCCAGGGTCGTGGTCTGCCCGAAAGGCACGGTCAGGCAGCCAAAGCCAGACCGATCAGCCCGTCGTCCGAACGGCTCCGCGGATACCGTCTCGGGGCGACCGACCACGCGATTCGCTCGGACACCATGCCCGGCCGTGACCACACCAACCCTCCTGCCGGCTCCGCCCACCGACACCGCTACTCAGCTCGCGCTGGTGGCCGCCGCGAGCCACACCCCGGCGCCTACGCCGAGGAGGACCGAGAGCACGGCGGCCGCGTGCAGGACCACCACGGGGCCGCGCTGGATCCGCTGTGCCGTGCCGGCCGCGGTCCGCGGACCACTGCCGGGCTCGCCCTCCCCCGTCGCCGGTGCGACGGGAACACCGGCGAACGCCGGGGCGATCCAGCGCAGGTAGTAGAAGAGGCTGGCGACGGTGTTGATCGCCGCCACGACGACCAGCCAGGCGAGCCCGCCGTCCCAGGCTGCGGCGAACACCGCGAGCTTGCCGACGAAGACGGCGGTCGGTGGTGTTCCGACCAGGCCGAGCAGGCAGACCACCAGGCTGACGACCAGCGAGCGGTGGCGCCCGACCGCGGTCGCCCAGTCGGTGATCGTGCGAGCCACCGGGGCCGCCGCCACGGCGGCGAAAGCGCCGACGTTGGTCACCGCGTAGCCGGCCAGGTAGATCGCCAGGGCCGGCACGGCGAGGTCGGTGCGCGCCGCGACGGCCACGACCATGAACAGGTAGCCGACCTGGCTCACCGTCGAGTACGCCAGCAGGCGCAGAACGTCGGTCTGGTGAAAGGCAGCCAGGTTGCCCAGGGTCATGCTGGTTGCCGCAATGAGGGCGACCAGCAGGGGCACGTCGAGGGGAACGTCGGCGAAGGGCTCGGCGAGCAGCCGGAAGGCGGCCGCGACCGCGCCGATCTTGGGGATCGTGGTGAGGTAGGCAGCCATCGGAGGCGTGGTGCCGGCCGTGACGTCGGGAACCCAGAAGTGCACCGGCACCGCACCGGCCTTGAACCCGACACCGGCGAGCACGCCGAGGATGCCCACCGCGAGCAGACCCGGGGAGGCGCCAGGGAGCAGCACGGCGAGGTCGGAGTAACCGGTCGTGCCGGTGGCGAGCACCAGGGCGGCGACGCCGACCAGCATCAGGACGCCGACGAAGGCGCCCATGAGGTAGTACTTCATCGCCGCCTCGACTCCGGCAGAATCCTTGGCGAAGCCGGCGAGCGCGTACAGCGGGACGCTGGCCAGCAGGTAGGCGGCAACGAGCAGCAGCAGGTCGCCGCTGGCGGCCAGCGCGACGGCGCCCAGCCCACCGAGCAGCATGAGGACGTAGGCCTCGGTCTCGCGCGGGTGTCCGGCGAACGAGGCCGACGCCAGCCAGACGAGCGCCGCCACCCCGAGCGCGACGACGATCCGAACGACGCCGGTGGTGGTGTCGACGACCCAGGTGTCCTCGAACACCCGCTCGGCCGGTTCGGGCAGCGCCACGGCTGCGGCGACCGCGCTGGCCAGACAGGCCGCGGTGACCAGGAGCCGGACCCGCCGCTGCCGGTGCTGCGGCGTCCAGAGCCCCAGCAGCAACCCACCGACCGCGCCGAGCAGCAGGAGCAGTTCGGGCAGCAGGGCGAGCACCCGCTCACCGCCCCCGGACATGCCCGTCACCGGGCCACCAGCTCCACCACCGCCATGGCGGCCGGCTCGAGGACATCCAGCACGATCCGTGGGAGCAGGCCCAGGACCAGCGCGAGCACGAGCAGCGGGACGATCGAGGCCACCTCGTGGCCGCGCAGGTCCACCACCCGGGCCGACACCTCCGGGCGGGTGGCGGTCACCGTGTGCCCGTCCGTCCGGTCGGGAGCCGGCCGCTCCCCCGTCCCGTCGGCGTCCGCCTCGGCCGGGACGACGGGGTCGACGGGGTCGCCGGTGAGCAGCCGCTGCAGGGCGACCAGGAACAGTCCAGCGGTGACCAGGATGCCGACGACGGCGATCACCGTGGCGACCGGCGTGGCCTGCAGGGCACCGGTGAAGATCTGGAACTCGGCGATGAAGCCGGAGAACCCGGGCAGCCCGAGGGAACCGAACGCGGCGAGCGCGAGGCAGCCGGCGAAGACCGGCGCCGGCCGCGCCAGGCCGCCCCACCGGTCGAAGGCGTAGGTGTGCCCGCGGGACCACAGCACCCCGCTGAGCAGGAACAGCGCGCCGGTGAGCAGGCCGTGGCTGACCATCTGGTACATCGCCCCCACCGTGGCGACGGTCCGCGCCCCCTCGTCGGCGGACGCGACCAGGCCGGCCGCGCCCAGGCCGAGGAGCACGTAACCCATGTGGTTGACGGAGGTGTAGGCGATCATCCGCTTGACGTCGGTCTGGGCCAGCGCGACGAACGCGCCCCACAGCACGCTGATCACCCCGACGACGACGGCCACCATCGCCCACCGCTGCCAGGCCTCGGGAAGGATCGGCATGGCGATCCGCACGAACCCGTAGGTGCCGAGCTTGAGCAGGATCCCGGCGAGAACGGCGGACCCGGCCGCCGGCGCGTCGGTGTGCGCGTCGGGCAGCCAGGTGTGGAACGGG
Organism: Modestobacter lapidis; assembly: GCF_054780755.1. Lineage (NCBI taxonomy): Bacteria > Bacillati > Actinomycetota > Actinomycetes > Geodermatophilales > Geodermatophilaceae > Modestobacter > Modestobacter lapidis. The sequence continues at coordinate 45,144 of NZ_BAAGVS010000011.1, read as the reverse complement.
AACAGCGGTGTCTTCACCGCCAGCCCCAGGCCGATCGCCAGCAGGACCAGCCCTCCGGCCACCGGGGAGTCCGCGAGCGGTGGGTTCGCCGCCAGCGCCACCATGTCGAAGGTGCGCTCGTCGCTGCCGAGGAACAGCCCGATGAAGCCGACGAGCAGCGCCAGCGACCCGATGAACGTGTAGAGGAAGAACTTCAGCGCGCTGCGCCGGGCGTTGCCGTGGCCCCAGCCGGCGATGACGAAGTACATCCCGACGATCGTCAGGTCGAAGAAGACGAAGAACAGGATCAGGTCCAGCGAGGCGAACGTGCCCAGGCACGCGGTCTGCAGGAAGAGGAACAGCGCCGCATAGGTACGCGGCCGGTCCGGCTCGCGCAGCGAGTAGATCGCGCAGGCCAGGAACAGCACCCCGGTGAGGGCCAGCAGCGGCAGGGAGAGCCCGTCGACGCCGACGTGGTAGCCGGCGTCGACGGTCGGGATCCACTGCAGGTCGGCCTCGTACGCCAGGCCGTCGACGACCCCCGAGGCGCCCTCCCCCGGCTCGAAGCGCCACCACATCCAGCCGACCAGCGCCAGGTCGACGGCGGAGGCGGCCACCCACAGCCCGATGGCCGCCCGGGCACCGAGCCCGCGGGCGGCCAGCAGCACGCCGGCGATCACCACCGGCAGGAAGATCACGACCGTCAGCAGCACGACTACCTCACCACGAGCAGGAGAACGAGCAGGACGCCCAGACCGACGACGGCCTGGGCGTAGTACTGGTGCAGCAGCCCGGTCTGGGGACGGCGGGCGGCGCTCCCCGCGCGACGGAACGCCCTCGCCGTGCCGCGGACCGCGCCGTCCACCACTCCGGCGTCCATCCGCGCGGCCCCGGCGGCTGCACCGCGGGTCGCCGAGGCGACCGCCGACACCGCGCCGTCCAGGACACGGTCGTCCGCCTGGGACGCCGATGCGGCAAGCCGGCGGGCGCCGGCAGCCACTCCCATCACCGCCCGGTCCACCACCCGGTCGTCCACGGTGGCCAGCGCCCGGGCCAGCGCCATCGCCGGTCGCGGGGACAGCAGCCGCCCGAGCCCGGCCCACGACCCGAGCGGACCCCGGGAGAGCTGCTGCAGAACGGCGGGGCGGGTGCTGACCACGGCGATGGTCAGCCCCAGGACGGCGAGCGCGAGCGCCCCGGACGACAGCAGCTCCCCCAGGCCCGGGGACGGCTGGCCCTCCGCGCCCAGGACCGCCTTGAGCTGCTCGGCCACGGCCGGCAGCGCGAGCACGCCCAGCCCGGCGGCGAACACGGCGAGCACGCCGGCGACGACGGTGGTGAGCGCCGGGACGCGCCGGGTGCCCGGCTCCTCGTCGTCGAACGCCTCGTCCCCGGTCGGCCGAGCGAGGACGACGGCCAGGATCCGACCGGCGTACGCCGCCGAGAGCGCAGCGGCGGCGAGACCCACCACCGTCAGCGCCCGTCCGTCGACACCGGCGAGCACCTCGTCCTTGGTCGCCCACAGCGACAGGGGAGGCACACCGGCCAGGGCGAGGGCGGCGACGGTGGCGGCTGCGCCGATCCCCGGGTACCGGCGGGCGGCGCCACGCAGGTCGGCGAGGTTCCTGGTGCCGAGCGCGGTGAGCCAGGCGCCGGCGGCGACGAAGAGGCCGGCCTTGACCGCGGCGTGCGCGACGAGCTGAGCCGTGCCGCCCGCGGTGGCGCCCACCCCGGCGGCGAGCACGACGAAGCCGATCTGTGCGGCGGTGCTCGCCGCGAGCAACTGCTTGAGATGGGACTGAGCCAGGGCCACGGCGCCCAGCACGAGTGCGGTCAACGCACCGGCCCAGGCGGCCGCGGTCGCGGCCCAGCCGGTCGCTGCCAGCAGTGGCTGCATCCGGATCAGCAGGTATCCGCCGGCGGCCACCATCGTGGCCGAGTGCAGCAGCGCGCTGACCGGGCTCGGGCCCTGCATGGCGGCCGAGAGCCAGGCCGAGAAGGGCAGCTGCGCCGACTTGCCGAGCGCGGCGACCAGCACGCCGGCGGCGGCCAGATGCGCCCAGCCGCCGTCGGCACCGGCCAGATCGGCGAGGACCAGGCTGCCCGTGGCCGCCAGCGCGGCCCCGCCGGCGACGTACAGGCCGAGGTCCCCGGCGCGCGTGGTCACGAACGCGCGGGTGCCGGCGGCCAGCTTGCCCGGCTCCTCCCACCGGAAGCCGATCAGCGCGTAGGAGGTCGCGCCCATCACCTCCCATGCCAGGAGGAGCGCGGGCAGTGTGGCCGCGGTGACCGTGGCCAGCATGGCGGCGACGAAGAGCAGCAGGTAGCCGAAGAAGCGCCCTCGTGCGGCATCCGCCGGCAGATCCGCGAGGGCGAAGACGGTGACCAGCAGAGCGATCCCCGCGACCAGGACCACGAGCACGGCGGACAGCCCGTCGACGACCAGGCGCAGGTCGCCGCCCTCGATGACGCCGAGGAAGGGCACCGAAAGCCGCGGCCGGGTTCCGGCCACCCAAGCTGACAGCGCCGCACCGGCCCCGGTGACGGCAACGGCCAGCGGACCGGCGGCACGGTCGGCCCGCCGACCGGCGACCAGCAGCCCCGTCCCGCTCAGGGCGGGGAGCAGCACCAGCGCGCCGAGGGCGGCGCTCATCCGCGCAGGTCCGAGGCCATGTCGATCATGTCGATCTGCCGGGCCCGGTAGAAGGCGATGGTGACGGCGAAGCCCATGGCCATCTCCACCGCCATGACCACCAGCGCGACGACGACCAGCATCTGGGCGTCGGGCAGGTCCGGCGCGAGGAAGTACCAGGCAGCTCCCCCGGCCAGCAGCACCCCGTTGAGGACGAGCTCGAGGCCCATCATCACCATGACGATCGTCTGCTGGGACAGCGCTCCGAACAACCCGACACCGATCAGGCCGGCGGCGACGGTCAGCACGACCTGGAGCACCAGCTCGGCGGTCATCGGGGCAGTCCCCCGGGCACCGGGTCGTCCGGATGTTCGGCGGCGAGATCGGCACCGAAGCGGTCGTACCGCCCGCGTGCGGTGGCCAGGACGGTGCCGGCGATGATCGTGGCGAACAGCCCGATGCCGATGACCAGCATGACCAGCATGTGGCTGCCCATGATGGCCTCGCCGAGCTGGCGGGTGCTGTCGGCGGGGCGGGAGACGTCCCGGGTCGGCCAGTCGACCGTCCAGATGCCGACGGTGAGCCCGGCGAACGCACCGGCCCCGATCACAGCCGAGCCCTTGGCGTTGTGCACCATCGTCATCGGCATGAGGCCGGCCGGGTTCATCATGAACATGATCATGAAGACGGCCATGATCGCCATCTCGATCGTCATCATCAGCGCCGTCACGACGGCCAGGTAGACCAGGTCCAGGGCCAGCAGCACCCCCGCCACGGCGAGGAACGACGCCAGCAGGGCGAAGGTCGCCCGCGCCATCGAGTCGACGACGAACACGGCGATCCCGGCGGCGACCGACAGGATCCCGAGGGCGACGACGGTGGCGATCACCCAGCCGCCGAGGTCGGTCAGCATCGCGCCCTCCTCATGCGTAGAAGCCGTTCAGGACCAGCACGGCCACGGCGAGCGCCTGCAGCAGGGTCAGCGGAACGAGGACCATCCAGCCGACCTCCACCGTGCGATCGGGCCGCAGCACCGGCACCCGGCGGCCGGCCCAGACGAGCGCCGTCACGACGGCGAGGGTCTTGAGCAGGAACCACAACGGGCCGGGCAGCCACGGGCCGGCGTCGCCGCCCAGGAACAGGGCGACAGCCATGGCCGCGGCGGCGCCCAGGAACACCGCCCGGCCCAGGTCGACGAGCAGCCGGTCGACACCCGACAGCTCCGAGGTGACGCCGCCGGCGATGTCGGCCGCGGCGGGCGCGGCGAACGGGCCCCAGAACGCGAAGGCCGCGGCGCCGGCCACGAAGACGACGAAGGCGACCGGCATCGTCACCACGAACCACAGGCCCTCCTGCGCGGCGACGACGTCCGTCGTCCGCAGCGACCCGGCCGCCAGGCCCGCCGTGATCAACGCGAACATCAGCGGCAGTTCGTAGGCCAGGCCCTGGGCGAGGAACCGGTATCCGCCGGTCAGCGCGTGGACCGCGTTCGGACCCCACCCGACCAGCCACACCGCCGCCCACAGCAACGCCTCCATGGCGTTGAACCACACGAGGTCCGCGCTGGTCGACCACAGCGTCCGGCCGCCCACGGGCACCACGGCCAGCGACAACAGCGCCAGCGTCGGCACCGCGGCGCAGCCGATCCGCCACAGCAGCCGATCCGGCGCCAAGGTCGTCCGCCGCTGCTCCACCAGCCCCCGCGCGCCGGCAAGCAGCGGCTCGACGACCGCTCTCCCGGCTTCCCCGGAGACGACGGCCCGGTCGACCGCCGCCACCACGAGGCCCAGGGCCAGCCCGCCCACCATGATCACCAGGACGGCAGGCGCCAACCCCCACACGTCCACCAACGTCTCGTCAGGCATGGGCGGACTCCGACGGCGGGACCACGGTGACGGGCTGGAGGTCGAAGCCGGCCACGATCAATCGTGCACTTCCGAGCTCGGCGCCCTGCACCAGCGCCGCGACCTCGTCCAGCGACGGCCCGGCAAGCTCCGCCACCGGCTGCCCCACCGCGATCTCACACCACCGCCGAACCCGGTCCAGGGTGTCTCCGCCGAGGCCACTTTCCGGCGCCGTGCACCCGATGCCACCGGCCGTCCACGCCAGCGCGCGCGAGCGGCGCACCCTCCGCGCCACCGCCGCTGCGCGCCGCTGTGCCGCGACGCGTCGATCGGGGTCGCCGGCGCTGAAGCCGTCCCGGGCGCGACGTGCATCGCGGGCGGCCGTCGGCCAACCGGCCACGACGAGGAAGCGGACGAGACGATCCAGCGCCGCCTGCTGCGGATCCAGGTCGAGCTCGGCGGCGGGGAGAGACGCGGCGTCGAGCCAGCAGAGCTCGGCGGACGTGAGGACGTCACCCTGCAGTTCCGCCCGCAGGACCAGCCCGGTGGGCCAGCCGGGTAGCACCGGCCCGAGCACCACCGTGAGCACGTCTAGCTCGAGCCCGTCCCGATCCGGGCCCGTCATCGCCATCGGCAGCCCGGCGACCTCACCACCGTGGTCCATGCCCTCGTGACCACCACCGTGGTCCATGCCCTCGTGACCACCACCGTGGTCCATGCCCTCGTGACCGGCGTCCCCGTCCGTGCCGAGCAGCTCTGCCGGGGACGGCCGATCGTCGGCGCCCGGCCCCGAGCCTGCCGGGCGGATGAGCGCGGCCCCGCCCTCGTCCAGAGCGGCGCCGATGTCGTCAGGCCGGCGCAGGTCCACCCGATGCCGGGGTTCGGGTACCTGGCTCCAGAGGACCTCGACAGCCGCGGCCAGGCCCGGTCCAGGGGGGCCCAGGACGACGAGAAGATCGGTGTCCGCCGGCGACCGGGCGTGCGACCAGCCGCGGCGATCGAGGTCGGCCTCGACGGCCCAGCGGAACGGCGTCGCGCCGGGGGTGTCGACGAGCAGGACTCGTGGCCGGGCCAACGCCCAGCCGCGCAGTCGCGCACTCAGGTCCATCGCAGAGCGCCTTCCCGCCACACGTAGGTGACGCCGACGAGCAGGATGGTGAGGAAGCCGAACATCTCGACGACGGCAGTCGTGCCCATGTCCGCGACGACGACCGCCCACGGGTACATGAAGATCATCTCCATGTCGAAGGCGAGGAACAGGACGGTGACCGCGTACCAGCGGGTGTGGTAGCGGGAGACGGCGTGCTGCTGCGGGACCAGCCCGGATTCGTAGGGCAGGACGGTCGCTGACTCGCGGGCGGGGCGCACCGCGGACGACGCGGCGTACAGCCCGACGACGCCGGCCAGAATCAGGGCCAGCAACGACAGCACGGCAATCATGGACGCCCTCTCGCCTTCCGCAAGAAGTCGAAACCGACCGGCCGGGACCGGCCAGGTGATGGCGCTGACATCCGGACAACTGTGCGGATGTAGCCGACTGTAGGGGCGGTCGAGGATGCCCGCGCGCCGACGCAGGCCGCGCGCCGTGAGACGCACGGAAAGAGCTGCGTCCCAAGGCCGGCATCCCGTCAGTCGTCGTCCGGTGCCGGCGCCTCGGCGAGCACGATCAGCTGGCGAAGGCAGTGCTCGCGGAGCGGTTCGGGAAAACCGTCGGCGAGGCGGTAGTAGACGACGCGGCCCTGCTTCCGGTTGGTGACGAGGCCTGCCGTGCGCAGCAACCGGAGGGCGTACCCCACGGCGTCCTCGTTGGTCTCAAGTGCGAGGGCGAGGTCGCCGACGCAGAGCTCCTCGACCATGTCCAGGGCGAACAGGACCCGGGCCCGGGTGGGATCGGCCATCAGGCTCAGCACGCTGGTCAGCTGAGCCGCTTCGTCCCGGCTGGGCAGCCGGGCACGGGCGTGTGCGACCCGCTCGGGGTCGACCGGGTGCGCGTGGTCAGGTGGGGACATCGAGAAACACCTCCGGTGCACTCATACCCGTACGGATCTGCGGGTAGCGCCGAACTTGTCGGCGATCGTCCCAGACGGCGTCCGAGCCGTCCGGCGCCACAGATCCGAGGAGTACCCATGACCGTGGCAGCCCAGATGCTCGACACCTACCCCAAGGACCTCGGCGGGGTCGACAAGCAGAAGCTCCTGGCCTGCATCGAAGCCTGCTTCGAGTGCGCCCAGGCGTGTACCGCGTGCGCCGACGCCTGCCTCAGCGAGGACAAGGTCGCCGAGCTGACCAAGTGCATCCGCAGCAACACCGACTGCGCCGACATCTGCGACACGACCGGCCGCGTGCTCTCCCGGCACACCGGCTACGACGCCAACCTCACCCGCGCGGTGCTCGAGGCCTGCGCCGCGGCCTGCAAGGCGTGCGGTGACGAGTGCGAGGGCCACGCCTCGATGCACGAGCACTGCCGGGTCTGCGCCGAGGCCTGCCGGCGCTGCGAGCAGGCGTGCCGGGACCTCATCAGCTCGCTGGGCTGACGGCCGCACGGACGGTCGACGCCGGGGGCGCCACGGTCCACCACGGCCTGGCGCCCCCGGGGCCGACCTCAACGCTCCAGCAGGACCTCGAAAGTAGAGCCACCATCGAACGACTCGACGAGGGCGTCGGTAGTCACGACCACGAGCCGCATCCGATCGCCTTCCGCAGACGCCACCACAACTTCGGGAGCGGCGTCCAGCCGCCCCGCCTCCTGCCACGTCTCACCACGGTCGGTGCTGGACCACACCACCCCGGTCGGCGTCACCCCGACGGCGCTGTCACCGTCGGCCCAGTCGACCACCTGGAGGACGGGCGCCCCAACCGACGGGGACCACGAGGACCCCGCATCGACGGAGCGCAGGAGGCCCTGCTGAGTCGCCGCCAGCACGTGCATGCCGTCCGGTGACGCCGCCAGCGAGTGCGGCTCGGCCGGGATGTCCAGCTGTTCCCACGCTCGGCCGTCGTCGCTACGCATCAGTGCCCCGTCGAAGCCGAGCACACCGGCGTCGCTGGCGGTCAAGCCGTGAAAGTCGGACTGCCCCTGTCGGGACAGCGGCGTCCAGGTACGACCGCCGTCGGTGGACTCGATGAGGCCGACGGGCTGCGGCAGGTCGACGCGCAGGCCGGGGTGACCGGAGGCCAGGTACCGGGCGGGACCGGCCACGCTGAACCCCATCAGGTCGATCACCGGGCCGACGGGGGTGACCTGGCCGCCGTCACCGACCTCGAGGAGGCCCTCGTGCGTCGCCACCAGCACGTCTCCGTCTCCAGGATCTATCCCAACTCCGTGGACGTGAGCTGCGGGCAATGACCCCGCAGGAAGTGCTTCGACTGGGCCGGAGGGGGCGGACTCCGACGAGGAACATGCGGCCAGGGCAACCACGAGGGCGGTCATCACCGAGCCGGTGACCATCGTCCGGGAGGAACGGCAAGAACGAGGGGTTATCTGGCTACGCACGGCGAACTCCAGGGATCCGTCTGAGGGCCGGGAGGTGGACCCGGCAAGCAGGGGCGCCGCGGGGGCGGCGGACCGGCCGCCGCCCCCGCAGCCACCGACTCAGCCGCCGAGTTCATTCAGCAGCTGCTGCATCTCGTTGATCTCGTCGTTCTGGGTCTCGACGATGAGCCGAGCCAGGTCGATCGCTTCCTCGTTCGCGCCGTCGTCGATCTCGATTTGCGCCATGACCACCGCACCGTCGTGGTGGCCGATCATCGACTGGAGCCACATCCGGTCGAAGTCGGGACCGGCGGGCATGTCTCCCATGCCGCCGGAGCCCATGCCGGGCATGTCCTGGGGCGCGTGGCCCATGCCATCTGATCCATGATCCATACCGCCCATGCCACCGGATTCCACCGGCTCTCCCCACTCCTCCAGCCAGCCGGTCATCAGATCGATCTCCGGGCCCTGACCGGCCTGGATGCGCTCGGCCAGGCCCAGCACGCGAGGATCGCTGGCGCGCTCCACAGCCATCTCAGCCATCACCAGGGCACCTTCGTGATGCGGGATCATCCCCTGAGCGAAGGCGACGTCGGCGTCGTTGAACTCTTCGGACACGGTCGCCGAGCTGTCGGCGGAAGTGTTGCTATCGGCCGCGGTGCCGTCGACGGCACTGGAACAGCCGCCGAGAAGGACTGCGCCGGCGAGCAGGCCACCGGCGATGCGGACGAGTCGAGCTGTCGTGCGGGTCATTGCGAGTCTCCTGTCAATGAGGTCTGGGCGTGCCTGATCGCCCCCCGTCCAGCAGGTGCTGGCGGGGTCGGGGCGTTCGGCCTAGATCCGCAGGAGACAGAGAGCGGAGAGATCCGGCGCCGGGTGCAGCCGGTAGCGCTGCCGGAGCCCATGCAACGAGCGGGGCGGGCCTCGTACGACGAGGGCGGCTCGCCCACGGAACAGCAACGCGACGCTCACCAGCGCCAACGCCGCGAACACCACAGCAAGACAGATGGTCCAGAACTCGGGTCCATGGGCTGGGAGGCCGCCAGGAGCGGGGTGGAGTGGCGTGATCGCATCCGCGCCGAGGGCGGCGACGTGGGGGGTTCCATCGGGGAACACGGTCGAGCCGCCGTCCAGCACGGTGAGAGGGACGGCGGAAGCCACGTGGGCGGGGCCGAAAGATCCGCTCATGCACTGCACCCCGTGCATGGCCAGGACGGCGGCCACCACGAGCAGTGCCCAGATCCGCCGCCCTCGCATGACACCCCCGCTCCACACCTGCCCCGCATGCCTGCAGGCTCGATGGCGGCACGACGGTACCTGTTCCGACGGTTCCGACGAGGGCACCGAGTCACTCGCGTTTATCCGGACAACCGTACGGGCATGCGGACGCCGTTCCACAAGGTCGCCGTCTGCCTAAAGTCTCGACCTTCCGCGCGGACTGCCGACCACGGCAGCCACGCGCCTGCGGTGTGACCGGATGCAGCCAGCGGCTCTCGTGGCCGCGAGTCCCACGACGTGCGCGACTCCTCCCACCCCGACAACCGCAGAACGGAGATCGGATTCATGGCGACGAAGAAGAGCGACGAGGCGAACGAGAACGATCAGGGCGGCGGCATGTCGCCCCAGGCGAAGATGTACCTGCGGTTCGGGGCCGCGATCCTGACGTCCATCGTCCTCATGTACTGGATCATGTTCGTCAGCACCTGGGAGTGGAGCCACATCCGCTTCAGCCAGAGCCGCGTCTTCATGGCGATCACCATGGGCGGGGCCATGGGGCTGGTCATGCTCGCGTGGATGTCCAACATGTACAAGAACATGAAGGCCAACATCGCCATCGTGGCAGCGAGCCTGCTGCTCCTGGGTTTCGGGATCTTCCTCGACCGCAGCCAGACCACCGTGCAGGACACCGCTTGGATGCGCGCGATGATCCCCCACCACTCGATGGCGATCACCCGCTCCGAGCGGGCCGAGCTCGACGACGTGCGCGTCTGCCAGCTGGCCGTCGAGATCATCGAGGCACAGCAGCGGGAGATCGACGAGATGGACTGGCTGATCGGGGACATCGCGGAGAACGGGATCGCCGACACGGTCGAGGAGGCCGAGGCCCGACCCGTCCCTGACTTCGAGGCGGCTGCAGCGCGCGACTGCCCGCCAGACTGACCGCGGCATGGCCGGTTGCCGGCCCTGTGACGGCGGGCTGGCAGCCCCCCGCGGTGCGGCCGAGCCAGGACCCCGCCGTGCGCGTGGGTCCGGCACTGGCGGGTAGGGCCGTGATCATCACCGCCCACCGGGAAAGGAGAACACCGTGAGCAACGAGACGCCGAACACCCCGGGACTCAGCGAGACGGAGCTGCGCGGGACCAAGGTCGACGACCTCCGCGAGCAGGCCAGGGAAGCGGGCATCAGCGGAACCTCCTCGATGAAGAAGGAGGAACTCGTCAGCGCCATGTCGGAGGCGTACCGGGAGGACGCTCGGGACGGCTCGGACGGCAGCACCGGAGAGAGCGAGGCGGGACACCCCGGCGATCGCGGTCCCGATGACGGGCACCTGCGCACCGGAGACCAGACGTCGCGGTCCCTGAAGTACTCCCAGGAGGTGACCTCGCTGGACGAGGACCCGGAACGCCAGGGCCGCAGCCTCGCCACGACGAGCCACGAGGTGATCCGGCACTGGGCCGAGGAGCGCAACGGCGTGCCGGCCACCGTCGACGGCACCGAGCACGGCGACCACCTCGGCGTGCTGCGCTTCGACTTCGCCGGCGACTCCGAGAACCTGCGGCAGGTGAGCTGGGACGAATGGTTCGCCACCTTCGACGCCCGCAAGCTCAACTTCCTGTACCAGGAGGAGCGCAAGGACGGGAACCAGAGCAACTTCTTCCGGCTGGAGAGCCCGGACCGCGAGGACGCCTGAGCGGCCTGATCGGACCCGGCCCCCGGCGTCAGACCTGGGCTCTCCGCTCGCTTCCCGGTCAGGAGGCCTTGCTGCCGGCCGCGCTGCGCGCGCTCCGCACGGCCTCCGCCAGCTCCTCGCGGGTCATCTTGGACCGCCCGGGGACGTCGAGACCCTGGGCCAGGTCGTAGAGGTCCTTCTTCGTCATGCGCTCCAGGTCGCCGTCCGGCCCGTCCTGCTCCCGGGCGGCTGGGTCCTCGCTCGCTTCCCGGCCGGACCGGCGGGTGGTCAGCTTTCCGACGTCCTTGCTGTTGCCCGGCCGGTGGCCCTTGGCCTCTGCGACGCTAGCGCGCAACGCATCCATCAGGTCGAGGACGTTCGACTCGCCTGCCGGCCCCCCTTCGGTCACCACCTCCTCACCGCGACGCTTGGCCTCGATGAGCTCGTTGACCCGGTCGCGGTAGGTGTCGCGGTAGTTGCCGGGGTCCCACCCGGTGGTCATGGACTCGATCAGCGACACCGCCATGTCGAGGTCGCGGGCCTTGAAGGAGTGCCCGACCGGCAGTTGCTCGATCTCCTCGACCGGGTCGCGCACCTCGTCGGCGAAGAACATCGTCTCCAGCGTGAGCACCTCACCCTGTGGCCGGATCGCGGCCAGGTACTGCTTGGACCGCATGACGAACGTGGCCACACCCACTCGGCCGGCCCGTTCCATCGCCTGCAGGAGGAGTGCATACGCACGCTGGGCCTCGTCGTTCTGCGGCGCCAGGTAGTAGGTCTTCTGGTAGTAGATGGGATCGATCTCGGCCACGTCGACGAAGTCGGAGATGTCGATGATCCGGGACCGCCCCGGTTCGATCTCCTCCAGTTCCTCGGGAGTGACGATGACGTACCGGCCGTCACCGATGTCCTCGCCCTTGACGATGTCGTCGTAGTCGACCTCGTCGCCGGTGTCCTCGTTGATCCGCTTGTAGCGGATCCGGGAGGAGGTGCCCCGCTCGAACTGGTTGAAGTGCACCGTCTTGTCCTCGGTGGCGGAGTAGAGCCCGACCGGTACGTTGACCAGCCCGAAGGTCAGGGCTCCCGTCCAGATGGCTCGTGCCATGACGACCGCCTCCTCTCATCGACGTGCAGCCGCCCTACCCGCGCGGGGACGCCCCATGCCGCCGGTTCGACGTCGTGCCGATGCCGGGCAGGTCAGCCCTTCGTCCGGCGTCCGGCGGCGGATCTCTCCAGTCGCTCCACGCGCGCCCGGACCCGGTCCCGGACCTGGCCGGCGCGCTGCGCGCGGCGCTCCGCGGCGTCCCGGCGCCGTTGGCCCTGCCGCAGGTCGCCCGTCAGCTCACCGGCCTCCTGTTCAGCCCGGCGCAGCTCGTCCTCGAGCTCCCCGATCCGGGCACGCAGCTGGTCCCGCCGAGCGCTGAGCCCGTCCAGTCGGTCCCGCTCCCCCTCGGCCTCCGTCTCGGCCTCCGCTGCGGCGGCCTCGGCGTCCACGAGCTCCTCCCGCGCGCCGGCCAACTGCTCCTGCGCGGCCCGTCGCTGCCGCTCGCGCGTCGACGTCCGCTCGTCGCCGGCCCGCCCCGCTGCCGAGGTGGCCTCACCCGGCTCACCCGCCGGGAGGGCGGCGACCGCCCCGTGCACGTCGGCCGTTCCGACACCGGTGTACGACAGGGGTGAGGTCAGTCGACCGGACAGCGTCGCCCGGCCGGCGTCCTCGTCGGCCATCGCCGCCCGCAGCGTGTCCTGGACCTGACCGGCGACCGCGTCGCTCACCGGCCGGCCGAGCTCCTGCGCCAGCGTGCGTGCCTGGCGTACCAGGGCCGCCACCACCCGCCGGCGCTGCTGGGTGAGCTCCTTCAGCTGCTCCCCCTCGAGAGTGCGCTGCGCCTCCCGCAGGTCGGCACCCAGGGCAACCAGCTGGCGGAGCTCGTCGGGCTCCCGCCGCACGAGCGTGTTGACTGCCCACGCCGCGGCGGAGGGCCTGCGGAGCTTCCCGATCGCCTGCGCCAGATCGCGGTCCCCGTCGGCACGGGCCTCCTTCCGTCGGGCGTCGCGGGCGGCGGTGAACTCATCAGGAGGCAGCCCGTACAGCTCGCCGGCGACATCGGAGAGCCTCACCGCACGCCCTCGGGTCCGGCCGGGCGGCGACGCGCCGTGCCGGGCACGGCGATGCCAGGTGCTCGCTGGGCGTCCGGCATGGGCCCGATCATCGACGACACCACCGCGGCGCGCCGGTCCGGACCAGCACCTGCTGCCGCGGTCCCCCGGATCGACCCGGCCGCCCACGGCGGTGAACCCGCGGTGGCACCCCGGCGCGGGGGCTCGTCTACGGTCCCCTCATGTCGTTGATCTTCCACTGGGGCGGCCCGCGTCACGGCGAGGTCGATGACGTGGTCGCCGAGATGCTGGCGTCCTCGGTCCTCGTCTACGACGGGCCACGGTGGTTCGGGGTGTACGAGCGCTTCGAGCCCGTGCAGATGCAGGACACCCCGCAGGGGCCGGCCGAGGTCTGGGTCGTCCGGGAGTAGCCGCAGCGCGACGACGCCTGCCTGGTGAGCGCGACGTCCGCTGCTGTCAGCCGGGCGATCGCAGGGAACGTGCCCACGCGAGCACCCAGCCGGCCTCCAGCACAGCGTCCACCAGGTACATCCGGCTGATCCGGTGCCGGCCCACGTAGACCAGGTCGATGCTCCCGAGCGTCAGCGCCGTCCCGACACCGACACGGCGAGCGCCGGCCAGGCCGTCGTCCGACGGCTCGGCCCGCCACTGCACCACGCCGTTGGCCACCATCAGGCCGGCGACCGTCCGCACGAGCCACCGGTCGACCTTCGGCCCGGTGACCACCTCGAAGCTGCGCATGTGCAGCAGCGGCCACAGCCCACCCAGCACGTTGAACGCGCCGTGCGCCCGGGCCAGCCCGGCTGCCACGGGTTGCCTCCGCATGCCTGGTGCCTCTTTCCCCGACCGGAACCGGTTCCCGCACGGCTGATGCCTGAGCTACCCCGACGACTGCGGGCCGAAGCTGCGGTTCGCCAGATATCTCGTCGACCGGCCCAGGACGACGGTCTGCCGGTCCACTGCGGAGGGCAACGCCGCGGATCGGCTCCGCCGCGACGCACCGGTGCTTCGACGACATCTGACAACCGACTCGGCACAGGTCATGGGTTGTCGTGGCAGCCACGGTCTGGTAATGGGCCGGCGTGTCGCGGGACGCTTCCAGTGGCTCACCTCACACCTGGAGGAACCGTGAACCGTCCCCGGCCCCGTCGCCGTCCCCTCGCCATCCTCTCCGTCGTCCTCACCGCGGTCGCCGCGGTCCTGGTCGGCGCCGCCGGCCCCGCCGCGGCGGCCGCCCCCTACTGCGGCATCACCTGGGGCTCGCTCCCCGAGGCGCACGACGACCTCGCCGACCGCGAGGTGGTCAACGACGTCCGTGCCGGCCGGCACGACTGCTACGACCGCCTGGTCATCGATCTGGGCGGCCAGGACAGCTCGTTCGGCTCGTACGACGTGCGCTACGTGCCCCAGGTCATCGCCGACGGGTCCGGAGCCGTTGTCCCGGTCCGGGGCGGTGCGGCGCTGCAGATCATCGTCGGGGCCCCGGCCTACGACGAGCACGGCGCCACCTACGCGCCCGCCGACCCCCGGGAGGTCGTGGACGTCCGCGGGTTCACCACGTTCCGGCAGGTCGCCTGGGCCGGGTCCTTCGAGGGCCAGACCACCCTGGGCGTCGGCGTCCGGGCCCGACTGCCCTTCCGGGTGTTCACCCTGCCGGGTACGCCGTTCTCCGACCAGGGGCCCCGACTGGTGATCGACGTGGCGCACCACTGGTGATCCCCACCGCAGGACCCTGCAGACGCCGGGCGGGCGCCCCGCTCGGCGTCTGCAGGCCGTCCGGCGGGCGGCCCGGCCGGTCCCCGGTCAGGAGCCGGGAACCTGGCCGCCGTCCCGGGGGTTGCCGTCCTGGGGACGGCGCGGCGGCTCGATGGCCAGCGGCGCCCGGCGCAGGGTGTCGAGCAACTCGTCCCCCGGGCGGGGCCCGTCGATCAACTCCGCCGGGGTGTCGGGGATCTCGACCGGCTCGTCGTCGGGCCCGAAGCTCCTCGGCAGCTTCTTGAGATGCCCGCCCATCGACCGCACCAGCAGGATCGTGGCGATCAGCAGGGCGACGATCAACGTCAGACCGATCGGCCCGGCCTTGCCCACGTCCTCGGGGAGCTGTTCCTGCTGCGCGGCCAGGACCGTGAGACCGGTGATGAGTGCGCCGGTCACGGGACACGCACCGGGCTGCGGACGCCGGCGAACAGATCGTCCTCCGGCAGCGTCGAGTCGACCAGCGAGCGCGCCAGCTCGTAGTCCTCGGTCGGCCAGGCCCTCGTCTGCATGTCCAGCGGCACGGTGAACCACCGCCCGCTCGGGTCGATCTGGGTGGCGTGCGCGATCAGTGCTGCATCGCGGACCGGGAAGTACTCGGCGCAGGGCACCCGGGTGGTGACCCGGTGGGAGATGTCCCTGGCCGGGTCCCACTTCTCCAGCATCTCGGCGTACGGCGACTCCAGCCCCATCGACAGGATCGCCTCGTGCAGCGCCTTGGTGCGCGGCAGTGTGAAGCTCATCTGGTAGTAGAGCTTGCTCGGCTGCCAGGGCTCGCCCAGGTCCGGGTAGCGCTCCGGGTCGCCGGCGGCCTCGAAGGCGTACACCGAGACCTCATGGGTCTTGATGTGGTCGGGGTGCGGGTACCCGCCGCGCTCGTCGTAGGTGGTCACCACCTGCGGCCTGAAGCGGCGGATCAGCTCCACGAGCGGCGCCGCGGCCTCCTCGGTGGGCACGAGGGCGAAGCAGCCCTCGGGCAGCGGGGGCAGCGGGTCGCCCTCGGGCAGGCCGGAGTCGACGAAGCCGAGCCACTCCTGCTCGACGCCGAGGATCTCCCGCGCCCGGGCCATCTCCTCCATCCGCAGCTGCGGCAACCGCTCCCACACCTCGGGGCGGTCCATCGCGGGGTTGAGCACCGAGCCGCGCTCTCCGCCGGTGCAGGTGGCCACCAGCACCCGGGCGCCCTCGGCGACGTACTTGGCCATCGTCGCGGCACCCTTGCTCGACTCGTCGTCGGGATGGGCGTGCACCGCGAGCAGGCGCAACTGGTCCGGTTCTGTCACGTCGCCCATTGTCCCCCGCGAGCGCCGGGACCGGCGGGTGCCCCGGCCGGAGGACGGCCGGGGCACCCGGCCGGGCGCCTCCGGCCCGGGCGGTACCTGCACCGGCGGCCGCCGCGGTGTTAGTTTTCTCGCTTCGACAACGGCGGTCCGTCACCGGACGGCCGCCATCCGAAACTCGGGAGTCTCCACATCGTGTCCACCCCCACTGACGAGCAGGACCCGGGCGTCTGGCTGACGCAGACGGCCCACGACCGGCTGAAGGCCGAGCTCGACCAGCTGGTGGCCAACCGCCCGGCCATGGCCAAGGAGATCAACGACCGCCGCGAAGAGGGCGACCTCAAGGAGAACGGCGGGTACCACGCCGCCCGCGAGGAGCAGGGCAAGCAGGAGGGCCGGATCCGGCAGCTCACCGACCTGCTGCGCAAGGCGCGCGTCGGTGAGCCGCCCACGACGGCGACGAACGCCGCGCTCGGCACGGTCATCACGATCGCCTTCGAGGGCGACGAGGACGACACCGAGAAGTTCCTGCTCGGCTCGCGCGAGATCGCCGGCACCACGGAGCTGACGGTCTACTCCCCCGAGTCGGCGCTGGGTTCGGCGATCGTCGGGGCCGCCCCCGGCGAGACGGTGACGTACCAGGCACCCAATGGCCGGGACATCTCGGTGAAGGTGCTGGGCGTCGAGCCCTTCGTCCCCTGACGAGCGGGGCACGGCAGGTGGGCGCACGGTCCCGTCAGGCGGAGAACACCTCCTTTCCGTGCGCCCACTGCGCCACCCCGGTGCCGGCGAACACCGACGGTCACTACCGCAACCACTGCCCGTGGTGCCTGTGGTCGCTGCACGTCGACGAACTGCCCGGTGACCGGGCCAGCGAGTGCCGCGGGCAGATGGAGCCGATCGGGCTGGTGGAGAAGTCGGGCAAGGGCTGGCAGGTGGTGCACCGCTGCACCGTCTGCGGCCACCGGCAGCCCAACCGCCTGGTCCGCGAGGGTGCCGCCCCCGACGACCTGGACCTGGTGCTCGCCCTCCCTTGGTTGTGAGTGCGGGCTGTGCACATTGCGATCCTCCGGATCGCACCGCGGCCAGGAACCGTCCCCGACCGCCGATGAGCCGCTGCGAGGAGTTCCGGTCGGAGGCCTACGGCCCCCACCCAGAACTCCTCAGGCGCTTCCGCGCCGATTCTCGATCTACGCGGCCAGTCCTCTCCGCCTCAAGAGCGGGCCGGTGTCGGCGGGGCGCCCGCGGACGGCGCGGAAGGCGCCCAGCGGGTCCACCGATCCACCGCGGGACAGCAGCCGGTCGCGGAAGACGTCACCGTTGGCCCGGGTCAGCCCGCCGTTCTCCCGGAACCACTCGACCGTGTCGGCGTCGAGCACCTCCGACCAGATGTAGGAGTAGTAGCCCGCCGAGTAGCCACCGGCGAAGACGTGCTGGAAGTACGTCGTCCGGTAGCGCGGCGGGACGAGAGCGGAGGAGACCCCGGCGTCGGCCAGTGCGCGGGCCTCGAACGCCTGGGCATCCGGAACGGCGGTTTCCGGGTCCAGCCGGTGCCACGCCTGGTCGAGCAGGGTCGCCGCCAGGTACTCCAGCGTCGCGAAGCCCTCACCCCACAGCGACGCGGCCTCGATCGCCCCCACCACGTCCGCCGACAGCGGCTCACCGGATTCCACGTGCCGGGCGTAACCGGCCAGGACCTCCGGCCACAGCGCCCACATCTCGTTGACCTGGCTGGGGAACTCCACGAAGTCCCGGGGCACGCTGGTACCGGCGAAGCGGGGGTAGGTGACGTGCGAGAACAGCCCGTGCAGCGCGTGCCCGAACTCGTGGAACAGCGTGGTGACCTCGTCGAGGGTCAGCAGCGCCGGCTGCCCCGCTGCCGGGCGGGTCACATTGAGGTTGTTCACCACGACCGGCCGGGTGTCCAGCAGCTGCGACTGGGTGACGAAGGAGTTCATCCAGGCGCCACCGCGCTTGCCCTCGCGGGCGAAGTAGTCGCCCAGGTACAGCCCGACCGGCTCCCCGCCGGCCCCGTGCACCTCCCACACCCGGACGTCGGGGTGGTAGCCGGCCAGGTCGGGACGCGGGGTGAAGGTGTAGCCGTAGAGCAGCTCGGCGGCCCGGAAGACGCCGTCGACCAGGACCCGGTCCAGCTCGAACCACGGCCGCAGCGAGGCGCGGTCGACGGCGTACCGCTCGGCGCGCACCCGCTCGGAGTAGAAGGCCCAGTCCCAGGGCGCCAGCTCGATCCCGTCGGCCGTGGCCAGCTCGGCGAGCACTGCGGCCTCGGCCTGCGCGTTGCTGACGGCGGGGGGAACCAGGGCCGCCAGCAGCTCGTCGACCGCGGCCGAGGTCTTCGCCGTCTGGTCCGCGGCGATCAGGTCGGCGTGCGTCGCGTGCCCCAGCAACCGGGCCCGCACCGCCCGGACGTGCGCGATCTCGGCGGCGACCGGGCCGTTGTCGTGCTCACCGGACGACGCTCGGGTGACCGACGCCTCGTGCACCCGGCGTCGCAGTGCGCGGTTGCGGAGCTTGGCGAGCACCGGCTGCCCGCTGGGCAGGACCAGCGGGATCAGGTACGCCCCGGCCGAGCCGCGTTCGGTGGCCGCGCCGGCCGCCGCCCCGACCTCGGCGGGGGTGAGCCCGTCGAGCTCGGCGGCGTCGGTGACCAGGACGGCCGCCGCCTCGGTGGCCACGTGCAGGTTCTGGCCGAACGTCGTCGACAGCTCCGACAGCCGCTGGTTGAGCCGGCGGAGCTCCTCGCGGCCGGCCTCGTCCAGCCCGGCACCGGCCAGCACGAAATCGAGGTGGTAGCGCTCCACCAGCCGCAGGGACTCCGCGTCCAGCCCGGCGCCGTGCCGCTGCTGGTGGACCGCGTCGACCCGGGCGAACAGCGCCGGGTCGAGCCGCAGCGCGTCGGAGTGCGCGGCGGCGAGCGGAGCGATCTCGCGCTCGATCTCCCGCAGCCGGTCGGAGGAGTTCGACGAGGCGAGGTTGTAGAAGACCGCCTCGGCCCGGCCCAGCAGCTGCCCGGAGCGCTCCAGGGCGACGATCGTGTTCTCGACGGTGGGCGGCTCGGGGGTGGCGACCAGCGCGGCCACCTCCGCGCGCTGCCCCGCCATCCCGGCGAGCAGTGCCTCCCGGCAGTGGTCGAGGGTGATCTCGGCGAACGGCGGCAGGGCGTAGGGCAGCGCGGAGGGCTCGGCGAGCGGGTTGGACGGGGGCAGGGTGGCGGCGGCCGGCGCGGTGACCGGATCAGCGGTGCTCATCGCCCCCATCCTCCGCCTGCGCGCGCGGCCTTCCGGCAGGGACCCGTCGCGAGCTCCGGATGGCCCCGTCCCGAGGCTCACCCGAGCTTGCGAGGGAGGAGGAGGACGGGGTCCTTCGACCTTTCTCAGCGGGTGGAGGTCCGCTGATAGGCCCGGACCGACAGCGGCACGAACACGACCAGGATCAGGGCGGTCCAGAGCACCGTGTAGAGCACCGGGTGCTGCAGCGACCAGGCGTCCGGCACCGGCGCACCGGGGAGGGTGTTGCCGAACAGGTTGCGGGCCGCCTGGACGACCGCGGACACCGGGTTCCACTCGGCGAAGGTGCGCAGCACCGGGGGGAAGCTCTCCAGCGGAACGAAGGTGTTGGCGATGAACGTCAGCGGGAAGAGCACCATGAAGCTGGCGTTGTTGACCACCTCGGGGGTGCGGACCAGGAGACCGACCAGGGCCATCAGCCAGCTGATGGAGAAGGCCAGCAGGAGTAGGACCAGGAAGCCCGCCGCCGCTTCGGGCACCGAGGACCTGATCCGCCAGCCCACGACCAGGCCGGTGAGCGCCATCACGACGATCGAGATGACGTTGAGGCCGAGATCGGCGACGGTGCGGCCGATGAGCACCGCCGAGCGGGACATCGGCAGGGACCGGAACCGGTCGATGAGCCCCTTCTGCAGGTCCTCGGCGATGCTGGCGCCGGTGACGGTCGACCCGAGCACCACCGTCTGGGCGAAGATCCCGGGCAGCAGGAACTCCGCGTAGGGGACGTCGCCGGGTACCTGGATCGCGCCGCCGAACACGTAGCGGAACAGCAGCACGAACATGATCGGCGACAGCGTCGCGAAGACGATCAGGTCGGGGACGCGCTTGACCTTGATCAGGTTGCGCCGGGTGATGGTGACGCTGTCGGAGATCGTCTGGGCCACGGTGCTCATCGACCTGCCTCCGGCGCGGGAGCGGAACGGCCTTGCCGCGCTGTCAGGTATTTCATCGGGGTGCTCCTGTACCGACGGGAAGCGATGGCTCGACGGGATCGGCCGGATCGGTGGGCGGGGCCGCGTCCTCCGCGGCGTGCCCGGTGAGGGTGAGGAAGACATCATCGAGGTCGGGGCGGCGCAGGCCGATGTCGAGGACCTGCACGCTGGTGGCCGACAGCCGATGCAGCGCCTCGGCGAGTGTCTCGGTGCCTCCGCTCACCGGCATCGACAGCCGCCGGGTCTGCTCGTCCCGCCGCATCTCGGCCTGCGCCAGCGGGCGCAGCGCTTCGGCGGCGAGGACCAGCTGCTCGACGGTTGCCACGGTGAGCTCCAGCCGCTCACCACCGACCTGGGCCTTCAGCTCGTCGGCGGTGCCGCGGGCGATGACCTGGCCGCGGTCGATGACCACCATCCGGTCGGCGAGCCGGTCGGCCTCCTCCAGGTACTGGGTGGTGAGCAAGATCGTCGTCCCGTCCTGGACGAGGTCGGCGATGAACTCCCACATGCCCAGCCGGCTGCGCGGGTCGAGCCCGGTGGTCGGCTCGTCGAGGAAGAGCACCCGAGGGCGGGCGATCAGCGAGGCGGCGATGTCCAGCCGGCGGCGCATGCCACCGGAGTACGTCTTCGCCGGGCGGCGGGCGGCGTCGGTGAGCTCGAACCGCTCGAGCAGCTGCCCGGCCCGGGCCCGCGACTCACGCTTGCCCAGCCGGTAGAGCTGCCCGACCATCTCCAGGTTCTCGCTCCCGGTGAGGTACTCGTCGACCGCGGCGTACTGCCCGGTGAGCCCGATCGAGGCCCGGACCTCACCGGCCTGCCGGACCACGTCCAGGCCGGCCACCTCGGCGCGGCCGGCATCGGCCCGCATCAGCGTGCTGAGGATGCGCACCACCGTCGTCTTCCCGGCGCCGTTGGGCCCCAGCAGCCCCAGCACGGTGCCCTCGGCGACGGTGAACCCCACCCCGTCGAGCGCGGTGGTGGCACCGAACCGCTTGACGAGGCCTTCGACGACGACGGCGTTGGTCATGCCAGGCACGCTAGGGCTCCCCACCGACAGTTCCGAACTGGTTTCTCCGGCCCGGCGGGCCGGGGCAGCAGCTGCACGTCATCTCCTTCGACTCCGGCGCCGGGTACGGCGCTCGGGTACCGGACCGGGGCGACCGGCCGAACTCATCGGTCGGGCCGGGAGACGGCCGCTCTGCACGGTCCCGCTGCGAGCTCGCGAGCGGTGGGGGGCACGGCCCCGTCCAGGGGCCCGCCCCGAGCGTGCGAGGGGCGGGGAGGACGGGGTCCTTCGACTTCTTCAGTCGGCGCGGACGGCGTACCCCGCGGTGCCCAGGGCGGATAGCACGTGCGCGGCGTGGTCGGGGCCGCGGGTCTCCACGTGCACCGCGATCTCCACCTCCCCGAGATCCAGCTGCGCCGTCGTCCGCTCGTGCTCGACCGACAGCACGTTGGCCGCCAGGCCGGCCAGCTCGGCGAGCAGCGCGGCCAGCGATCCCGGCCGGTCGGGCACCCGGACCCGCAGCGACAGGTACCGGCCGGCGGCGGCCATGCCGTGCTGCACCACCTTGAGCATCAGCAGCGGGTCGATGTTGCCGCCGGAGACCACCGCCACCACCGGCGGCCGGAACGCCGCGGGATCGGCGAGCACGGCGGCGACCGCGGCCACCCCGGCGGGCTCGACGACCAGCTTGGCCCGCTCCAGGCAGAACAGGAGGGCGCGGGAGAGGTCGTGCTCGCTGACCGTGCGGACCTCGTCGACCAGGCCGGCGACGTGGGCGAGGGTCAGGTCGCCGGGGGCGGCGACGGCGATCCCGTCGGCCATGGTGGTCATCGACGCCAGCCGGACCGGCCGCCCCGCGGCCAGCGAGGCCGGAAAGGCAGCGGCCCCGGCCGCCTGCACGGCCACCACCCGCACGTCCGGCCGGCGGGCCCGGACCGCGGCGGCGATCCCGGACACCAGCCCACCACCGCCGGTGCAGACGACCACGGTGGCGGCGTCGGGGCACTGCTCGAGCACCTCCAGGCCCACGGTGCCCTGTCCGGCGATCACGTCGGGGTGGTCGAAGGGGTGGATGAGAACCGCGCCGGTCTCCTCGGCGAACTCCGTCGCAGCGAGCAGCGCCTCGGTCAGCGTCGGCCCGCCGAGGCGCACATCGGCCCCGTAGCCCCGGGTGGCGGCCACCTTCGGCAGCGGCGCGGACTCGGGCATGAATACGGTCGCCCCGGCGCCCAGCTGCCGGGCGGCCAGGGCCACGCCCTGGGCGTGATTGCCGGCGCTGGCGGCGACCACACCCCGCGCCCGGTCGGCGTCGCCGAGCCGGGAGATCCGGGTGTAGGCCCCGCGGATCTTGAACGACCCGGCCCGCTGCAGGTTCTCGCACTTGAGCCAGACCGGGCCGCCGACCCGGTCGGCGAGCGCCCGCGAGTGCTCCAGCGGGGTGTGCCGGACGACGCCGCGCAGCAGCTCCGCGGCCGACTCGACGTCGGCACCGGTCACGAGGGGGACGGCGGCAGCGGGCATGTCGCGATCATCGCAGCACCCGGGCGTCGAGGAGGACCGGACGACGGCTGCCGTGCCGGGGGACGGCAGTTGGTCGCGGCGTCGTCCGGAGGACGACAGGGCGCACCACCGTCGTACCGTGGACGAGGTGACGGACGCCGCAGCTCCCGCCCCCGCTCCCACCACGCTGGGCGGGCTCCGCGACAGCGGAGCCACGCCCCGGCCGGTCAAGGCCGAGATCCGCGCCAACCTGCTCGCCCGGCTCGCCGCCGGGGAGCCCACCCTCCCCGGCATCGTCGGGTTCGAGGACACCGTGCTGCCCGAGGTCGAGCGGGCGCTGATCGCCGGGCACGACCTGGTGCTCCTCGGCGAGCGGGGCCAGGGCAAGACCCGGCTGATCCGCACCCTGGTCGGCCTGCTCGACGAGTGGACGCCGGTGCTGGTCGGCAGCGAGCTCAACGAGCACCCGCTCGCTCCGATCAGCGTCTGGGCGCGGCGGCAGATCGCCGCGCACGGGGACGCCACCCCGGTCGGCTGGCTGCACCGCAGCGACCGCTTCGGCGAGAAGCTGGCCACCCCCGACACCTCGGTGGGCGACCTGATCGGTGACGTCGACCCGATCAAGGTGGCCGAGGGCCGCACCCTGGGCGACCCGGAGACGGTGCACTACGGGCTCGTCCCGCGCACCAACCGCGGCATCTTCAGCATCAACGAGTTGCCCGACCTCGCCGAGCGGATCCAGGTCGCGCTGCTGAACGTGCTCGAGGAACGAGACATCCAGATCCGCGGCTACCGGGTACGGCTGCCGCTGGACGTACTCCTGGTGGCCAGCGCCAACCCCGAGGACTACACCAACCGCGGCCGGATCATCACCCCGCTCAAGGACCGGTTCGGCGCCGAGGTGCGCACCCACTACCCGCTCGAGCTCGCCGACGAGATCCGGCTGCTGCACCAGGAGGCGCAGACCACGTGGCTCGGGGCGGCCGCTGGGCCCGGCGGGTTCGACGCCCCCGTCGTCCCCGAGCACCTGGTGGAGATCGTCGCCCGGTTCACCCGGCTGGTGCGCGAGTCCAGCCACGTCGACCAGCGCTCCGGGGTCAGCGCCCGGTTCGCCATCGCCGGGCTGGAGACGATCGCCGCCTCCGCCGTCCGCCGCGCGGCGGTCGCCGGGGAGACCCGGCCGGTCGCCCGGGTGGTCGACCTGCCCGCCATCGTGCCGGCCAGCCGCGGCAAGGTGGAGTTCGCCGACGCCGGCTCCGACCCCGACGACGAGCGGGAGGTCGAGGTGCTCGAGCACCTGCTCCGGCAGGCCACCGCGCAGACGTTCCGCGCCCGCTGCGGCGGGCTCGACCTGACCGGCCTGCAGGAACACTTCACCGGTGGCGACGTCGTCGAGTCCGGTGACCTGGTGCCCGCCGCCGCCCTGCTGGGGCAGCTCGGGACCATCCCGAAGCTCGCCGAGCTGCTGGGCCGGGTGGGTGTTCCGGAGGGCGAGCAGGCCGCCGAGCAGGCCGCCGCCGCGGTCGAGTTCGCCCTGGAGGGGCTGTACCTGACCCGCCGGCTGGCCAAGGACACCGACGGCGGTCGCACCGTGTACGGGGCCTAGATGAGCCAGCTTGCGAGCTCGTCCATGAGCAGAGCGGTCGGCCGTCGGCCGACGAGCGCCAGCGAGGAGGACTGATGGTGCGCCGCCCTGGCAAGGGGTACCGGTACGGGCGCTGGCACGGCGGGCCCGATCCGCTGGCCCCGCCCTACGACGTGGCCGCCGCCGTCGACGAGCTCGGCGACTCGGTGCTGGGCGGCAGCGGCGTGCGCGAGGCGCTGCGCGACCTGCTGCGCCGCGGGGTCGACGGCCGCCCGGGTCTGGACCAGCTGCGCCGCTCGGTCCGTGACCGGCTGCGCCAGGCTCGCCAGGCCGGGCGGATGGACGGCACGCTGGAGGAGGTCCGGGAGCTGCTCGACCGCGCCGTTGCCGCCGAGCGGCGCGAGCTCTTCCCCGACCCCGACGACGCCGCCAGGCTCGCCGAGGCCGAGCTCGACTCGCTGCCGCAGGACACCGCCGGCGCCGTCCGCGCCCTCAAGGACCACCGGTGGCGCTCGCCGGAGGCCGCCGCGGCCTACCAGCAGATCCAGGACCTGCTCCGCCAGGAGGTGCTCGACAGCTCCTTCCAGGGCATGAAGCAGGCGCTGCAGCAGATGCAGGACGGCGACGGCGCCGCCATGCAGGCGGTCAAGGACATGGTCGCGGACCTGTCCGCGCTGGTCGATGCGCACAACCGGGGCGAGGACACCGACCAGCAGTTCGCCGACTTCATGAGCAGGCACGGCCAGTTCTTCCCCGACGACCCGCAGTCGGTCGACGAGCTGATCGACTCGCTGGCCCGCCGGGCGGCCGCCCAGGAACGCATGATGGCCGGGCTGTCGGCCGACCAGCGGGCCGAGCTGCAGGACCTGATGGCCCAGGCGATGGGCGACCTCGGGCTGCAGAGCGAGATGTCACACCTGTCCGATGCGCTGCGCCAGGCACGGCCCGACCTGCCGTGGGGCCAGCGCGGGCCGCTGCCGGACGGCGAACAGGGCCTCGGGCTCGGCGACGCGACCACCGCCGTCGCCGAGCTCGCCGACCTGGAGGCGCTGTCCTCGCAGCTGTCCCAGGGCTACGCCGGGGCATCGCTGGCCGATGTCGACGAGGAGCTGCTGGAGCAGGCGCTGGGCCGCCCGGCGCTGGACGACCTGGCGGCGCTGCGCCGGCTGGAGCGCGAGCTCGAGCGGCAGGGCTACCTGCAGCGCTCGGAGGGCAGGCTCGAACTGTCCGCCAAGGCCGTCCGCCGGCTGGGGGCCACCGCGCTGCGCCGGGTGTTCGCCACGCTGTCGTCGGCGGGCCGCGGCGACCACGATGTCACCGACGCGGGGTCGGCCGGGGAGCTGACCGGTAGCTCGCGGGAGTGGCGGTTCGGCGACGAGCAGCCGCTGGACGTCGTCCGCACCGTCCGCAACGCGGTCCTGCGGCAGGCGGGCGAGCCGCGGGAGGAGGGCCAGCGGCGGGTGCAGATCGCCGTCGAGGACTTCGAGGTGGTGGAGACCGAGCGGCGCGCCGGGGCCGCGGTCGCGCTGCTGGTCGACCTGTCCTACTCGATGGCGCTGCGCGGAACCTGGGGCGCGGCCAAGTCGACCGCGATGGCGCTGCACTCGCTGGTCACCACCCGGTTCCCGCAGGACGCGATCGAGATCATCGGCTTCTCCTCGACCGCGCAGGTGCTGCGCCCGGAGACCCTCGCCGAGCTGTCGGTCGACACCCTGCAGGGCACCAACCTGCAGCACGGGCTGATGCTGGCCCGCAGGTTCCTGGCCCGGCACCGGGACGCCGAGCCGGTGATCCTGGTGGTCACCGACGGGGAGCCGACCGCACACCTCGAGGACGACGGCACCCCCTACTTCTGCTGGCCGCCGATGCCCGAGACGATCGCCCGGACGGTCGCGGAGGTGGAGCGCTGCGCCCGCTCCGGGGCCACGCTCAACGTCTTCGCCCTCGACCCCGAGCCCGGGTTGGTCGACTTCGTCCACGACATCACCGCGCGGGCCGGCGGACGGGTGTTCACCCCGGACAGCGAACGGCTGGGCGAGTTCGTCGTCGCCGATTATCTGCGCGTCCGAAGGGGGCGGCGATCTCGGTGAGGCCTGCTCCCGGGGCCCGGCCCGAGCTTGCGAGGGCTGGGGAGGAGCAGGTCCTTCTGCTGCGGGTCCGAAGGGGGCGGCGATCTCGGTGAGCGAAAGGACCACCACCTGAACCGGGGCCGTCTGGACGGCGTCGGGGAGAATGGACCCGTGAGCACCGAGGCGAGTCCGGGCATGATCACCGTCGAGCAGGTCGACGCCGCGGCCACCTACCCGCTGCGCGCCCAGGAACTCCGCCATGGGCGCCCGCCGGAGATCGACGGGGACGACGCCCCGTACGCCCTGCACCTGGCCGCCCGGCTGGACGGCGGCGAGATCGTCGGCGTCGTGCGCTTCCACCCCCGGGACTGCCCATGGCGGCAGGCCGAGGCCCCGTGGCAGCTGCGCGGGATGGCCACCGATCCCCGTGTCCGCGGGCTCGGCGCCGGCCGCGCGCTGGTCGCCGAGGGCCTGACCCGGGTCGTCCAGCGCGGCGCGGACCTCGTCTGGTGCGACGCCCGGGCGGCCGCCGTCGGCTTCTACGAGCGGATCGGCTTCACCGTCGTCACCGGCGATTACGACCTGCGCCCGGTCGGCCCGCACCGCGGCATGGTCGTGGAGCTGCCGATCAGGTGAGCGGCTGGGTCCCGCTGGAGCTGATTCCCGGGATCTCCCCGGCCCGGAAGGCGTTGACGAACAACCGGTGGTCCTCCCGGGTCCGGCGGGCGTAGGCGTGCGCGAAGTCGACGATGTCGGCAACGAACTCCGCGCGGCGGTTCCCGACCATCGCAGCGATCGCCTCCTCGGTCTGGAAGTCGACCAGCGTGTGGTCGCTGTCGGCGTCCCCGACGCAGTGCGTCTTGGCGGTGGCCCGCCCGAGCTGGGCGACGACCGGGGCGATCTCGGCCGGCTCGGTCAGGTCGTCCCACTCCAGGTCCCGCTCGTAGGGCGAGAGCTCGGACACGACGAAGCCGACGCCGTCGATCTCGGTGTGGCCCAGGAAGGGCGAGGCGTGCGACTGCAGCGCCCGCTGGCTGGCCGCCGTGCGCTCCCCCTCGTGCGCGAAGTAGGCCGCGAACCCCGCGTCGGCGAGGACCCGGCCGGCCGCCGGCACCCCGCCCTGCTTGATCGACAGGACGACGTCGTTCTCCAGGGCCTGGTCGTAGCCCTCGAGCAGCACCGTGTAGGCGGGCAGCCCCGCGCTGCCGATGCCGAACCCGCCGGTGCCCACCAGGTCCTTCACGTCGTAGGCGATGTCCCGGCGGCGCTTGCCCGGCGGGATGGTCTCCCGGTAGCGCTCGATGGCGGCCAGCACCCGATCGTGCTCGGCCTCGTCGAGCCGGCGGTGCCGTGGAGTGTCGGCGAAGCGGCGCCGGTGGTCCTCGATGACGGTCAACCGGTCGAGCAGCCCCACCCTGGTCCGCTCGGCGGTGGACAGCACGAGGTCGTGGACGGCCCCCTCGGTGTTCTCCCGCAGCAGGGCGAAGTCGCGGTCGTCGTCGGCGGTCCGGAACGCCTCCACCTGGTCCAGGTAGGCCGCCAGGTAGATCCCGATCAGCTCGGCGATGACGTCGTCGGACAGCGCCTTGCGCCAGGCCAGCAGCGCCAGGCTGGCGGCGAAGCGGCGGAGGTCCCAGCTGACGTGGCCGAGACAGGCCTCGTCGAAGTCGTTCACGTCGAAGACGATCCGCCCGATGCTGTCCATGTAGGTGCCGAAGTTCTCCGCGTGCAGGTCACCGTGGATCCACACCCGCGACGTCCGCTCGTCGCACCAGCGGTCGCCCATCGCCACCATGTCGGCGTAGAAGAGCGGTGCCGATCCGCGGTAGAAGGCGAACGGGTCGGCAGCCATCTTGCGGAACTTGGTCCGGAAGGCGTCGGCGTCGGCGGTCATCAGGTCGGCGAAGGCGTCCACCAGGACGTCGACGATCTGCTGCCGTCGGGCCCCGTCGTCGGAAGGGGTGAGGTCTGCTCGGTCGGGCACGGCCCCACCGTAGGCGGTGGCTAGCCTGCTGATCAGGTGCCGCTGCTCCAGGGCGGCACCTGCGAGGGAGAGGCGGACGGGGTGACACGCGCGAGCAGGGCACGGCGGCTGGTGACCGGCGCCATGTACGGCGGCGGCGGCCTCGGCATCGCCGGCGCCGCGCTCGTGGGTCTGCTGCGCCATGAGGCCCGGGACGCCCGGCGGACGATCGAGGTCCGGCGGGCGCCGGCCGACCCGCCCAACGGCAACGGGCGCTACGGCAGCGGCCGGGGCAGGCCCATCGTGCTGGCCATGCTCGGCGACTCGAGCGCCGTCGGGCTGGGCGTCCACCGGGCCGAGCAGACCCCCGGCGTGCTGATCGCCTCGGCGCTGACCGAGCTCGCCGAACGGCCCGTCCGGTTCGTGCGGCTGGCCGGCACCGGCGCCACCTCGGCCCGGCTGGCCGCACAGGTCGAACTGGCCCTGGCCGAGGAGCCCGACGTGGCCGTGATCATGATCGGGGCCAACGACGTCACCAACCGGGCCCGCCCCGCCGACTCGGTGCGCAACCTCGCCGAGGCGGTCCGGGTGCTGGTCGCCGCCGGCTGCCAGGTCGTCGTCGGCACCTGCCCGGACCTCGGCACGATCCGGCCGATCCGTCAGCCGCTGCGGGTCCTCGCCCGGCGCTGGAGCCGGCAGCTCGCAGCCGCCCAGACGATCGCCGTGGTCGCCGAGGGCGGCCGGACGGTGTCGCTGGGCTCCGTGCTCGGCCCGAAGTTCGCCACCGACCGGGAGCTGTTCAGCAGCGACGAGTTCCACCCTTCCGCGGCCGGGTACGCCGCCGCCGCCGCGGTGCTGCTGCCCTCGGTCGCCGACGCCGTCGGCGTGTGGCCGGCCGCAGCCGACCGGGGCCTGCGGATGCGCCGGGACACCGTCCGTCCGGTCGCCCAGGCCGCCGCCCGTGCCGCCGGGCGCACCGGTACCGAGGTGCAGGCCACCGATGTGCGCGGCGAGGAGACCGGCCCCCGCGGGCCCTGGGCGCGGCTGCGGCGGCGCCGTCCGCCGGCCATCGCCGCCCCCGGGGGAACGGCTCGTCCGGCCGCCTCCGGCGACCCGGCTGAGCCGCCTACCGGGGAGTAGGTTCGGCGTCGACCCGACGTCCGTCGCCGCCCGTCCGGTGGCGCCTCATCGTGGAGGACCCATGCCCGAAGCCGTCATCGTCGCCACCGCGCGCTCACCCATCGGGCGGGCGTTCAAGGGCTCCCTGAAGGACCTGCGCCCCGACGACCTGGCCGCCACCATCGTGCGCGCCGCGCTGGACCAGGTGCCCCAGCTCGACCCCACCGACATCGACGACCTCATGCTCGGCTGCGGCCTGCCCGGCGGCGAGCAGGGGTACAACATGGGCCGCATCGTCGCGGTGCTGCTCGGCATGGACCACCTGCCCGGCACCACGGTCACCCGCTACTGCTCCTCGTCGCTGCAGACCACCCGGATGGCGCTGCACGCCATCAAGGCCGGCGAGGGCGACGTGTTCGTCTCCGCCGGCGTCGAGATGGTGTCCCGGTTCGCCAAGGGCAGCTCTGACTCGCTGCCCGACACCCAGAACCCGCGGTTCAGCGCCGCCCAGGCCACGGTCGCCAAGACCGCCGAGAGCGGTGCGGAGAGCTGGCGCGACCCGCGGGAGGACGGCGAGCTCCCCGACGCCTACATCGCGATGGGGCAGACGGCGGAGAACCTGGCGCTGCTGAAGGACGTCTCGCGGCAGGAGATGGACGAGTTCGCTGTCCGCAGCCAGAACCGTGCCGAACAGGCCATCGCGGACGGTTTCTGGGCCCGCGAGATCACCCCGGTCACGCTGCCCGACGGGTCGGTGGTCAGCGCGGACGACGGCCCCCGCGCCGGCACCACGATCGAGGCCATCTCGGCCCTCAAGCCGGTGTTCCGTCCCGACGGCCGGGTCACCGCCGGCAATGCCTGCCCGCTCAACGACGGGGCCGCCGCCCTCGTGGTCATGAGCGACACCAGGGCCCGCGAGCTCGGCATCACGCCGCTGGCCCGGGTGGTCTCCACCGGGGTCACCGGCCTGTCGCCGGAGATCATGGGCTACGGCCCGGTCGCGGCGACGGAGCAGGCGCTGGCCCGGGCGGGCATGTCGATCTCCGACATCGACCTGGTGGAGATCAACGAGGCGTTCGCCGCGCAGGTGATCCCCAGTTACCGCGACCTGGGCATCGACATCGACAAGCTGAACGTGCACGGCGGCGCGATCGCCGTCGGCCACCCGTTCGGCATGACCGGGGCGCGGATCACCGGCACCCTGCTCAACGGTCTGCGCGCGCGGGACGGCCAGTTCGGCCTGGAGACGATGTGCGTCGGCGGCGGCCAGGGCATGGCGATGGTGGTCGAGCGCCTGTCCTGAAGAACGACCGTGGCCCGGTCCCCTCGCGGGGACCGGGCCACGGTCGTGTGGTCCTGCTCTTACTCGCGGAAGTAGCTGAGCAGACGCAGGATCTCCAGGTACAGCCAGACGACCGTGACCAGCAGGCCGAAGGCGATGTACCAGGCGAACTTGGCGGGGGCACCGCGGCGGATCGCCTCGTCGGCCATGTCGAAGTCGAGCAGCAACGAGAACGCGGCCACCCCGATCACGACGAGGCTGAAGATGATCGCCACCGGGCCGCCGTCACGCAGGCCGAGGTCGGCGCCGAACAGGCCGCCGATCAGGTTGGCCACCATCAGGACCAGGACGCCGATCATGGCGCCGACGATCCAGCGGGTCAGCTTGGGGGTGACCCGGATGGCACCGGTCTTGTAGACCAGCAGCATGCCGCCGAAGACACCGAAGGTGCCGATGATCGCCTGCATGACGATGCCGGGGTAGATGCTGTTGAACGCCTCGCTGATCGCGCCGAGGCCGGCACCCATCAGGGCGGCGTAGGCGAGCGTGGCGACCGGGCTGGCGATCTGCTTGAACGAGATGACCAGACCGACGACGAAGGCCACCAGGACCGCCGGGAGCGCCAGGCCCCAGGCCGCCTCGCCCGGCATCGCCCAGACCGCCGCGGCGGCCAGGACGGTCACCAGGAAGCTGATGCCGGTCTTGGTGACGACGTCGTCCATCGTCAGGTAGGTGGTGCTCGTGGCCGCGTACGGCGACGGAGCGGTGTACGGGTCGTGCTGCGTGGGCGCCCCGCCGTACGTCTGCTGGGGGGCGGTGCCCCAACTGGCGTACTGGCCGTTGCCGGCGGCGGGGAACCCCCGGCTGAAGGCCGGATTGCTGCTGGGCATCGTCATCTCCTCGAGGTGACTGGTCGGTCCGTGGGGCTCAGCTTGGTCCACCCCACGCTGTCAGTCCAACGTCGCAGGGCCCCGGCGCGTTCCTGACCCGGCCGGTGTCCTCCGGACGGGTGGCCCCGGAGCGGTCAGCGGCCGGCCTCCCCCCGGGCCACCGACCGCGACAGCGCCCACGCGGCGAGGGCCAGGAAGGCCGCCGACTGCGCCGCCAGCAGCCCGATGTCGACCAACCACTGCCCGGTGGTGGGCTCGAAGAGGGGTTCGGTCTGCTCCCCGCCCAGGGGCTGCACGCCCACCGTCGAGGCCGTCGCGGCGTACCCGGTGCGGGCCGGCAGCACCCAGCCGAGCTGCTCCAGCCCCACGCGCCCGGACAGCGGGAACAGCCCGCCGCAGAACACCAGCTGGCACATGACCAGGGCCACCAGGGCCGGCATGGTCTGGTCGGCCGACCGGGCCAGCGCCGAGACGGCGAGCGCGGCGATGCACATGGCCACGCCGACCCCGGCCACCGCGACCGCGACCTCCAGCCGCCCCCACGGCAGCAGCCGGGTGTCGTCGGGTCCGGGCAGCCCGGCCAGCGCCAGCAGGGTGAACGCCAGCGACTGCAGCGCCACGCAGCCGCCCAGCACCACCACCTTGCTGGCCAGGTAGGCCGCGGGCGAGAGGCCCACCGCGTGCTCGCGGCGGTAGATCGGCCGCTCGGCCACGAGCTCGCGCACCGCCAGGGCGGTGCCCATCAGAGCCGCCCCGACGACCAGCACGATCATGCGCTGGGTGGGCTCGTGCGGGTTGCCGCCCGCCCGCTCCATCGACAGCCCGGCCTCCCCCGGGAACGCGTGCGCCATCGCGGCCAGCAGCAGGGGCATGCCCAGCAGGAGCACCAGGAACAGCCGGTCGGCGGCCACCACCGCGAGGTTGCGTCTGATGAGGGTGACCAGCTGGCGCAGCGGCGCCGGCCGCGCGGGCACCGGCGCATGCCCCGCGGGTACCGGTGCGGGCGTTCCGGTGGAGGTGGGCTCGACGTAGGCCCGGCGCACGGAGGACTCGGCGAACCGGGTCACCCAGGCCGGGTCGTCCAGGGCGGCGAAGACCCCGGGGAAGTCGGGAACGCCGAAGAAGGGCAGCAACCGCTCGGGCGGCCCGTAGAACGCGACCTTTCCTCCCGGCGCCAGCAGCAGCACCCGGTCGCACTGGTCGAGGGCGAGCACGCTGTGCGTGACGACGAGGACCACCCGGCCGGCATCGGCCAGCACGCGCAGCCCCTCCATCACCTGCCGGTCCAGCCCGGCGTCCAGCCCGGAGGTGGGCTCGTCGAGGAACAGCATCTGTGGTGCGGTGAGCAGCTCCAGCGCGATCGAGATGCGCTTGCGCTGCCCACCGGACAGCGAGTCGATCCGCTGGTCGATCTGCGGGGTCAGCCGCACCTCGGCGAGCACGTCCCGCACCCGCTGGTCCCGCTCGGCGGCGGACGTGTCCGGTGGCAGCCGGAGCCGGGCGGCGAAGTCCAGGGCCCGCCGCACGGTGAGCTGCCGGTGCAGGATGTCGTCCTGGGGCACCAGGCCGACGGAGAACCGCAACTGCTCGTACTCCTCGTACAGGTCGCGCCCGTTCCAGGTGACCCGGCCCGCGCCGGCGGGGCGCAGCCCGGTGAGGGCCCCCAGCAGCGTCGACTTGCCCGCGCCGGACGGCCCGATGACGGCGACCAGCTCCCCGGTGCGCACGGTGAGCGTCACGTCGTCCAGGAGCCGGGTGCCCTTCGCCGTGGTCACGGCCAGGTGCCGGGCGACGAGCGCCGCCTGCTGGACGCCCACCGGACTGAGCGTGCGCCCGTCCCACCGGAAGCTGGTCCCGCCCACCCCGACGCTGTCGCCGACCGCCAGCGGCGTCCGGCCGGAGACGCGGTGCCCGTTGAGGTAGGTGCCGTTGAAGCTGCCCAGGTCGGTCAGCGCCGCCTCGGCGCCGGTCTCCACCGCCGCGTGGCGCCGGGACATCAGCGGATCGGTGGCCACGACGACGTCGCAGGCAGGATCGCGGCCGACCACGATGACCCGCCGGGCCGCGGGGAGCTGCTCGTCGGCCGGCGCGGCGGGAGCGCAGCTCAGGCGCAGCTCGGGGCCGTCCTGGCCGCCGACCCGGACGCTGACCTCCCGGTCGGGCGCCACCCGGGCGCGCTGCTCGGGCACCCCGTCGACCCAGGTGCCGTTCCGGCTGCCCAGGTCGCGCAGCAGCCAGCCGTTCCCGTCGCAGCGGATGCCCAGGTGCATGCCACTGACCAGGGCGTCGGGAACGTGGACGTCGCAGCTGGGGTCGCGGCCGACCACCACCGGCTGGGCCGGCCGGAAGGACCAGGCACGCCCCTCACCGACGATGTGCAGCACTCGCTCCCCCACGTCGGGAGTCCGCGTCATGGCCCCTCCTCCTCGAGTTCGCGTCAACCCGTGGTGCGCAGCGAGCCGGCGACCCGGTCGAACGTCCCGGAGGTCTCGGCGAACACCGCCGGCGGGGCGAAGAAGACGAACAGCTGGTGCGGGGTGGACTCGACCGCCAGCACCCGCACCCGCAGGCTCTGCTCGGCCGAGAGGGCGAAGGAGCCGGTCATGACCTCGGCCTCGAGCTCCCCGACCGGCGCCCTGCCCCGGGGGGTCAGCGTCCCCTCGGCTCCCGGCAGGAGCGCCCGGGCGGACCCCACCACCGACCGGAGGGAGGCCCCGTCGAGCCGGGGACGGTGGTAGATCGCCAGCCCGACCACCGAGCCGGGATCGCTGCGGGCGGCTTCCGCCGCCGCGGCCATGGCGGCGGGATCGTCGGCGAAGAGGCCGAGGAGGTCGGTCGGTGCGAGCACGGTGACCGTGCTGTCACCGGCGTCCATCGTCCGTGGCGTCCAGTCCGCCGGCACCTCGAGGGTGTACGGCAGCCCGGGGTCGCTGAACTGCCCCCAGTCCTCCCCGCCCCGCGGCAGCACCACCAGGCCGGCGGCGACGGCCACCGCCAGCACCGCCGCGACGGCCAGCACGTGGCGGAGGCCGCCGAGCCGCCGGCGGGCCGGTGCGCGACCGGGCGGGGCGGCGTCCGCGGCGACCGCCAGATCCGGAGCCGCGTCCGGGGCCGGCGCGTGCGCCGAGGCCGACGCGTGCCCCGGGGCGAGGGAGGAGGCCGGTGCCGGGTCCGCGGCCGGGCCGGGGTGCGAGCCCGACCGCGGCGCCGGCAGCCCGGTGGAGCCCTGGCGGCCGCGCCAGATGCCCCGTCGTCCCCGCGGCGGCGCGCCGGGCCCCGGCTCGGCCCCGCCCAGCAGCGCCACCAGCGCGCCGCAACTGGGCGGGCGGTCCTCCCTGGCCTTCGCCAGGCCGGCGGCGAGTGCGGAGTCCAGGGCGGCCGGCAGTTCGGGGCGCATCGCGCTGGCCCGCGGCGGCTCCGCCGACATGTGCGACCAGAGGATGGCGGCCTCGTCGTCCTTGTCGAAGGGCGGGCGCCCGGTCAGGACGGCGTAGGCCACGCAGGCCAGCGCGTACACGTCGGCCCGGGCATCGACCGGCTCCCCGCGGATCTGCTCGGGTGCCACGTAGTCCAGCGTGCCGAGGAAGTGGCCGGTCGTGGTCAGCCCGGAGACCGACGACGAGCGTTTGGTCAGACCGAAGTCGGTGAGGTACACGTGGCGACGGACCCCGGGCGGGGCGTCGGCGAGCAGGATGTTGGCCGGTTTGACGTCACGGTGCACCAGGCCTGCCTGGTGCGCGGCGTCCAGCGCGGCCGCCGTCTGCCGGAGGACGTCGAGAGCCTCCGGCACGGGCAGCAGCGTCCGCCGGTCGAGGTCGGCCCGCAGGTCGACGCCGCGCACGAAGCGCATCGCCAGGTACAGCAGCCCGTCGGCGTCCCCCGCCTCGTAGATCGGGATGATGTTCGGGTGGTCCGCGGCGGCGGCCAGCCGGGACTCCCGGACGAACCGGGCGCGGAACGTGGCGTTGACCGTGAGCTCCGGTGCCAGGAGCTTCAGGGCGACCGGCCGGTCCAGCCGGGTGTCCCGTGCGCGGTAGACCACCCCCATCCCACCGCGGCCGACGACCGACTCGACCAGGTAGCTCCCGAACTGCGCACCCGGCTCGAGCAGGAGCAACGGGGACACCATCTCAGTCGGCCCGGGCACCGCACGCGCCGCAGAAGCGGGCGCCGTCCCGCAGCTTCTGCCCGCAGTCGCTGCAGAAGGCCGGCTGGCCGGCCGAGCCGGGCACCGCGGCGCCCGCTGCGCTGTCGCCGCTGCGCGGGGCCGGCCGGGGCGGCGACCCGGCGCCGGGTACCGCGGCCGGAGGGGCGCCCCGCAGCGGTGGCCGGGCGATCATCGTCGTGCCCCCGGGGGCCGACGACCCGGCGCCGACCGCGGACACCGCCGCGCTGACCGGCTCCGGCTTCCGCCCCTCGGCGGTCGGGTCCAGCGGCGGTGGCACCTCTCCGGCCGGCGAGCCGGCCGGGCGGGCAGCGGTCAGGCCACCGGCCGCAGCGGCCGTGGGGGCCGCGGCCCCGGGCGGGCCCGGAGCCGGTCCGGACGGCACCGGGGCACCGCCGCCCGGACCGCCTCCGCCGCGCCGGCCGGCCGCCGCGCGGCGGCGACGGAGCAGCAGGGCGACGGCCACGGCGACGAGGACGGCGACGAGCAGGAGGACCAGCCACCCGATCGGCCCGCCGGGGAATCCACCGTCGTCCGCGCCGGCAGCCGAGGCCGCCTGGCCCGATGCGCCCGCCTGCTCCCGCGCCCGCTGCAGGTACTGGTCGGCCAGCGCCGAGTCGTAGTAGGTCAGCGACTCCTCGAACGCGCCGACGGCCGAGCCGGGCGTGTGCCCGCTGGCCATGTGGTCCAGGCCCCGGCGGAACACCGCGTCGAACTCCGAGGGGTCCGGCGAGGTGCCGGCGGCGTCGAGCGCGGTGCGGACGGCCCCGGCCGGGATGAGCAGCGGGGCACCGTCGTCCGCCGTCGTCGCCAGCCCGGCCAGCTCGCCGGTGGCCGGGTCGAGGACGGCGCCCCCGGTCATCCCGTTGCCCAGCGCCCCGCCGAGATCGCCCTCGGCGCTGAGGCCACCGGTCGCGGCGTCCGCCCGCACCGGCATGGTGGCGGCCGCGAGGTCGGGGCGCGGGAGCTGGTCGAACCCGGTCAGCAGCGCCTCCGCGGGCGCCGGCCGGTCGGCCGGGGCAAGCTCCGCCGTCGGCGTTCCGCCGCCGCCGCTGATCCGGAGCACCGCCACGTCGGCCGGCCCACCGGGCGCCGTGATCAGGTCGGCCGGGGCGCTGACCCCGGTCGTGGTGTACGGGAACACCTCGTACTGGGGAACCGTGAAGAGCACGCAGTGGTCCACCCGGTCGTAGCAGTGCTGGAGGTGCGGGTCCCACCGGGGATCGGTCGACCGGGCGCGCCGGGAGAGGTCACCGTCGTTGCCGACCAGTGTCTGCGCGAGCTGGTCGGTGAACAGCTGGTTGGCGGCGGAGATCCCGACCTGCTTCTCGTCGAGGATCACGTTCCGGCCGGCCGTCGTGATGACGCCGTCCGCGGAGACGAACACGCCCGTTCCGGAGGCGACCGGGACCGAGTAGCGCCCCCGGACCAGGTCGACGTCGCCGGACGAGTGGTCGATGTGCACGATCTCCGCCACGGCCGAGGTCTCGATGCGGACCAGGGCGGCCTTGCTGGCCTCCACCCCGCTGACCAGCGGCGGCTCAGCCCCCTCGGCGGGCGCGGGCGACTCCGGCGCGGGCGCCTCGACGGCGGGGTCCTCGGCCGCGACCGCGGTGGTCGTCACGACGAGCGGGGAGAGCCCGACGGCCAGCGCGGCAGCGGCGCACGTCAGCCGACGGGCCCACGCACGGGACACCTCAACTCCCGCGAGCCGGGTCGGCGCAGCTGCGGAGGGCGATCGGCACCATGACGGCCTCGCTTGTTCGTCGGCGTACGCCCGAATGCTCGGGCTCGCGCCGGGACCGTCTCCTGCCGTCGGTGCACCGTCAACCACCTTGCGGCAGGTGACGTCGGGCTCGGCGACCCAGCGGGCACGTCGTCACGCTGTGCCCCCGGTCGGGTTCGAACCGACACTGGAACCCTTTTAAGGGGCCTGCCTCTGCCGATTGGGCTACGGGGGCCACACCGGGGACGGAAACTACCCTGGCGCCCGAACCGGGGGCGGCCCGCTCAGCCGGCCCGGGCCGCCGGGCCCCCACCGGACTGGGCCTTGTCGCCGTCGGACGGCGGCGGCAGCGGCGCACCGCCGGTCGCCGCGGCGAGGAACTCGTGGCGGGGATCCTGCAGCTGGCCCAGCGAGATGACCTCCCGCCGGAACACCGACGCCAGCGCCCAGTCGGCGATGACCCGCACCTTGCGGTTGAAGGTGGGCACCCGGCTGACGTGGTAGAGGCGGTGCATCATCCAGGCCGGCCAGCCCTTGAGCTTGACGCCGTAGACCTGGGCGACGCCCTTGTGCAGGCCCAGACTGGCGACGGAACCGGCGTAGGCGTGCCGGTAGGGCGCCGGCTCCTGCCCGGCCAGCACCGCGACGATGTTGTCCGCCAGCTGCTTGGCCTGCCGGACGGCGTGCT
Source organism: Modestobacter lapidis (assembly GCF_054780755.1). Classification (NCBI taxonomy): domain Bacteria; kingdom Bacillati; phylum Actinomycetota; class Actinomycetes; order Geodermatophilales; family Geodermatophilaceae; genus Modestobacter; species Modestobacter lapidis. The sequence goes on along the minus strand of NZ_BAAGVS010000011.1, from coordinate 6,941 downwards.
GGGCGTTGGGCGCGGTGGTGGCCCCTGGCTCGTCCTTGGTCAGGTCCGGGACGGCGGCCAGGTCGCCGGCGGCCCACGCGCCGTCCATCCCGACGACCTGCAGCGTCGCCTCACAGCACACCCGGCCCCGCTCGTCGAGGGGCAGGTCGGTGGCGGCCAGCATCGGGTGCGGCTTGGTGCCCGCCGTCCAGACGAGGGTGTCGCTGGCGAAGGAGTCGCCGTCGCCGGTGGTGACGATGCCGTCGGCCGTCACCGACTCCAGCCGGGTCTCCAGCTTCAGCTCCATCCCCCGGGCGATGAGCTGCTGGACGGTCCACTCCCCCATGTCCAGGTCGACCTCGGGCAGGATCCGGCCGGTCGCCTCGACCAGCACCCAGCGCATGTCCTCCGGGGTGAGCCGCGGGTAGTCGCGCTCAACGGCGTACCGGGCCATGTCCTCGAGCTCGGCGAACGCCTCGATGCCGGCGTAGCCGCCCCCCACGAAGGTGAACGTGAGCGCCTTGCGGCGCACCGCCGGGTCGTCGGTGGAGCTGGCCGCGTCCAGCCGGGCGAGCACGTGGTTGCGCAGGTAGATGGCCTCGCCGACGTTCTTGAAGCCGATCCCGCGTTCCCGGAGCCCCGGGATCGGCAGGGTGCGCGCGACCGAGCCCGCGGCCATGACCAGCACGTCGTACCGGACCTCGAACGCATCGCCCACGGCGGGGGTGACCTGCGCCGTCCGGTCCGCGTGGGTCAGCCCGGTGACGGCGCCGGTGATCACCCGGCATTTGTCGAGGGTGCGCCGCAGCGGCACGACGACGTGCCGCGGCTCGACCGACCCGGCCGCCGCCTCGGGCAGGAACGGCTGGTAGGTCATGTGCGGCTGGGGATCGACCACGATGACGTCGGCCCGCCCGCGGCTCAGCTTCTTCTGCAGTCGCAGCGCGGTGTAGAGGCCGACGTAGCCACCACCCACGATCAGGATCACCGGTCGCTTGGCCATGCGACCACCCTATTCGCGTCCGGCCGGTCCGCGACCCGACGACGAGGTCGTCCCCCCGCCGGCGGCCAGCTCGTTCGCGCGGGCCAGCACGGCGTCGAGCATCGGCTCGGTGAGCTTGCCGGTGAAGGTGTTCTGCTGGCTGACGTGGTAGCTGCCCAGCAGGGTCAGCGGCCGTCGCGGACCGGCCAGGGGAACCTCGACGCCGTGCCCGAAGGCCGGCCGCGGCCGGGGAACCGCGTACCCGGCGGCGCCCAGCACCGGCCACAGCGCCGTCCAACCGAAGCCGCCGAGCACGACGACCACCCGCAGCCGGGGCAGCAGCTCCAGCTCGCGGGCCAGCCAGGGCGAGCAGGTGTCCCGCTCCCCGGGCGTGGGGGCGTTGGCCGGCGGAGCGCAGCGCACCGAGGCGCAGACCCGGACGTCGGTGAGCTCGAGCCCGTCGCCGAGGTGGGTGGAGGTGGGCTGGTTGGCCAGCCCGGCCCGCCACAGCGCGGCGAAGATCCAGTCACCGCTGCGGTCACCGGTGAACACCCGGCCGGTGCGGTTGCCGCCGTGCGCCGCCGGGGCCAGCCCGACGACGGCGATCCGCGCGTCGGCCGGCCCGAGCCCCGGTACCGGCCGGCCCCAGTAGTCCTCGCCGCGGAAGGAGGCCCGCTTGACCATCGCCACCTCTTCCCGCCAGCGCACCAGGCGCGGGCAGGCCCGGCAGCCCGAGATCCGCTCGTCCAGGACGGCGAGGTCGCGGGTGGCGGCGGCGCTCCGCCGCACGCCCGCCGGGCTGGCGGTGACCGGGTAGCCGTCGGCGTCGCGTGCCATGCCGACAGCACAGCACGGAACGGAGCGAGCGGGGCAGCGCCCCCCACGGCATGATCGCCGTCGTGGCGAAGAAGCAGAAGGTCAAGACCCCGCTGTTGTACAAGGTGCTCGGGCTGGGGATGGCCATCCCCAGCGGCATCGTCGTCAAGAAGGCGGCCGATTCGGCGTGGCTGAGGCTCCGTGGCTACCCGCCGCCGAAGAACCCGGCGGCACCGGGGGTGACCTGGCCCGACGCGCTGGCCTGGTCGGCGGCCACCGGCGTGCTGTACGCCTCCGCCCGGCTGGTCGCCGCCCGGGGCGCGGCGGCGACCTACCAGAAGCTGACCGGCAAGCTGCCGCCCGGCCTGAACGCCGACAGCGCCGCGTAGGCCCCCGCCAGGGCACCGCCCCGAGCTTGCGAGGGGTGGGGAGGAGGGGGTCCTTCGGGCCGCGGGCGGCGTCAGGAACGCGCGAGACGGAGGGCGATGCCGTCGAGGATGTCGTGCTCGCTGACCACGACCTCGTCGAGATCGAAGGCGTCCATGACCACCCGCAGCACCAGGGCACCGGCGCCGATGACGTCGACCCGGCCCGGGTGCATCACCGGCAGGGCCGCCCGCCGGGCGCGGGTGGCGGTGAGCAGCCCCGCGGTCACCGACCGGACGGCGCCGACCGGGATCCGCGACCCGTGGATGGCCGTCGCGTCGTAGGCGGGCAGCCCCAGGGCCAGCGCGGCCACCGTCGTCACCGAGCCGGCCAGCCCGACGAGCGTGGCCGTCTCGCCGACCGGCACGTCGGTGGCCACCTGCGCCAGGGCCGCCCGGATGTCGGCCTCGGCGGCCTGCACCTCGTCCGGCGGCGGCGGGTCGCTGCGCAGGTGCCGTTCGGTGAGCCGGACGCAGCCGACGTCCACCGAGCGGGCCGCCCGCACGCCCGAGGCGTCGCCGAGCACGAACTCCGTCGAGCCGCCGCCGATGTCGACCACCAGGTAGGGCGGCCGTGGCGCCGCACTCCCGTGGGCGGCGGCCGCGGTGGCCAGCGAGGCGGTGGCGCCCAGGTAGGACAGCCCGGCCTCCTCCACCCCGGTGGCCACGTCGGGCAGCTGCCCGAGCGTCGCGATGACCATCGCCTCGAACTCCGCCCGGTTGGCGGCGTCCCGGGTCGCGCTGGTGGCGACCATCCGGACCCGCTCGGCGCCCAGTTCGCGGGCCTGCGCGGCGTACTGGGCCAGCACGCCCCGGGTGCGCTCGATCGCCTGCGGGGCCAGCCGGCCGGTGGCGTCGACGCCCTCGCCGAGACGAACGACCTCCATCCGCCGCAGCAGGTCGCGGTGCGGCCCCTCAGGCGGGACGTCGGTGACGAGCAACCGGATCGAGTTGGTGCCGCAGTCGATGGCGGCGACCCGGGTCACGCGCCACTCCTCGGCCGGCCGGCGGCCCCGTCGGCGGGGGTGGCGGGCTGGGCCGGAGGAGCAGCGGACGGCACGGCGCACGGCCCGGCCGTCCACCATCGGCCCATCTCCTCGACCGCCCGGTCACCGATCGGGTTCACCCCGGGCCCGGCGGCCAGGGCGTGCCCGGCCAGCGCGTGCAGGCACTTCACCCGGTCGGGCATCCCGCCCGCGCTGGCCCGGGTGGGCAGCACGTCGCGAGCGTCACGGGTGGCCAGGAACGACTCGTGCGCGGCCAGGTAGGCCGCCGACAGTTCCGGGTCGGCGGCCAGGTCGTCCTGCCAGTCGCGCATCCGGCCGGTGGATTCCAGCCGGCTCGCGGCCGCCGTCGCCCGCGGGCAGGTGAGGTAGTACAGCGTCGGGAAGGGCGTGCCGTCCTCCAGCCGCGGCGAGGTCTCGACGACGTCGGGCTGGCCGCACGGGCACCGGTGGGCGACGCCGACCAGCGCGCGGGGCGGACGGCCGAGCTGCCGGCCGATGACGGCCCGCTCGGCCGGGGACACGGGTTCCGGCTGCGGCGGGCGGGTTCCGGGGTGACTCACCCGGTCGAGTCTGCGGCAGGCGCTCCGCGCCCCCGCACGCCCCCTCCCCCTGACCCCGTGCTCTTTCGGGCTCAAGCACGCGTACTTGAGCCCGAAAAAGCACGGTGGTGGGGGCGAGGGGGTCCGTCACCCGTCGGCGGCGGCCACCGACTCCAGCAGCGCCGTGTACCAGGGAACCGGGGCGCCCCGGCCGGTGCCCGGGGCGGGGAGCTCCTCGTCGCCGGCGCCGGTACCGGCGTCGCCGACGTCGCCCACCACGACGAGCCGGTCACCGGGCAGCACGTAGGTCAGCCGTTCCCGGGCCCGTTGCGCGATGTAGGCGGGATCGGCCTGCCGATCCAGCTGGGCCTGCAGGTCCGCGGCCCGCTGGGTGAGCGCGTCCTGCTGGGCCGCGAGCTCGGCCAGCTCCTGGCGGCCGGCGACGTACTGCCGCACCGGTCCGGCGAGGGTCATCGCGAGCAGCAGCACCAGGGCGCCGAGCAGTACCGCCCGGCCGGTGAACCGGGGGCCGCGCCGGGGTTGGCCGGGGCTGCGGGCCGGGCCGCGGGTGCTCCGCCGTCCCGGCCGGCTGTCCACCGCGCCGCGCGCGCCGGCCCGCACCGGCCGGGAAGAGGCCCGGCGGCGGCTGCCCCCCGCCCTCCCCGGCCGGGTACGGGCCGACGTGCTCATGCGGACCGGGCGGCAGCCAGCCTCGGGAAGGCGGCGGCGCCGGCGTAGCGGGCGGCGTCGTCGAGCTCCTCCTCGATGCGCAGCAGCTGGTTGTACTTGGCGACCCGCTCGCTGCGGGCGGGGGCACCGGTCTTGATCTGGCCGCAGTCGGTGGCCACCGCCAGGTCGGCGATCGTGGTGTCCTCGGTCTCGCCGGAGCGGTGGCTCATCATCGAGCGGTACCCGGAGCGGTGGGCGAGGTTGACCGCGTCGAGGGTCTCGGTGAGCGTGCCGATCTGGTTGACCTTCACCAGCAGCGCGTTGGCCGCGCCGCGGCCGATGCCGTCGGCGAGCCGGGTGGGGTTGGTGACGAACAGGTCGTCGCCGACGATCTGCACGCGGTCGCCGAGCGCCTCGGTCATCGACACCCAGCCGTCCCAGTCCTCCTCGTCGAGGGGGTCCTCGATCGAGACGATCGGGTAGGCGTCGACCAGGCTCTTGTAGTAGTCGACGAGGTACCCGGCCGACCGGGTCTGCCCCTCGAAGTCGTATCCGCCGTCGGTGTGGAACTCGGTGGCGGCCACGTCCAGGGCGAAGGCGATGTCGGTTCCGACGCTGTAGCCGGCCTTCTCCACCGCTTCCACGATCAGGTCCAGGGCGTCCCGGTTGCTGGGCAGCGACGGGGCGAAGCCACCCTCGTCGCCCAGGCCGGTGGCCAGGCCGCGCTTCTTCAGCACCGACTTCAGCGCGTGGTAGGTCTCGGTGCCGACGGCCAGCGCCTCGGCGAAGGTCGCCGCCCCGATCGGGGCGATCATGAACTCCTGGACGTCGACGTTGCTGTCGGCGTGCGCACCGCCGTTGAGGATGTTCATCATCGGCACCGGCAGCAGGTGCGCCGAGGGGCCGCCGACGTAGCGGAACAGGGGCAGCCCGGCGGACTCGGCCGCGGCCTTCGCCACGGCGAGACTCACGCCCAGGATGGCGTTGGCGCCCAGCCGGGACTTGTCCGGCGTGCCGTCGAGGTCGATCAGCCGCTGGTCGACCAGCCGCTGCTCGGAGGCCTCGAAGCCGACGAGCTCGGGACCGATGACGTCGAGCACGCCGTCGACGGCCTGCGTCACGCCCTTGCCGTTGTACCGGCTTCCGCCGTCGCGCAGTTCCACCGCCTCGAAGGCGCCGGTGGAGGCACCGCTCGGGACGGCTGCCCGGGTGATCGTCCCGTCGTCGAGGGCTACCTCGACCTCCACGGTGGGGTTTCCGCGCGAGTCGAGGATCTCTCGCGCGCCGACTGCGTCGATGCTGGCCACGGCGAGCAGCCTAGCCAGCCCGCCGCACCGGGCGGGACACCCGCGCCGTCGGCGGACACCCGGTCGCTGCCGCCCGGCCTGGGAGCATGGCCGGCGATGAGCACCCCGACCCGGCCGCGCCGGCACCGCCGCGCGGTCCGCCAGCTGCTGCTCGGGCTGGTCCCGGTGCTGGTCGTCGGCCTGGTCGCGGTCTGCGTGCTCGCCGCCCGGCTGCCGGGCGCCCGGGCTCCGCTGGCCGCCGCCACCGCCTCGGCGCCCGCCACGGTCAGCGCGGACGGCGGCCCGCCGGACGGCCGCGGGCTGACGGTGACCTTCCGGGACGCGGAGGGCCGCGACCGGACCGGCAAGCTGGTGCTGCGCCGCCCGGCCGACGTCCCGTCCGGCGCGGCGCTCACCGTGCGTTACGACCCCGACGAGGACCCCGCGGAAGACCCCGCTGACGACCACGGACCGGTGGTGGTGCACGCCGACGGGGACGCCGCCTCGGGCTCGGTCGCCGACCTGGTCTTCGGGCTGGTCGCCCTGCTCGTCGTCCTGGCCGGAGTCACCGCGCTCACCGCCGGCCGGCTGCTCGGCCGGCCCCGGCTTCGCCGCCGTCCGGCCGGCTCCGTGCGTGCCACGCACGTGGTGAGCCGGCAGGGCCTGGTCGTGCGCAGCTGGCTGGAGCTGGCCACGCCGGCCGGGCTCCGCTGGCTACCGGTGCACTGGGCGCCGGAGCTGGAGCGGCTGGCCCCGGACAGCGGGATCACGGTGCACGGGAACACCGGCCGGGACCGCCTGGTGCTGCCGGTGGTCGGCGGCACCGAGGTGTGGCCGGCGGGCCGGCTGCGCGACCGCGCCCCGCGCGGTGACCTGCGGCAGGTGGGCGTCGACCCGGCCGCCCCGGACATCGGGATGGCCCGGCAGGCCCGCGCGGACGGCGTGCTGCCGTTCCTCGCCCCGGTGCTCGGCCTGCTCTGGGCCTACGTCGGCGAGGGCGGCACCGGCAGCTTCCTGGTGGCCACCGCGCTGGCCGCCGCGGTGCTGTTCTGGCTGCCGCAGCTGCTCGGCTCGGACCCCCGGTCGACCTAGCACCGATCTCCTCGTCCCGCGATGCCCGTGCGGGCCTCGGTCAGGTGCTGACGTAGGCGGCGAGATGCTCGCCGGTGAGCGTGGAGCGGTCGGTGACGAGGGCGGCGGGGGTGCCCTCGCAGACGATCCGGCCGCCGTCGTGGCCG